>NZ_VCKZ01000052.1 GCF_005889745.1 Actinomadura geliboluensis
ACCACAGGTTCGGCGCCGCCGCCAGCCCCAGCACCGACAGCACCGCCAGCGCCGATCCGCCGGTCATCAAGGCGCGTGGCCCTCGGCGGTCCAGGGCGCGGCCGAGCGGGATCCCGCCCAGCGCGGCCACGATCAGCGCGGCGGAGAACGCGGCGGTGATGGCGCCGGTGGACCAGCCGGTGTCGCGGGTGATGGCGGGAGCCAGCACGGGAAAGGCGTAGTACAGCACGCCCCAGCTGGTGATCTCGGTGACGCACAGCGCGGCCAGCGGGCTGTTCACCGCGCGCCGGGCGTGGCCACGCGCCGACCGGGCTCCGGCGGCCGGAGCCGCCGGTGCCCGGTCTCGGGCGGCTGGTTCGGCCGCGTCAGTCATCGGCGCGTTCGGCCTCGCCCGAGTAGCCGTGCTCGATCCCGGTGGAGAAGCCCAGCCCGGCGGGTGCGCCGACCCCGATGCTGATCGGCTCGGACGCCGATCCGCCGCCGCAGCACGAGCCGCCACCGGCCGCGGACACGGCTGCGGATTCGGTTCGTGTCGCGGGTTCGGGTGCCGGTGACGTGGAGCAGGACGTCCCGCATCCGCCGTCCTGTGCGGGGGAGCCCGGTAGCTCGTCTTCGGTGACCAGGCTGGTGGAGCAGACGCCGGTCTCGGGCAGGTCGAGATGGACGGTGTCGGCCGCCTCCCGGTCCCCGGCGAGCGCGGCGGCGATGGAGCGGACCTGCTCGTATCCGGTGGCCATGAGGAAGGTGGGGGCGCGTCCGTAGCTTTTCATCCCGGCCAGGTAGAACCCGGGTTCGGGGTGGGCGAGGTCGCGTTCGCCGTGCGGCGGGACGGTCCCGCAGGAGTGGAAGTTGGGGTCGATGAGCGGGGCGAGTTTGGCCGGGGCCTGGGTGCCGGGGTCCAGGTCGAGCCGGACTTCGCGGAGGATGTCCAGGTCGGGACGGAACCCGGTGGCGGCGACCACGGTGTCGGTCGTGATCACGTGGTCCCCGTCCGGGGTGGTGCCGGTGACCTGGACGGCTCCGTCGCCGGTGGTGAAGCGGGTGATGGTGAAGCCGCGGATCAGGTCGATCTCTCCGTCGGTCACGGCCTTCTTCAGGCGGGTGCCGAGCGCGCCGCGGGCGGGCAGGCCGTCGGCGAAAGACGTCTCGGCGGAGAAGCCGGCGCGGTGCTCGATGTCGCCGCCCGGCGGGACGGCGAAGCACGGCCACGGGAGCGGGAGGCCGACGTTGGCCTGCATGCCGTGGACGAACATGCCGTCGGAGAGGCGGCCGGACGTCCAGAGCCAGGAGACGTTCCACCAGTCGCGCTCGCCCCAGCTGTGGTCGCGCTCCCCGGGCGCGTCCACGGCGATCTTCTCGCCGGCCACGCTGACCAGGCCGGAGACGGTGCACGGGATCTCGTAGCGCGGGATGTCCTTGTAGGGGTAGACGCCGCTGACGGTGTCCCAGCGCAGGTCGAAGGAGAGCCCGGCGGTGCCGGTGGCGGGGCCGAACGGGTCGGGGTGGACGGACGCGGTGCCCTGCAGCGTGATCCGGGCCGGGCCGAAGGGGTCGGGGATCTGCTGGGTCGCGGTGTAGGCGTCGGCGTGGACGTCGGCCGTTCCGGGCTTGGGCAGCGGCGCGTTGTTGTCGGCGATGAGGAGCAGCGGGTGGCCGGGGCGCACCAGCGCGGCCCAGTACCAGGCGCGGTCCCAGTTCGGGTAGAGGCCGAGCCGGACGTAGCCGGCGACGGAGCCGTCCGGGGCGGCGAAGTCGAAGTAGTAGGACTCGTTCCAGAGCAGTTCGGGGCCGGGCTCGTGCAGTCCCTCGTCCGCGGGCGTCAGGTTCCAGGTGCCGTGCTCGACGATCCTCGCCATGGACCCTCCGAAGGTTCCGAACGCGATTCTAGAGCGCCGATCCTAACCCTGGCGGCGGCGCTTCCAACAGGGATCAGCCCCGGCGGAACGGCGGAAATCGTAAGATCACCGGCAGACCTCGGCCGCAGGCGTTCCCTAGTGGCCGAAGGCCAGTAGGACCGAGCCCTTGTCGTTGGGGTACGGGGTGAACATGTCGCCGGTCAGGACGTAGACCATGCCGTGCGCGACGACCGCGCCGCCTCCGCCGGCGAGGGAGCCGCCGCGTCCGGTGCCGCCGTCCACGGTCGGGAAGTCGGCGATGGTGTCGAAGCTCCAGAGCACCTCGCCGGTGCGGGACGAGTAGGCGCGCGTCTTGCCGTCCATGCTGCCCTCCCAGACCAGGCCGGGGGTGGTGGTGACGGCGGGCGGATGGCCGAGCCGGCAGACGCCCGGGTACTGGGACGCGCCGCCGGTCGTGCATCCGTCGGACGGGTTCGGCGTCTTCCAGATGACGTGGCCGTTGGCGGGGTCGAGCGCGTAGAGGGTGCCGGGGTTCGCCATGTAGGTCGCGATGTAGAGGCGGTGCCCGTCGTAGGACGAACCCCACTGGATGCCGCTGAGGCCGCCGCCCGGCATGGGCGTGGAGAGCTGCCGCTGCCACACGATCTGGCCGGTGCGGGCGTCCAGGACGTGGTAGACGCCGACCTTCTGGCCGATGCCGATGAGGCGGCGCCCGCCGGCGGTGAAAATGTTGGGCGCGGCGCCGAGGTCGAAGTCGAGGGCGGTCCCGTCGGGCAGGTTGGGGCAGTACTGGTGGTCTTCCGGGGTCGGGCTGCTGCACTCCTGGCGCCAGGTGTCGACGTCGGTCATCTTGCGCGTCCAGCGTGCGCGGCCGGTGCGGGTGTCCAGGGCGAGGACGGAGTCGAAGTGGCCTCCGCTGCCGGTGTAGTTCTGCCCGGTGCCGACGTAGAGGGTGCGGGTCGCCGGGTCGATGGCGGGGGTGATCCACACGCCGCCACCGGACGGCGCATAGCGCGGCACCCCGTTGGGCCAGGTGCCGTCCTGCTTCGGCTCGGGGACGGTGTAGTAGCGCCAGTCGAGTTCGCCTGTATCGGCGTCCAGTGCGTCGACGTGGCCCCGGAACGTGCAGCAGGCGTGGTCCTTGCCCAGGAGGTTCTCACCGCTGGACACACCGACGTAGACGCGGCCCTGGTAGACGATGGGCGAACTCGTCACGATGGCGCTGACGGTGGTGTCGAGCCGGGTGGCCCAGAGCAGTTTCCCCGTGTACTGGTTCAGCGCGTACATGTAGCCGCGGGTGTCGCCGAAGTACACCTTGCCGCGCGATACGGCGGCACCGTCCCGCACTTGGGCGAAGCCCGTCCCGACCGTGCTGAGGTCGAACTCCCACTTGGCCGCGCCCGTCCTGGCGTCGCGCGCGCGGAAGCGGCCGTCGGGGCCGCCGAAGTAGATGGTGCGCCCGACGACGGCGGGCTGGCTGTGCGGGGCGCCGGCCCGCGCCGGGAACCCGAACGCCCATTTGAGCTTGAGGCCGCCGACGTTCGCGGGCGTGATCCCGCGTTCCGCCGGGTTGAAGCGGGTGCCGCGCAGGTCCTTCTGCCAGGACGGCCAGTCGCCGGACCGCGGATGGGCGGACGCGGGCGGCGCGGACGCGGGCGGCGCGGACGCGGACGGCGCCGCCGCCCCGGCCAGGGCCAGGCAGGCGGCGGCGAGCACGGCCGCCGCCCTTCTCGTCGGACGAGCCCTTCTCGTGGGACGCATGATCGATCTCCCTCAGGGGGTCGGGGCGCCGCGGCGCCCGGCGGACCGGTGCCGGTCGGCGCCGGGCAGGGCGCCGCGCAGCAGCCGGTCGCGGAGCGCGCCGGTGTTGCGGCGGCTGACGGCCAGCCGGGCGCCGCCGACCCGGAGCGTGCACCGGCCCGACTCGATGACCAGTTCCTCGACGTGGGCCAGCGAGACCAGGTGCGACCGGTGGATGCGGACGAACCCGGCGTCCCGCCACGCCTCCTCCAGCGCGGCCAGCGGCACCCGGACCAGGTGGCTGCCCGTGCCGGTGTGGAGGCGCGCGTAGTCGCCGTTGGCCTCGGCGTACCGGACGTCCGACCGCCGGACGAACCGGACGGTCCGCCCCACCCCGACCGGGATCACCTCGTCGGCGCCGTCCGGCGGCACGACCAGCACGACCACGGTGGTTCGCAGAGGCACTGCGGTTCGCATGGGCTCATGGAATCCGCGGGGCCGATGGCGATCAAGGGTGGGGTGGGGCATCTGGCATGTCTGGCACAAACTGTGGCATTCCACGACAAAGCGCTCAGTGCGCGAACGGGGTGTACCGGTTCCAGAAGCGGCAGTGGTGCTGCTGTGCTATCTCGTGCGTGACCTGGCTGTCCCCCGCCGGGATGAGCGACAGCACGGCCGGGTCGCGGCGGGTGAACCGCGGCCAGTACGGCGTGCCGTCCACGGTCGGGTTCCCGGTGCGGGCGAAGCCCGTCCACTGCGCGGTCAGCTGCCGGCCGAACGCCTCCTGGTTCGGGGTCAGCTCCGCTCCGCCGGGCATCGGCGCCAGGAACGGGGTCTCGCTGACGTGGTACGACCCGTTCGGCTTCGTCGGGTCGAGGAAGAACATCGGCGGCGCGTCCGGGTTGTCGGTCTGGTAGGCGAACACCGTGATGTGCCGGGCCAGCCGCTCGTCGTTGAGGAGCGCCGGGCACACGGAGTTGGAGTCGGCGACGATCGTCCGGTAGGCGATGAACGCCGACGGCTCCGGGAACCGCTCCAGCGGATACAGCTCGAAGACCCGGTCGGCCAGCGGCCCGTACTGCCGCCGCACGAACTCCCGGTACTGCGCCGGTGTCTCGGCCGAGGGCAGCTGCACCTCGTCCCGGTCGACGCCGTGCATCAGCGTGACGTCGTTGACCTTTCCTTCGGCGAGGGCTTGGCCGGGCGACATCGGGAGGATCTCGCCGTCCACGACGGGGCCCTGCGTACCGACGTCGGCGCCGATGCCCTCCCCGGCCTGCTCCAGCAGCTTCGCCACGGGCAGCGCGCGCAGGCAGGCGATGTCGGAGCAGCCCAGCGCGTCCGCGAACCGGGCCCCCGCCCGCTGCGCCTCGCGCTCGCTCGGCAGGACGGCCTTGCAGTCCTGCGCCTGCCACTGGACGTCGACGCCCCGCAGCGAGTTGTACTCGCCGCTCTGCGCGATGCCCTTCTGGAACAGGCCCTTCGCCGCCGGGGACGCGGTGTTCGCGCACACGCTCGACCCGCCGGCGGACGCACCGTAGATCGTGACGTTGCCCGGGTCGCCGCCGAAGCGCGCGATGTTGCGCCGCACCCAGCGCAGCGCCGCCTGCTGGTCGCGCAGCGCGTAGTTGCCGGAGTGCGCGCCGAGCCCCTCATGCGCCATGAACCCGAAGATGCCGAGCCGGTAGTGGACGCCGACGTTGATGACGCCGCCCTCCTTGACCAGGTGCGTCCCGTCGGACGGCGCCCCGAGCCGGAACCCGCCGCCGTGCAGCTCCACCATCACCGGCAGCGGCTTCCCGCCGGGCTTCCCGGGCGCGACGACGTCGAGCTTCAGGCAGTCCTCGTCGGCCGATCCGGGGCCGAGGCCGGGCGGCTGCGGGCACGGGCTGCCCGGCTCGGTGGCCCGCAGCGTGGACGTCCAGCCGGCGTGCGGCGCCGGCGGCGCCCACCGCAGGTCGCCGAGGGGCGCCGCCGCGTACGGGATGCCCCGCCAGGCCCGGACGCCGTCGCCCGCGGTGCCGCACACCGCTCCCCCGTCGGTCTGGACGGTCGTCCCGTCCGCGCAGGCCGGCGCCTTCGCGCCGCGCGCCGCGGCCGGTAACGGCGCCGACACCCCGATCGGCACCGCCAGCGCGAGCGCCGCCGCGCCCGCCGGCGCGACCGCGAAGAACCCTCTCCTCCGCCGCATACCGCCCCTCCTCACCGCCTCGTCCCGATGTACGGCTTGAACGTAGGACGGTGCGAAAGACCCGTGACAGGAAGATCGCGAGCGTATGCGGACAGCGGCGGCGGTCTCGCGCCGAACGGCCTGATATCGCCGCCGAGCGGTCGCCGGGGATCTCACTGGACGGGAGGGCGGGCGCCCGCCCGTGAAGGTCGGTTACTCTACCAAACAGTTGTTAGAAAGAAGGGTGCTCATGGATCTTGAGTTCGGGACGGCGGACGAGGCGTTCCGCGCCGAGGTGCGGGAGTGGCTGCGCGCGCACGTCCCGGCCGAGCCGCTGCCCTCGCTGGAGACCGAGGAGGGGTTCGCGGCCCACCGGGAGTGGGAGCGGACGCTCGGCGCGGCGCGCCTCGGGGTGGTGTCGTGGCCGGCGGAGTACGGCGGCCGGGGCGTGTCGGTCCTGCAGTGGCTGATCTTCGAGGAGGAGTACTACGCGGCGGGCGCGCCCGGCCGGGTCAGCCAGAACGGGATCAACCTGCTGGCGCCGACGCTGCTCAAGCACGGCACGCCGGAGCAGCTCGCGCGGATCCTGCCGCCGATGGCGGCCGGCGAGGTGATCTGGGCGCAGGCGTGGTCGGAGCCGGGCGCGGGCAGCGACCTCGCGGCGCTGCGCGCCACGGCGACGCGCACCGACGGCGGCTGGCTGCTGGACGGGCAGAAGACGTGGAGCTCCCGCGCCGCGTTCGCCGACAAGGGCTTCGGGCTGTTCCGGTCGGACCCGGAGTCGTCCCGGCACAAGGGCCTCACGTACGTGATGTTCCCGCTGGACGCCGAGGGCGTGACCGTGCGCCCGATCGGGCGGCTGGACGGCAAGCCCGCGTTCGCCGAGCTGTTCCTCGACAAGGTGTTCGTCCCCGACGAGGACGTCATCGGCGCGCCGGGCGACGGCTGGCGGGTCGCGATGGCGACGGCCGGGAACGAGCGCGGCCTGACGCTGCGCAGCCCCGGCCGGTTCACGGCGGCGACCGAGCGGCTCGTCGAGCTGTGGAAGGAGCGCGCCGACCCGTCCGACACCGCGCTGCGCGACCGCGTCGCGGACGCCTGGATCAGGTCGCGGGCCTACCGGCTCAAGGGCTTCGAGACGATCTCGCGCAGCGACGACGTCGGCGCCGAGTCCAGCCTGAACAAGGTCTTCTGGTCGGAGCTGGACGTGGCGCTGCACGAGACGGCGCTCGACCTGCTCGGCCCGGACGGCGAGATCGAGTCGGAGTGGCTGGAGAACTACGTGTTCTCGCTCGCCGGCCCGATCTACGCGGGCACCAACGAGATCCAGCGCAACGTGATCGCCGAGCGGCTGCTCGGCCTGCCGAGGGGAGCCCGATGACCGCAGCGAAGCGAGGATCGTCGGGATCCCGACTCCGGGGGTCTGGGGGTCGCCCCCCAGGGAGGCAGAGCCCGATGACCGCAGCGAAGCGAGGATCGTCGGGATCCCGACTCCGGGGGTCCGGGGGGCGCCCCCCAGGAAGGCAGGGTCCGATGACCGCAGCGAAGCGAGGATCGTCGGGATCCCGACTCCGGGGGTCTGGGGGTCGCCCCCCAGGGAGGCAGAGCCCGATGACCGCGGCGAAGCGAGGATCGTCGGGGCCCCGCCCCGGGGGTCCGGGGGGCGCCCCCCAGGAAGGCAGGGTCCGATGAAGTTCGTTCTGGACGCCGAGCAGCGGATGTTCGGTGAGACGCTGCGGCGGCTGCTCGCCGACGCGGGCACCGCGAAGACCGCGCGCGCGTGGGCGGCCGGGGACTCCGGGCCGGGCCGGGCGCTGTGGACGTCGGTCGCGGAGGCCGGGGTGTTCGCGGTCGCGGTGCCGGAGGAGTTCGGCGGCGCCGGGCGGCTGCCGGTGGAGCTGGTCGTCGCGGCCGAGGAGCTGGGGCGCGCCGCCGCGCCGGGCCCGTACGTGGAGACGCTCGCGGCGGCGGAGCTGCTGGGCGAGTCGCCGTGGCTGCCGCGGATCGCGGAGGGCGAGGCGGTCGTGACGCTGGCCGTCCCGCACGCGCTGGACGCCGACGTCGCCGACCTCGTCCTGACCCCGGACAAGGTGGAGCGCAAGGCCGGTGAGGCGCTCGCCTCGCTCGACCCGGCGCGGCGCCTGTTCCGCGTCGAGGGCGGCGGTGGTTTCACCGACTTCGGCGTGCTGCTGTGCGCGGCGCAGCAGATCGGGCTCGGCCAGGCGCTGCTGGACGTGTCCGTGGAGTACGCCAAGACGCGGCAGCAGTTCGGGCGCCCGATCGGCGAGTACCAGGCGATCAAGCACCACCTGGCGACCGCGATGGTCGAGCTGGAGTTCGCCCGCCCGCTCGTGTACGGGGCGGCGCTGTCGTACGGGACGCCGGACTTCGCCCGGGACGTCTCGGCCGCGAAGGTCGCCGCTTCGGAGGCGTCCTACAGCCTGGCCAAGACGGCCCTACAGGTGCACGGCGCGATCGGCTACACCGACGAGTACGACCCGTCGCTGTGGATCCGCAAGGCGCGCGCGCTGTACTCGGCCTGGGGCTCGGTGGCCGAGCACAGGGCCCGCGTCATGGCTGCTCTTTGAAGTCCTTGAGTTCCACGCGGCGGACCTTGCCGGACGCGGTCTTCGGGAGGTCGTCCACAAAGACGACCTCCCGGGGGACCTTGAAGTTCGCGAGCCGCTCCCGGCAGTGCGCGATCAGCTCGTCCGCCGTGGCGGCCCGGCCGGGGCGGAGCCGGACGTAGGCGCGGGCGACCTCGCCCATCCGCTGGTCGGGGACGCCGATGACGCCCGACTCGGCGACGGCGTCGTGGCGGGCGAGGGCGTCCTCGACCTCGGCCGGGTACACGTTGAACCCGCCGACGACGAACATCTCCTTGCTCCGCCCGGTGATGGCGAGGTTGCCGCGCTCGTCGAGGCGGCCCCGGTCGCCGGTGTCGAGCCAGCCGTCGCGGACGGTCTCGGCCGTCGCCTCCGGGTCGCCGAGGTAGCCCTTCATGACGTTGTAGCCGCGGACGAGGATCTCCCCGTCGGTGCCCGCCGGGACCGGCTCGCCCTTCTCGTCGACGATCTTGACTTCGACGTCGTCGATGGCCCGGCCGGACGTCGTCGCGATCGTCTCGTCATCGTCGTCCACCGAGCAGGCCGTCACGGTGCCGGACGACTCGGTCAGCCCGTACGCGGTCACGACCTGCGGGAACAGCTCTTCCTTGATGCGCCGCACCAGCGCGACGGGCACGTCCCCAGCGCCCGTCACGGCCAGCCTGAGCGACGAGAGGTCGCGCTCCTCGCGGCCGGGCGCGTCCAGCAGCGAGGTGTAGATGGTCGGCGGGCCCGGCAGCACGGTGATCTTCTCCTGCTCGATCAGCCGCAGCGTCTCCGGGACGTCGAAGGTGCGCTGGAGCACCATCGCGGCGCCCTTCATCACGCACGCCAGCACGCCCGCCTTGTAGCCGAACGTGTGGAACATCGGGTTGACGATGAGGTACCGGTCGCCGGCCTTCAGGCCGGTCCGGCTCGTCCACGCCGCGTAGGTGCGGACGTTCTGCTCGTGGGTGACCACGACGCCCTTGGCCCGGCCGGTCGTCCCGGACGTGAACAGGATGTCGGCGACGTCGTCCGGCCGGACGGCCGCCGTCCGCGCGTCGGCCTCCGCCGCGGGCACGGCCCCGGCGGTGAACTGGTCCCAGGCGGCGACGCCCGGCCGCGCGGGCCCGTTGAACGTGACGATGCGCTGGAGGTCGGGCAGCCCGGGGACGGCGCCCGACTCGTCCAGGCCGAGCATGCCGGGGTAGTCGATGCCGAGGAACCCGTCCTCCACGAAGAGCATCTTGACCTCGGCCTTGGTGAGCGGCCACCGGGCCTCGTCGCCCTTGTACCGGGTGTTCAGCGGGACGAGCGTCGCGCCCGCGCCCATGGCGCCGAGCACGGTGACGATCCAGCGCAGCCCGTTCGGCGCCCAGATCGCGATGCGGTCGCCCGGACCGACGCCGGCGCCGATGAACGCGGCCGTCGCCTCCCGCACCCGCTCGCGCAGCTCCGCGTAGGTCACCCGGACGTCGCCGTCCACGACCGCCTCGGCGTCCGGAGAGTCCTGCGCGGCCCGCTCCAGCAGACCCGGAATCGTCAGCTCGCTCATAACCGTCCATGATGGGCGCGGCGCGCGCGATCAGGCCAGGGCGTCCCGCTCACCGGTACCGGGCCAACTCCTCGCGCAGCCAGTGGTAAGACGCCTTCGGCGTGCGGCGCTGGGTGGCGTAGTCGACGTGGACGAGGCCGAAGCGCTGGTCGAAGCCCTCCGCCCACTCGAAGTTGTCGAGCAGCGACCAGACGAAGTAGCCGCGGACGTCCACGCCGTCGCCGATGGCGCGGTGCAGTGACCGGAGGTGGCCGTCCAGGTAGTCGATCCGGTCCCGGTCGGGGCGGCCGGGCTCGTCGGGCGCGGAGCAGCCGTTCTCGGTGATCAGGATCGGCGGCAGCGCGTCCCGGTAGGCGTCGCGGAGGCCGGTCAGCAGCTCGTGCAGGCCGTCCGGGACGACGGGCCAGCCGAACGCCGTGACCGGGTGGCCGTCGATCGGCACGTCCTCGAAGGGCAGGCCCGCGCCGTCGAGATGGCGCTCGACCTCGCGCAGGACGGACGCGCCGCCGGAGGCGGGTGCGTGCCCGTGCGGCGCGGCGACCTTCGTCGGGCTGTAGTAGTTGACGCCGAGCAGGTCGAGCGGCGCGGCGATCGCGGCGAGGTCGCCGTCCCGGACGAACGGGAGGTCGGCCACGCCGTACGCGCTCAGGTCCGGGTAGCGGCCGAGAAGAAGAGGGTCGGTGAACAGGCGGTTCTGGAGCGCGTCGAACGCGGCCGCGGCGGCCCGGTCGGCGGGCGCGTCGCTCGCGGCCCACACCGGGCTGTAGTTGTTGGTGAGCGCGACCTGGCCGGACGTCCGCTCGCGCAGTGCGGGGACGGCGAGGGCGTGGGCGAGGAGCAGGTGGTGGGCGGCGGGAAGGGCGTCCAGGAGGAGCGCTTCGCCGGGCGCGTGGGTCCCGACGCCGTAGCCCTCGGTCATGTGGACGAACGGCTCGTTCAGCGTGATCCAGACGCCGACGCGGTCGCCGAGCCGGTCGGCGACGAGGCCCGCGTACTCGGCGAACCGGTGCGCGATGTCGCGGTTCATCCAGCCTCCGGCGTCCTGGAGCGCCTGGGGCAGGTCCCAGTGGTAGAGGGTGAGCGCGGGCAGGATGCCGCGTTCGGCGAGGGCGTCCACGAGCCGGTCGTAGAAGTCGAGGCCCTTGGGGTTCGCGGGGCCGCGCCCGTCGGGCTGGACGCGCGGCCACGCCGCCGAGAACCGGTAGGCGTTCACGCCGAGGCCGGCCATCAGCGCGACGTCCTCCGGCCAGCGGTGGTAGTGGTCGCACGCGATGTCGCCGGTGTCGCCGTTCTTGACGCGACCGGGCCGGGCGCAGAAGGAGTCCCAGATGCTGGGGCCGCGGCCGTCCTCCTTCACGGCGCCTTCGATCTGGTACGCCGCCGTGGCCGTACCCCACAGGAAGCCCTCGGGAAAGCGGGGAAGCACGCGCGTCTCCTCTCCTAACATGAGTGGACGTCACATTAAAACATGAACATGTGTCATGTTCGGCCGGAGCGGGGAGGGGCGATGACGGACGGGGTGCGCCGCAGGCCGACGCAGCGCCGCAGCGTGGAGCGGTTCGAGCGGCTGCTCGACGCCTGCGCGGAGCTGCTCGCCGAGGCCGGGCACGACGCGCTGACCACCAGGGACGTCGCCCGCCGGGCGGGCGTCCCGATCGGCACGCTGTACCAGTTCTTCGACGGCAAGTCCGGGCTGCTGTACGAGCTGGCCATGCGGAACCTGGCGATCCTGATCGGGCGGGTGCACGAGCGGCTCACCTCCGAGCCGGTGCGGACGTGGGCGGACGCGGCCGTGCTCGTCTACGACGAGAGCCTCGCGCTGCGCCGCACCGTGCCGGGCTTCTTCATCGCCGACTTCCGCGACACCGGCGCCATCGACCAGGGCCTCGTCCGCCGGATCGACACCGAGATGGCGGCGCGCATGTACGAGCTGGGCACGCAGAAGGCGGGCCTGCCGCCGCTGGCCGACCACGAGCGCGTCCTGCTGGTGGCCATCACGGCGTCGGACGGCCTGCTCCGGCTCGCCTACCAGTCGGCGGAGGACGGCGACCCGGCCGTGGTCGCGCTCGGCGCCCGGCTGCTGCGGGCGTACTTCACCGACCTCGCGGCGGATCCCGTCCCAGATCCATAACATGAGCCTTGTTCACTTTTTCTCCGATCGGTGATATCACTCACCTCAGATCCGTGGCCCCCACCCCGGTCGAGGTGCCCCATGCCGTTCCGACGCTCCCTCCGACGTACCGCCTGCATCCCGCTCGTCCTCGCCCTGCTCGCCGCGCTGGCCTCCGGCCTCGCGACCGCGCCGCCCGCCCGTGCCGCGTCCCTGTCCGCCGATGGCGGTGAGGTGCGCGGCTACATCGACGCCCACAGCCACCTCATGTCGTACGAGGCGTTCGGCGGGCAGCTGCTGTGCGGCAAGCCGTTCGACCCGGACGGCATCCAGGCGGCGCTGCGCGACTGCCCCGACCACGCCGGGAACGGCGCGTTCGCCTGGTTCGAGAACTTCACCCGGCACGGCACCCCGTTCGGCACCCACGACCCCACCGGCTGGCCCACGTTCAAGGACTGGCCCGCCTGGGACTCCCGCACCCACCAGCAGGTCTACTACGCCTGGCTGGAACGGTCCTGGCGCGCCGGGCAGCGCGTCCTGGTCAACCAGCTCGTCGCCAACCGGCAGCTCTGCGAGATCTATCCGCTGAAGCGCAACGCGTGCGACGAGATGGCGGTCATCCGGCTCGAAGCGCGGCGGATGCGGGAGATGCAGTCCTACATCGACGGGCTCAGCGGCGGTCCCGGCAAGGGCTGGTTCCGCATCGTGCGCGACGCCGGCGAGGCCCGCCAGGTCATCGGGCAGGGCAAGCTCGCCGTCGTCCTCGGCATCGAGACGTCCGAGCCGTTCGGCTGCCGCGTGATCGGCGGCGTCCCGCAGTGCACGCGCGCCGACATCGACCGGGGCCTGGACGAGATGAAGGAACTCGGCGTGTCCTCGATGTTCCTGTGCCACAAGTTCGACAACGCCCTGTGCGGGGTGCGGTTCGACGGCGGCACGACGGGCGCCGTCATCAACGCGGGCAACTTCCTCGGCACCGGGCGGTTCTGGCAGGCCGAGACGTGCACCGGCGCCGCCCACGACAACACCATCGCCCCGGCCGGCGCCGTCAACGGGCAGGTCGCCGAACTCCTGCGGCTGCTCGGGCAGGCCGGGATCACGCTGCCGCTGTATCCCGACGCGCCGCACTGCAACCTGCTCGGCCTCACCGACCTCGGCGCCTACATGGTGAAGGGCCTGATGAAGCGGCACATGCTCGTCGAGATCGACCACATGAGCGTGAAGGCCGCCGACCAGACCCTGAGCCTGCTGGAGGACGCCGGGTACTCGGGCGTCGTCTCGTCCCACAGCTGGACCGACGACACCTACATGCGGCGCGTCTACCGCCTCGGCGGGATGATCACCGGCTACGGGAGCTCCGCCGACCGTTTCGCGGCGGAGTGGCGGCGCAACAAGAGCGCCGCCGACCCGCGCTTCACCTTCGGCTACGGGTACGGGCTCGACGCCAACGGCATGGGCCCGCTGCCGTCGCCGCGCGCGGACGCGAAGGAGAACCCGCTGCGCTACCCGTTCACCTCGCCGATCGACCCGGCGGTGAAGCTCGACCGGCTCCGCACCGGCCTGCGCACCTGGGACCTGAACACCGACGGCGTCGCCAACTACGGGCTCGTCGCCGACTGGATCGCCGACATGCGCGCCTACGGCGGGCAGGCGCTCGTCGACGACATGGCCCGCGGCGCCGAGGCGTACCTGGAGATGTGGCGCCGCGCCGAGACCTGGACGGGAGGCGCGTGAGCGAACTGACGGCCGCCCGCCGCCCCGGCGAGCGCGGCACCGCGGAGGTCGGGCGGAGCTGGCTGCTCGGCTACGCCGCCGCGTGGTTCGGGTACTGGCTGGTGATCCTGCTGCCGCCGCAGTTCATGACCCCGCACCTCATCGGCCGCATCGCGGCGGAGGACAAGGTGGACGTGCTGTCCTACCTGCTGATCCAGAACTCCGTCGTGGTGGTGCTGTGCGTGCCGCTCGCCGGGATGGCCTGCGACCGCACCCGGACCCGCTTCGGCCGCCGCCGCGTCTGGGCGCTCGGCGGGTTCGCGGTCGCGGCCGTCCCGTACGCGCTGATCGGGACGCAGACGAGCTGGCCGGTCGTGGCGGCCCTGATGGTCGTCGTGTCGATGGGCGCGGCGGCCGTGCTCGCCGCGCTCAGCGCCGTGATCGCCGACCGGGTGCCGCACCATCAGCGGGGCGCGGCGTCCGCCGCGATGGGCGTCCCGCAGGTCGTCGCGCTCGTCGTCGGGATGGTGCTGGTGACGATGGTCGTCACGTCCGTCCCCGGGATGTGGGCACTGATCGCGGTGCTGGCGGCGGTGTCGGCGCTGCCGTTCTTCCTCGGCCGGCCGGGTGCCCGCCCGGCCGCTCGGAACGCGCACGAGATGCCGGGCGCGGGCGAGCGGGTCCCGTTCCCGCATCCGCGCCGCCACCCGGACTACTACTGGGCGCTGCTGTCCCGCGTGCTGATCAACGCCGGGAACCTGGCCGGGACGACGTACCTGCTGTACTTCCTCACCGACGTCCTGCACCGGACCGACCCCGACGGGTCCCTGCTGATCCTCACGCTGATCTACCTGGTGTGCTGCGCGGCGACCGGCTGGCTCGGCGGGAGGGCGTCGGACGCGCTCGGCCGCCGCCGCGACCTCATCGCGGTCGCCGGCGCGCTCCAGGCCGGCGCGGCGGCGCTGCTCGCGGTCGCGCCGGCGTGGCCGTCCGCCATGGCGGGGGCGGTGCTGCTCGGGGCGGGCTACGGCGCGTTCCTGTCGGTCGACCAGGCGCTCGTCACGGACGTGCTCCCCGACCAGCGCAGCCGCGCCCGCGACCTCGGCGTCGTCAACGCGGCGCAGAACGTCCCGCTGGCGTTCGGCGTCGCCTGGTTCGTGCTCACGTTCGTGGGCGGCTACCGCGTGCTGTACGCGGTGTCCGCCGTGATCATGCTGCTGGGGTCCGCCTCCGTGTACCGGATCAGGAGCGTCCGTTGAAAGGTGCCTCATGAAAGCGGTCATGGTCATGTTCGACACCCTCAACCGGCGCTTCCTGCCGCCGTACGGGGCGTCGGACGTGCACGCCCCGAACTTCGCGCGGCTCTCGGAGCGGACCGCGACGTTCGACAACTGCTACGGCGGGAGCATGCCGTGCATGCCGGCGCGGCGCGAGATGCACACGGGCCGCCACAACTTCCTGCACCGGGGCTGGGGGCCGCTGGAGCCGTTCGACGACTCCGTCCCGGAGATGCTGAAGGAGAACGGCGTCTACACCCACCTCGCCACCGACCACCAGCACTACTGGCTGGACGGCGGCGCGACCTACCACCCGCGCTACAGCACCTTCGAGTTCTTCCGGGGGCAGGAGGGCGACGAATGGAAGGGGCACGTCGCCGACCCCGACGTGCCCGACTCCGTCCCGCACACGGCGAACCCGCTGCGCCGCCAGGACTGGGTGAACCGCCTCTACATGAAGGACGAGGCCGACCATCCGCAGACGGGCACGTTCGACGCGGGCGTCCACTTCATCAAGACCAACCATGCCGAGGACAACTGGTTCCTCCAGATCGAGACATTCGACCCGCACGAGCCCTTCTTCAGTTACGACCACTACAAGAAGCTCTATCCGGACGACTACGACGGCCCGCATTTCGACTGGCCCGACTACCGGCGCGTGACGGAGACGCCCGAGCAGGTCGAGCACCTGCGGAACCAGTACCTGGCGCTGCTGTCGATGTGCGACCGGTCGCTCGGACGCGTCCTCGACCTGATGGACGAGCTGTCCCTGTGGGACGACACCCTCCTGATCGTCTGCACCGACCACGGCCTGCTGCTCGGCGAGCACGACTGGTGGGGGAAGAACGCGCCGCCGTTCTGGGACGAGACGATCCACACCCCGCTGTTCATCTGGGACCCGCGCAGCCGGGTCGCGGGCGAACGGCGGTCGAGCCTCGTCCAGACCATCGACTTCGGGCCGACGCTGCTGGAGTTCTTCGGCGTCGACCGCACGCCCGACATGCTGGGCGTCCCGCTGCGGGAGACCGTCGCCCGCGACTCCCCCGTCCGGGAGGCGGGCCTGTTCGGCTGCTTCGGCGGCCACGTCGGCGTCACCGACGGCCGCCACGTGTACATGCGCGCGTGCGCGGAACCGGGCAACCGGCCGCTCGCCGAGTACACGCTCATGCCCACGCACATGCGCGGCCGCATGCCGGTGGAGACGCTCCGGGACGCGACCATGGCGTCCCCCTTCTCCTTCACGAAGGGCGTGGCGCCGCTGCGCCTCCCCGGCTTCTCCTACACCGACCCGCACGCGTTCGGCACGCTCCTCTACGACCTGGAAGCCGACCCCGAGCAGCTGTCACCGCTCATCGACGACGACCTGGAACTGCGCATGGCCGGGTTGATGGTCGACTTGATGCGCGCGAACGACGCGCCGCCGGAGCAGTACGAGCGGCTCGGCCTGCCGGCGGACGGCCCGGTGGCGTCCGCGCACCTGCTCGTCCGGCGNCAGTGGGAGCAGGTCGTGACGTCGGAGCGTCCGCCGCTGACCGCCGCCGAGTTCCCCGCGTCCCGCCTGTCGGTGACGACGCCGACCCGGCTGCTGGTCGCCGAACCGGCCGCCGAGGCGGTGCTCCGCAAGCACCTCGGCGCGCTCATGGACAGCCCGCTGCTGCCCGAGGCGATGCCGTTCTCCCTGCTGGAGATCGCGGGCCTGGCGGTCGGCGTCATCGACCGCGAGACCCTGCACGCGATCGCCGGCGACCTGGCGGCCCTGTGACCGCGCTGAAGCTGTGACCGCGCTGAAGCCTGCGACCGCGCTGAAACGCCTTCCCGGCGGGACGTTCCTGATGGGCGGCGACGACCCGGACGCCAACCCCGGCGACGGCGAGGGCCCGGTCCGCGAGGTCGCCGTGGCCCCGTTCGCGATCTCCCCGTACACCGTCACCAACGAGGCGTTCGCCGCGTTCGCCGACGCGACCGGCCACCGCACCGACGCCGAGCGGTTCGGGTGGTCGCACGTCTTCGCCGGGTTCCTGCCGGGCCGGCTCCGCCGCATCTCCCCCAGAGCCGGCCGGGCCCCCTGGTGGTGCGCCGTGCGCGGCGCGGACTGGCGGCACCCCGAAGGGCCGGGCTCCACCCTCGACGGGCGGGCGGACCATCCCGTCGTCCACGTCTCCTGGAACGACGCCGCCGCGTTCTGCCGCTGGGCGGGCGTCCGGCTCCCCACGGAGACCGAATGGGAGTACGCGGCACGCGGCGGCCTGGCCGGGAAGCGCTACCCGTGGGGCGACGACCTCACCCCGGACGGCGAGCACATGTGCAACATCTGGCAGGGCCATTTCCCCACCCGCAACACGGCCGAGGACGGCTACAAGGGCACGGCCCCGGTCACCGCCTTCCCGCCCAACGGCTACGGCCTGCACAACATGGCCGGAAACGTCTGGGAATGGTGCGCCGACGCCTGGGGCGACGGCAGGGCACTGCGCGGCGGCTCCTACCTGTGCCACGCGTCCTACTGCAACCGCTACCGCGTCGCCGCCCGCACCGCCAACTCCCCCGACAGCTCCTCGGGCAACACCGGCTTCCGCTACGCCGCCGATTAGGTGATCAGGGTTGGAGGGAGGCCCAGATGCGGGGCGGTAGGACGGCGGCGGCCTCGTCCAGGTCCACGGCGCTCGGATCTGACAGCCAGCGCCGTGCCGTCTCGGCGACCGGCCCGATGAGGAGCATCTCCATCATCACCGGTGACAGCCGCGCGACCCGGCCGCCCGCCACATGCGGCACCATCCACGCGACGAGCTTCGCGATGCGCGGCGTCTTCAGTTCTGCGATGACGGCCGCGTGCTCCGGCAGGAAGGCCGCATAGGCCGAGGAGTGGATGAACCGAGCCGCGTCGCTGCGCTCGCGCGTGAAACTCAGGTAGGCCCTTGTCGCCGCCTCGACGCCCTCTTGTGCGTCGGTGATTCCCTCCAGCGCGTCCAACAGCGTGTCGAGCAGGTCGGCCATGCAGCGCGCGTAGAGGGCGGCGGCCAGGCCGTCGAACGATCCGAAATGGTGGTAGAGGCTGCCGCTGCTCATCCCGGTGGCCGCGATGACGGCCTTCATCGTGAAGCCCCCGTGCCCGCGTTCGGCGTGCACCCGGAGCGCCTCGGTCAGGATCCGCGCGACGGTCTCGTCCGTGCCCTGGTGCTTAGGCGACATCGAGCACTTTCTCGGCGTCGCCCCAGAGCCGTGCCGCCAGTGAGGCGTCGAGCGCCTTCGGCTTCAACGGCGTCTCCTTCTTCACGTGGAAGTAGCGGCCCGTCCCGTCCGCGGTGATCAGGTCCGCGACGGGCGGCCCGCTCTTCGACGCGGGCTTCAGCGTCCACTTGACCGCCTTCAGCAGGGCGCCGAAGAGGCCCGTCCGGGCGCCGAGGTCCGTGCGGAGCACTCCGCGTCGATCGTCACCCCGGCGTCCTTCCACCGCTCGGCGAACAGCGGGACCATCATCAGGTTCGCCAGCTTCGTGTTGGCGTACGTGTGGACGGCATGGAAGTCGTCCCCGGTCGGCGTCCGGTCCGGATCCACCCGTCCGGTGACGTACAGGCCCGCGCTGACCTGCACCACCCGCCGCAGCCGCTCCTCCAGCAGCCGGTTCAGCAGGAACGGCGCGAGATGGTTGGTGAAGAACGCCTGCTCGAACCCGTCCTCGGTGAGGACCCGGCGGCTGGGCCAGACGCCCGCGTTGTGGACGAGCACATCGACCTCGGACAGCTCTCCGGCCAATTCCCGCACAGCCTGCACGGACGACAGGTCGCCCACGACCAGCTCCGCGCCGATCTCGCGCGCGGCGGCCGCCCCCGCATCCGGCCGCCGCGCCACGATCACCACCCGGTGCCCCCGCCGGGCGGCCTCGCCCGCCACCGCGCGTCCCACACCCCGGTTCCCGCCGGTGACGGCGACCCGCAACGCCCCGCTCACACCCGGCACCCTTGGCTCATACCGGGCACCCTAACGATTTCCAGAGACCTTCTCTAGAGAGAGTCTCCAATTACCTCGCCGGTGGTACCGCCCGCGTCCCCCGCTGCGCCGCCCGTCGTACGCGCGAAGCCGCCGCGCACGTGACGACACCCCCCGGACCCGACCGGCATCGTCATGGCAGACCGCACAGAAAGGACCGTGGACATGGCGATACAGGAACGCACCCGCGCGCGGCGGGAGGCCCGCTTCCCCCTCGGCAGGCGCTGGCGCAAGACGACGCTGATCGTCCACATCATGTCCGCCGGGGCGTGGATCGGGATCGACGTCATCGTGGCCGTCCTCGTCCTGACCGGCCGGTTCGGCGGCAGCGACGACGTCCGCGGCCTCGCCTACCGGGCGCTCGCGACGTTCGTCGTGTGGCCGATGCTGACGTCCGCGCTCATCTGCCTGGTCACCGGCGTGATCCTGGGCCTCGGCACCCGCTGGGGGCTGCTGCGCTACTGGTGGGTGGCGGTCAAGCTCGTCCTCAACCTGATCCTTTGCACGTTGATCCTGGTGGCCCTCCAGCCGGGCATGGCCGAGGTGGACGAGTACGGCCGCACCTTCAGCGCCGACGCTCCCGAACCGGCCTTCATCTCAAACCTGTTCTTCCCGCCGGCGGTCTCCCTCACGACCCTGACGTTCGCCACCGTCCTCGCCGTCGCCAAGCCCTGGGGCCGCCTCCGCCGCCGCTCCGCGTGATCACCCCTGCCAGACTGGCCGTGTGATGCGAGATGCCGGAATCGGGCTGCTTGTCGCGTGGGCGGTGCACGACGCCGAGGAGGTCGCGGCCGGGCCGCGCTGGATCCGGGCGCACCTGCCCGAACTGCGCGAGCGGTTCCCGCAGGCGCCCGCCGCCGTGTGGCGGTGGATGGAAGCCGTGGACGAGCGCGAGTTCGCCGTCGCCGTGACCCTGATGGGGGCGCTCGTCGCGGGGGCCGCGGTCGACGGGCAGCGCACCGGCGGACGGTCCGCCACCTACCAGACCGCGCTCGCCGGGTTCGGGCTGCACGGCCTGGTCCATCTCGGGCAGGCCGCCGCGCTGCGGCAGTACACGCCCGGCTCGGTCACCTCGGCCCTGGTGGTCGTCCCGTACACGGTGTGGGCCCGCGCTCGGCTGCGGCGCCAGGGCGTGCTGCGCCCCGCACGGACACGGGACGCGGCGCTGGGCCTGGCGTTCGCCGCCGCCGGTGTCGCCGGAGCGCACCTGGCCGCCCGGCGGCTCACCGGACGGCGCTAAGGCGTGAGGCCGGGCAGGATCGCGAGGAGTTCGCGGCGTTCCTCCTCGTCCTGGCGGACCTGCCGGCCGTAGACGCCGACGCCCGGGATCGCGGCGTCGCCGTCGACCAGTTCGCGCAGGTCAGGGACGAGCGGGGCGGCGTCCGTGCCGAGTTCGCGCAGCAGAGCGTCGAGCCAGGGACCGGCACCCAGGTAGGGAAGGTTGCGGCGGACGGCGTCCAGAAGCGGGGCGGAGTCGCCGGTGATGCGGCGGATCGCCAGCGCGGCGGCGGTGGCGGAATGCCGGTCGCCGAGGAGCTTCCGCAGGCGCGGGAGGAGCGGCGCGGCGTCCGGCCCGACCAGGCCGGCGAGGTCCATCGCGTCCGCGGTGTGGCGGCCCCTGTCGATCGCGTCGGCGGCGGCCTGGATCGCCGTGGCCTTGTCGCCGGTGCGCAGCAGCAACCCCGCCGCCTCCAGCCGGGACTTGATGGCGGACGGGTCGTCTCCCGTGCCCGCGTCGGCAAGGGCGCGCAAGACGGGCAGGAAGTCGTCGAGGGGCAACTCGTGGTCGACGGCCGTCTGTGCCGCCAGCACGGGGTCGGCCGTCGCGGCTTCGGCGATGCAGGCGGTCAGCTGGGCGGTGTCGCCGGTGATCGCGGCGAGGGCCCGCGCGCCGTCGAGGCGCTGCCGCCAGGAGGCCTCCGGGTCGTCGCGGGTCGAGGTCAGCGCGGGCACCGCCGCCGAGGCCGCGGGACCGATCGCGGCCAGCGCGCGGGCCGTCCACCAGTTGTCGTGCGGGACGAGCCGGAGGAGTTCGGGCACCGCCTCCGCCGCGCCGGGGCCCCAGCGGTGCAGCAGCCGGGTCAGGCCGTTCACCTCGTTGTGGTGACGCATCCTCGCGAGGTGGGCGTCGTAGCCGCCGGACTCCGCGGGCCCTCCGAGAGGGATCGCCGCCAGCCGCCGCCGCACGGCCGCGAGCAGTTCCGCGTCGGCGGGCACGCCGGTGTCGATCAGCAGGCTGACGGCGTCGGCCGTCGCCGCGCCCGCGCCGAGCGCGGCGATGAACGGCTCGCGCCAGCGAGTGTCACCCAGCCCGATCAGCGTCTCCAAGGCCGCGTCGAAAACCCGCGCTTCGAGGGAGTCGGCGTCCGCGGGCGGCTCGGCGGCGAGGGCGGCCAGGGCGTCGGCGGTCTCCACGGCGGCCTCGCGCACGTCGCGGATCGCGGTCGCGGCGGCGACGCGGACGCCGAGGTCGGAGTGCCGGAGGCCCGCCGCCAGCACCGGCGCCGCCTCGGCACGGGCCGAGCGCGACCGCACGCAGCGCTGGTAGGCGGCGTCGACGGCCGTCCGCGCGGAGTCGGCGGGCCCCTGGTCGAGCAGGGTGCGGGCCAGTGCGGCGAACGACGGGCCGTCGATCCGGCCGGCGATGTCGTCGAACGGGTCGTCCGCCCAGATCCAGCCCTTCAGCGGCTCGCCCTCCAGCCAGCACCGGGCGGCCGCCTCCGAGGCGGCGTCCGTCCAGGGGAGGCCGTTGGCGGCGATCGCCCACAGCGCTCCGGCGCGGACGGCGGCGGACCGTCCCGCGACCTCTTCGGCCAGCCACGCCGCGCTGCCCCGCGGGTCGAGGCGGCCGGCGGCGGCGAGCAGGCCCGCCAGCACGAGCGGCGACCGCTCCTTCTTGCGCCGGGCCCGGAGCGCGGGCAGCACCTCGGCGGCGCACGAGTCCGGGAGGTGGCCGAGCAGGTAGGTGGTGTAGTCCCGGATGTCGGTGTCCGGGTCGTCCAGCAGCGCGACCATCAGCGGAGCCTCACGGGCCAGGGCGGCGCGGACGTCCGCGAGGACCTCCGGGGTCGCGTCATCGGCGGCGGCGATCGCACCGAGCAGCGACACCAGCACGTCGCGCCTGCGCGTCCCGGGATCGGCGGCGAGGCGCGCGACGAACGGCACAGCCCACGGCGTCGCCGTGTACAACGTGCCCTGGTGGTAGACACTGCCGAACAGGTGCTCGGTCGCGTCCCCGGCCCGCTCGTCGTCGTCGCCGACCGCGTCCCGCAGCGTCTGGGGGAAGTCCTCCGCCGCCCCATAAGCGTGCCGGAGCGAGGCCCAGCCGACGTCGTCTACCCCCTCAAGCCCGCCCGCCGTCATCGCACTCCCTGTCCGCCGTTCCGGGCAACGAAAATATCTGTCAACGAACTCGCAGCGGTCACCATTGTCCTCTGCGGCCATGGAACCTGATGCTGGAAGACGTGAGTCGTTCGGGCAGAGGGCACCGGGTGGTGTCACCGGTCGCGGTGGCGGCGGTACCGGTCGGGATCGGGCTGGTGGGAAATCTGGCCACCGGCACCGTGGAAATGAAGGCTTGGTGGTGGGCACCGGCAACGTGGGTGGTCACCGGATTGCTCGTGGCGGTGACGGTGATCGTGCAGATCCGGCAGTCCCGGGCAGAGGCGGATCGTGACGAGTCGGAAAGCGGGCGAGGAGCCGCACAGATCACCAACCTGCCCGCTCGCAACCCGTACTTCACAGGACGGACGGCGCTCCTCGACCAGATCCATCACCGGCTGCGGTCCTCAGACCGAAACGGTGACACGGTGGTGCCGCTGGGAGGCATGGGCGGCGTCGGAAAGACCCAGCTGGCCCTGGAATACGCCCACCGTCATGCTGACGAGTACACGGTCGTCTGGTGGGTGAACGCGGAGACCGCGGCGCTGGCGACCACCGATCTGCTCGCCCTGGCCGAGAGACTCGGCATCCGCGCCACTGCCGCGCCCGCCGCGGTGCTCGCTGAACTGTGGACGGTCCTGGCCGAGCACGAAGACCGGTTGCTGATCTTCGATAACGTCGAGGACACGGCGTTATGGGGCGGCCTGCGTCCCCGCAGCGGCGGTCGGCTGCTGATCACGGGCCGCATCACCGCGCTGCGCAGACTGGCACCGGTGATCGAGGTCTGCGAGATGCCCCGCGCCGAGTCCCGGGGCCTGCTGCGATCACGCGCACCGGCACTGGCGCCCGACGACCTCGAGCGAGTTCTGGACGCGCTCGGTGATCTCCCACTCGCCCTGGAGCAGGCCGGCTGCTTCCTCGCGGAAACCGGCCTGGACGTCGACGGCTTCCTCGATCTTCTGGCCTCGCACCCGGCCGGCGCGGGCCTGGACGACCCCACGCTCGACCGGCACCCGGGGCTCGCCGGCATGGTCGCGGCCGGACGCGCCCGGTTGCGCGCGCTCGACGCGAGCACCGGGGAGCTGCTCGACCAGATCTCCTTCCTCGCCCCCGAACAACTTCCCGTGGCCGCCGGCAGTGACCAGCGCGGAGTCCGTCTTGGGAATACCGCCACGACACTGCGGAAGCTGGCCCTCCTCACGGCGTTAGGTCTTGCCCGTAACGACGGCCAACGATTGCTCGCACACCGGCTGGTGCAGGCGCTCCTGCGCAGCGCCCTGTCCGAGGCAGAGCGCGTGACGGCCTTGGCAGGTGCCCAGAGACTCCTGGCGACCGCCCCGCTGGGCGAAACCCGAGACATGGCAGCGTGGCCGGCCCGCGCGCTCTTCACTCCGCACATCCAGGCGCTCAGCACCCACCTGACCAGCATGGACACGTCCTCCTTCATTGAGGACGAGCAGTTCCGAAGACTCGTGATCGACCATCTGGACTACCTCAACACCTCGGGACAGCACGATCCGGTCGCCCTCGCGCTGGCCGGCCAGACACGGCGACGCTGGACCGCCGCCCTCGGCCGCGACCACCCCGACGTCCTGGACGCGGCACATGCACTGACCACCGCCCTCTACTGGACGGACCAACTCGAGGCGGCATTCACGTGCGGTCAGGACACCCTCGAACGGCGCCGACGCGTCCTCGGCGAGGATCACCCGAGCACCATCCGGACCGCCAACAACCTCGCCTTCTGCCTGATGAGACTCGGCCGGCACGGGCAGGCCCGCGACCTCTGCCTCGCGATGGCCGGACATCGGCGAACACTCGGCGACGACCATCCGGCGGTCCTCGGCACCGCCTTCGCCCTCGCGGCCGCCAACAACCGGCTGGGTGACTACGCGGAGGCCCGCGACCTGGACCTCGACGTCCTGGAACGCCGCCGCCGGCTCTACGGCGAGGACCATCCCGACACCCTCCGCTCAGCCCGGAACCTCGCCCATGACCTCTTCCACCTCGGGGCCTTCGAGCAAGCGCTCCGCCTGCAACGGGACACTCTGCGGCGGCAACGCCGCGTCCTCGGCGACGACCACCCCGACGCCCGGCAATCGGCGAACGACCTCGACATCACCCGAAGATCACTCGCCGGTGAAGGGTGACGAAGGGCCGGGCGTCGGGGCGGACGGCTCAGCAGGTGCCGAGCATCGAGGTGAGCGCGCTCTTCTCAGCGCTGTCGACGGTGAGGTCGTAGTACCACTTCACCTGGATCCAGGCGCGGGCGTAGGTGCAGCGGAACGCGGCACGCGGCGGCTGCCACTCGGCCGGGTCCTTGTCGCTCTTGCTCTGGTTGACGTTGTCGGTGACGGCCCACAGCTCGGGGCCGCCGAGGTCGTTGGCGTAAGTCTGGCGGCGGGACGTCGTCCAGGCCCAGGCGCCGGACGCCCACGCCTCCGCGAGCGGCACCATGTGATATCCGCACCCACGTTGGTGTGCCGGCGACGTCGGTCAGCGTGTCCTCCTGCTGCTTCCAACCCTGTCAACGTTAAGTTATCCCCACTTACTCTTAGTGACGGTGACGACGGTGGTGGGAGCTCGGTGGCGGTCAAGCAGCGGGTGGTGACCCGGGAGGGGCTGACTTGGACGGTCCTCGGTGCGGACTACCGGGTGGTGGGGCCGATCGAGCAGTACCTGGAGTTCCTGCGTATTGGGGAACATTCTCCGAACACCATTGCCAGCTATGCCAAGAGCCTGGAGCTGTGGTGGACGTTCCTGGAACGGCGAGGCCAGCGGTGGGACGCGGTCGGCATCACTGATTTGAGCGAGTTTGTGGGGCAGGTGCGACGCGGCGAGGTCGGTTCGGAAGTGGTGTCATTGTCGGGCATGCCGGCGGTCGGCGACTCGACGGTCGCTGCGCGAGTTCGGCCGGTTATGAGCTTCTATCGTCATCAGGCTGCCCGTGGCGTCAAGGTCGCGGCGACCTTCTATGAGACGGTCTATGGCCCGACTGGGTCTTCTACCTCGTTCCTCGAGCACATAGCGCGCCAGCACGGCAGGCGCCGCAGCCAGGTTCGTCTTCGTGTTCGTCGAAAACCGTTTACGGTGCTGCTTCCCACGCAGATGGCCGCACTACGCGAGGCCGAGGCTCGGTGGGATGCCGCTGCAGGTCAATGGCAGGGCGAGCTGCGCTACTTGCTGTTGTGGACGCTTCTTGAAGAGACCGGCTTGCGACTTGGTGAGGCACTGGCCCTGCAGCACCGCGATTGGTCGCCCGGCACCGGCGGCACGGCGGTGATCCGCGTTATGGAGCGATACGATCATCCGCACGGACTGCGTCCCAAGAGCGGCTACCGGCGTGTGGTGATCGGGTCACGACTGGATCGGCTCTATGGCGACTGGGTCTGGGCATTGTGTGAAGCCGGTGCCGACGTCGCCCTGCATGATTGGGACAGCGCCTACATCTTCTGCAATCTGCACAGGGGCGAACGTTTCGGTCCGCTTCGGCCGAGCAGTGTCTATAAGCATTTGGCCGCATTGAAGAAGCGCGTGCCGAGCCTTCCGGCGGCGATGACTCCGCACTGGTATCGACACACGCACGCAACCGCTCTGTTGCTGGCGGGAGTCCCCGAGCACGTGGTCAGCCGCAGGCTCGGTCATGCCGACATACAAACGACCATTGACACCTACGCCCACGTAACCGAGGACGCAGAACTGCGTGCATGCGCCGATTGGGAGAAGATCAGGAAGGGGTGGAATGTCTAAGCTCAACGCGCTCTCGCCGGATGAAGAACACGGGCTGACGGCGGGGCGGACGATCGCTCGGAAGCGACTGGATCGCCGCGATCCCCGAATCGCCGTGGACGAGTTGTTCAGCGTGGACAAAGCACACCGGCTCTGGCTATCGCTCCCTGAAGGGCACCGCGCCACACGATTCTTGCCTACGATGATGCCGACCGATTATGTCGAAGCATTCCGGGTGAGCAGCACCGATGCGACGGGAACAAAGGGATCGCAGGCATTGAATTTTTCGCACCTGCCCGAGCCGATGGGCTGGGAACTGGCCTGGTGTATCGACCAAGAGGTGAGGGCCGGCAAACCCGTCAATCCCGCACGGCTCCGGTCTCTGGTGAGGGGGCTGACTCTGGCGACCACCGAGGGGTCTGCGGCGGCCCGGTCGGCCAGGTCAATCACGGCCTTCTCCCACCTGCAGTGGGCTCGGGAGGTGCGCGGGGCCGTGTTGCGCGCCGGAATCCAGAAGCAGCACTACTCCGAGACGATCGTCCTGAACAGCGTCAAGCATATTCAGGACCGTCTCGCGGTCGCCTATCACGATGGCGAATGGTGGCGATTGAACATATGGAACCCGCAACTCGACCCACGGGTTCCTCAGCGGAGTCACGAACCCTCGGGCACCCATGTCGCCAACTTCAGCCATCTGGAAACACCGTGGCTTCGCCAAGCGGCCCAGTGGTGGTTGTCGACCCGGTTGTCCAGTGGCACCTACGCTTGGTCCTCAGTGAAGAGCAGGCTCGATCACTTCAAATGGTTCCAGTGGTTCATCATGCAGGTCAAGACAGCAGGGCCACACTTGGTCGACGACATCGACGAACTTCGGCCATTGATGCGCGGCTTTCGTGATGACCTGCGCGCGCACCGGGTGCTCCACGGCCCCAACAAGGGCAAGCCTCTCGGCAAGAACCAAGTCCGCCAGCCGATGGTGACTCTCGAGACCTTCTACCGCTGGATGTTCGATCACCGGACCGAAGCCGCAGCAGTTCTGGACGAGCCCCGCTGGAAACTACTGACCCCGCGGCACACCGTGCTGTTCGCCGCCGAGGACAAGCCCCGTCGGATCAACGCTAAATCCGCAGACATGGTGCTTGAAGATGACGTGGTCACCGCGATCACAGCCGGATGTGGGCTGCTGGCCGCCCCCCAAGGCGAGGGAGGGCTCGGGGACCACCAAGCTCTGCACGCGCTCATGCTGCTGATCCGCACCGGGCGGCGAATGAGCGAGGTGCTGATGATGGACTTCGAGCCAATCTCACCACTACCTACATCGTTGCCCCAGTCAACCGATTCCGACCAGGATCTCGCCGACGAATTCGTGGCTCGGATGTCCTTCCAGGAAACCAAGATCGAACACAACGACCCGGCGACGATACCGGTCGATCAGGAAGTCGTGGATATCATCCGTGCTCAGCAACGGTGGGTTCGTGAGTTCCTTGCCGACCAGGGCGCTCCCAATGGTCACCAGCCGCCCTACCTGTTCGTTCAGACAAGGCAGAACCGGCTTGGGCGCCTGCCCTACCCTGCAGCCACCTTCCACTCACGACTCAGGGAACTGACCGAACGCCTGGCCATCACCGATAGCACCGGCCGACCAGTGAAGATCTCCAAAACTCATAAGTTCCGTCACACTCGCGCCACCAACCTACTGAATGCAGGCGTCCCCATTCACGTCGTGATGCGCTATCTGCGGCATCTGAGTACAGACATGACCATGCACTACGCCGTCACCCTTTCCGAGACCGAGGAGCGAGAGTTCCTCCGATACAAGAAAGTCACAGGAGACGGACGAACTATCGACTTCGACGATGGCGACCTATTCGATCTGTTGCACCTTCAGCAACGAGCCGACCGAGTCCTGCCCAATGGATGGTGCATGCTCCCTCCCCGGCAGACATGTTCCAAAGGAAACGCCTGCCTGCCCTGCAGCAAGTTCGTCACCGACACCAGCCATCGCCACGAACTGGAGCGCCAAAGAGCCTCCACTCAGGATCTGATTGAGACACGACAAGCTCAGTTTCAAGCCCGATACGGAAAACCTATGGGCACTGACAATATCTGGCTGGCCGGCCGTTTGGCCGAGACGACAGCACTGAACAAGGTTCTCATCGCCCTCGACCAGATCAGCGTCCGCGACCACGGACAAATGCGAGCGATCCGCGGCGCCGGCGCACCCGACTCTCCAGACCTAGGAGGCGGCGCATGACCAAACTCCCCGATCACCTGCAGCGCGCGGCCCAAACCCGCACCCAACAGGCCGAACAGCGCGCCAATACGGCTCTGGCCAAACTAGTGAAGACCGGTACGCCGATCAGCTTTGCTGCGGTCGCTCGGACCGCCGAGGTGAGTACCGACTTTCTCTACAACCACCAGGAACTGCGCCGCGAGATCGAGAAACGACGCACCACCTCACGCGGCGCCCATCGTCCAACGGCCGATGGCACTGCCGGGGACGCCGCCTCGACGTCCTCGGCAGTGCGGGCGCTGAGCCACAAACTCTCCGAAGAGCGCCGCATCCACCACGAGGCGATCAAGCAATTGCGTGAAGCCCTCGCAGCCGCCCAGGGGGAGAACCTGGAATTGCGCCGCAGGCTCGCTCAATACGAACCCGCCTGACTACAGCGATCTCCTTCAGCAGCGATCCAGCATCCCCGACAACGCGTTCTTCTCCGCCGTGGTGATCGTGAGCTGGTAGTGATGCTTGACCGCAATCCAGTTGGTGGCATACGTGCACCAGTACGAGGTCTTGGGCGGCTTCCACTCGTCAGGGGCGTCATCGCCCTTGGACTGGTTGACGTTGTCGGTCACCGCGAGCAGCTGCGGACGCGTCAGATCGTTGGCGAACGCCTGACGCTGAGCCGTCGTCCACGACTTCGCCCCACTGACCCAGCTTTGAGCAAGCGGAACGACGTGATCGATGTCAAGATCCGATGCCTTGGTCCAGGTCGCACCGTCATATGGGCTTGTCCAGGAGCCCGAAGTGGGATAACAGTCCGAGCCGGTCTTGACGTCCTTGCCGTCCCGCTTCAGGACGACTTCGCGGGTGTTGCAACTGTCGCCCTGGTCGATCCAGTGCGGATACTTCTCGCGCGAGTACCCGTCCAGAGAGCCTCGGGCTGCGACCTTCAGCTCTTCGAGCTCCTGCCGAGGATCGGCAGCCGCCGACGCCTTGGACTGCGAGGTGCTCCTCGCCACCGCCGCATCGGAGCTGGCGCCTGAGAGCGAGGATGCGGTCGCCAGCGCGACAGCCGAGACCACCGCACAGACCCGGATCAGCTTGGTGTTCACCGGCCTCACACCCCCGTCACCGTCATGGCGGTGACAGGCTGACCAGGAGCTACTCTCCCGCCAGCCGTCGCGGGCGCGAATAGCATGTGGTCGATGTCCAGGTCGGACGCGAGGGTCCAGGTGGCGCCGTCGTAGGGCGAGTACCAGCTGCCGGACGTCGGGTAGCAGGACGAATCGGTCACGACGCCCGTGCCGTCCCGCTTGAGGACGGTCTCACGGGTGTTGCACGCGCCGGAGATCGTGATCCAGTGCGGGAACAGGTCGCGGTCGTAGGTGCTCTGGTGCGATTCGGCGGCGACGGTGAGCTCGGAGAGCCGGGTCGCGGCGGTCGCGGCGGACGGGATGTTGGGCGGGGTCGCGGACGCCGGCGCGTCCAGGACGGCGATCAGCGCCGCGGCCAGAATGGCCGGGAGCAGGAACGACAGCAGTCGTCGCATGGGGGGAGCCCTTCCGCTGCCGCTCCCGGCCGGGGCGGGGGGCGCCCCGAGGGGGATCGGGAAC
>NZ_VCKZ01000438.1 GCF_005889745.1 Actinomadura geliboluensis
GCAAGTCCTAACACAAATAAGTATAGACAGCTTAGGTTTATTATTTTCAAGCAGAAGACGTCATACGAGATGTGTTAGGGTCTCGTGGGCTCGGAGATGTGTATAAGAGAGAGGCACCTGCCCACCCCGTCCGGCGGCTTCACCCGCGTCCCCTGGGAACGCGTCGACCACGCCACCTGGAAGGACGGATGGCTGCACGTCCACGAGACCACCGGCGGCCCCGAGCACCACATCCGGCTCACCGACCCCGGCTCCGTCCCCGAAACCGTCCGGGAACGCGTCACCGCCACCATCGCGGTCAGCCACCAGGCCCAACTCCCCGGCGGCAAGGTCCGCATCGCCGGCCGGCGCCCCGCAGCCGGCGGCGACGTCCGCTGGACCTTCGTCTTCGACGCCGGCATGGACCCGACCGACCCCGGCCTACGCGCCCAGGCCGAACAAGCCCTCGAAGAACTGCGCCGCCAGACCGGCCTCTAACCGGGAAACACCTCAGGCCGCTCCCGGTCCGCCTTGCGGCCCTGCACCTGCTCCGGCACGCGCTCCTTCAGATGGTTCGCCTTCCCGCGCGCCGCACCCGCGAACTCCTCGCCCTTCGCCCGCAGCATCCCCGCGGCCTCCTGCACGTTCGGGTTCTCCGACACCTGCTGCGACAGCCGCTTCAACTGCTCGTACCGCTCGCGCCCCGCCTTCGTCCCGAGGACGTACCCGATCGCGGCGCCTGCCATGAACATCATGCGCGTCTTCATGTCCAACTCCCACTGACGGCGGAATCGTGACCACCCCCATACCCGCCATCCGCCCGCCCATCCACAACGCGTGCGCGAAGACCCCCTCACATGCGCTAACCTAGACCCGCCGACAGGGGCACACGCCCCACCGGACGCACGATCCCGCGTAGCTCAATCGGCAGAGCAGCCGGCTGTTAACCGGCAGGTTATTGGTTCGAGTCCAATCGCGGGAGCCGCCCTATGGGCGCGTACTCCCAGGTCAGAGCCCGTCTCGAAGCGCCGAGACGGGCTCTGACACGTTGTGCCTGACCTACTGCCTGACTAGCGATCGCTGATCATGCCCGGGAAGATGCGATCCATCTCCGTGGCGCCGTCCTCCAGTACCGGCCGAAGCTCGTGCCGATAGACCGTCTCCGTCACGCGCGTGCTGCTGTGGCCGACCAGCCGGGCAATGTTCTCGGTAGGCATCCCGTTGTCCGACAGCAGCGAGACGAAGCTGTGCCGCAGTTCTCGGGGCGTCCAGTCTTCTGGCGTCAGGCCGGCGCGTGCCGCCACCCTCCGGAAGCCGCGTAGGACGCTCATGGGGTCGCGCTCGCCACCGTCTGGGCCCGGGAAGACGAACCGGTCAGGAGGCAACGGGAAGGCGCCCCCAGCGTCCATGTGGGCGCCGCCCTGCACGCTGTAGAGGTCATGGAGCGCCAGGACGCATCTGGCCGGGAGTTTCAGGCTGCGTCTTGACTTCTCGGTCTTGGTGTCGCCGCCCCGCCGGACAGAACGCCAGACGTACATGGCGAACTCACGGTGCGTCCATCCGGCCTCATCGACCGGAAGCCAGGTCTCTCGTTCGTCGCAATAGGCGACTACGTGGGACCACCGCAAGGCCCGTAGTTCCTCCGTACGCGCGCCGGTGAGCAGCGAGAGCACGATGTAGGCGTGCATGTCGGCCTCACCGCTGGCTTCGGCCGCTTCGAGCAACGCAACGGCCTGCTTGAACGAGAGCGATTTCGAGGGGCGACCGCGTTTGCCGCGGGGGACCTCACAGAGCAGGACGACGTTCCTCTTGACCTTGTCTCGCGCTTGGGCCCGCGCGACAGCCCGCTTAAGGATGGAGTGCATCTCCCGGAGCGTTTTCGTGCTGTGGGTCTTCGCCTTCCGAGCCAGCCAGCGGTCTACGTCGTCCGCTGATAGCTCGCGAAGCTTTCGGGCGCCGAGATCAGGGATCACGTGATTCCGGGCGAGGCTTGTCCGGTTCCTCACGGTGTTCTTGTCGCGGTCGGGAAGCCCGTATTCAAGCCAGTTGTTCACGGCATCGGCGACGGTGTACCGGGTGTCTTCGCTCGGCAGCCCGTCCGCGCGGTCACGCAGCTTGGCTTGGAGCTTCTTAAGCGCCTTGGTCTTACTCCTGTCGCTGGCGGTGCGCACGATGCGCTTCCCTGCCGGCGTGTATCCAACGGTGACCTCGGCGACCCACCGTTGACGCTTCTCGCTCCAGCGGAGCCCGCCATCACCGCGCGGGCGGCGCTTGGAATCGGTGTCCTTGGGCAATCTGTGGCCTTTCTTCGGGGATGTTGGGTCGTCAGAATGCGGGGGAGTGGGCGCGGGTTCACCGCGCCGCCTCACGCTCCAGCAGCTCGATGTACTCGGCGATGGCCTTGCCGGGGATGAGACGGGAGCGGCCTTCCTTGACCGACCTCAGGCGGCCGGAACGGATGAGTTCGAAGATGGTGTTGCGGCCGAGGGACAGCAGGGTCATGGCGTCTTCGACCTTGAACAGGCGCATGTCGGGCGGCACGGCCAGCGGCTGTTCGGACATGATGGTGCGACCTCCTTGGAGAGGTAGGCCCCGGCGGGTGTGCTTGGTCGTGTGTCCGCCGGGGCCGTCTGAACTTGGGTGAACGAGGAACGGCCGCCCCCGGGAGGTGGGGGCGGCCGTTGCTCTGTGCGGGAGGGGCTGAAACATCTCGGCATCTCGGCATCTCGGCAGTTGTGGCCGTGAGCTGCGGTGATGGGTGCCGGGATGGTGGTGAGCGGGCTTGGGCTATCTCGGCAGTCGGGGGGTTATCTCGGCAGCCGGTGCCGAGATGCCGAGATGGAGGTTCGGCACCGTGTTCTATCTCGGCATGCGTCTGTGCAGGTAGGCGGTGGGTTTGCCGAGATGCCGAGATGCCGAGATGTTTCAGCGGGTTCTGGGACTGGTCACGCATGGGGCTCTCCGTCGTGGTGTTCGACCCAGAACACGTTCCGGTTGCCGCGTTCGTGTTTGCCGGACCGGATGACGTAGTCGCCGCGCCACCGGCCGGTCTGGCCGGTGAGCAGGCGCCCGAGGGACAGCGGGTTGGGCAGGCGGCCGGTGTGGGTGGTGATGAACTGGCCTTCCCACCGGTCGTGTTCGTCCAGGCCGATCCGGTCGGGTTCGCCGGAGTTGCGGAGTTCGGCGGCGGTCATGCGCTGCGAGCCGTGCAGGCTGTGCCAGCAGGCCATGAACGCGTGCCAGCGGGTTTCGTCCTCGTCGATGGCGCGCACGTCGGCGGCGTTGGCCAGGAAGCCGTCTATGCCGTGGTGGGCCAGGAACCCGCCGAGGGCTTGCGCCCACGGAGTGAATTGCCGCATCGAGACGGTGTCGGCGCGCGGCGCGCCGTTGCCGGTCCAGTCCAGGACCAGCACCAGCAGGTGCCACAGCACGGTGAGCTGGTTGGCCGGGGCGGTGATCCACTGGTCAAGGTGCGGGATCCCGAACCGGGATTGGTCGCGCTGTTCGGGGCGGGGCATGTTGGGGTCCAGGTGCACCCGGACGGTGCGGGACGCCATGTCTCCGCCGACTTGGAGGTTGTTGCCGGTGGCCATCCATAGCCGGTCGTTGACGGTGGCGATGTTGCGGGACGCGCCCAGCTGGCGGTCGGACCACACACCGGCGGTGACCAGCAGTGCGAGGGTGGCGGAGTCGATGACGGTGCCTTCGGCGAGGTTGTCCCACACCACGACGCCGACCTGTTCGGCGAACACGGCGGTGATGGATTTGCGGAGTTCTTCTTCGGTGTAGGCCCAGGGGATGACGCGCTGGCCGTAGAGCATGCCGGGGCCGCCGGTCAGGATGGACTTGCCCGAGGCGGGCATGGTCGCGTCGATCAGCGCGAACGGGGTCAGGGACCGGGTGAAGTGCCGCAGGATCGGGGTGACCAGCAGCGCGAGGTAGTTCGCCCGATCGGCGGGGCTGGCCCATGGGAAGTCGCGCAGGAACCGGTTGAGGATGAAGTCGCGGGCCTCGTTGACCTGTTCGGCGGTGGGCCGGTCGGGGACGGGCGGCAGCACGACCTTGGAGGCCAGATAGAGGCCGGTGGCGGGGTCGTAGCCGGGGCGTTGCAGCAGGGTGCCGTCTCGGCGCAGCACCGGCGCGCCGATCACGCCGCGCAGCGGCGCCAGGTCGGGCCAGGTCTTGCCCGCCAGCACGGAGGCCAGGATGTCGCGGGGCGGGGTGACCTCCTCCTCGTAGGTCTCGGTGCCGTTGCTGGTCTTGCGGGACCGGAGCCGGTAGACGTAGGCGTGTTCGGCCAGCAGCCCGGCCAGGGTGGCCGGGGTGATCGGGCTCGCGGTGACCGGCAGCGGCGAGTCTTCGTCGGCGGCCGGGCTGGTTTGCCCGCCGGAGATGGTCTCCATGTGCACCAGGGACCCCGCCGACACGTAGGTGTCGGGCAGGGCCCCGCGCGCAAGTTCGGCCTTGAGGACGCGAATGGTCTCGGGGCCGGAACCAACAAGCAGGTGCGGCTTTGGGGTCATGCGGGCACGCTCCTGGGGCGTTGAGTGCCGGCGCGGAACCCGGACCGGACAGTCCGGCGGGCGGGCATGGGTGCCAGCCCCGCGCGCACGGCGGCAGCGGTCAGCAGTTGCTCGGTGTCGTCGGGGTCCAGGGCGCCCCCAGCCACGAGCTGGCCCAGGGCGACGGCGGCGCCGTAGAGGGTGGCGTTGCGGCGGCCCTCGGGCGCGGCGGCAACCGCGTCCAGGCTGGCGGTGACCGCCTTGTGGAGGTAGGCGCCGCGGCGCCCAGGGTCCAGCCGCACCGTGACCGGTTCTTGCGGTGGTAGCGGTGCGGGGCGGAGCCGTTCGGCCAGCCAGCCGGGCAGCGGCGCCGGGGCCGGGGTGTGGATCGGGGTGTAGGTGCCGGTGCCGTCCGGCAGGTCGACGAAGGATCCGGGGCCGACGACGTATCCGCCGTCGCCGCGGGTGTCGACCTTCCAGCCCAGTCCGTTCCCCCGGTCATCTGAGGTGTTGGTGAGCCGGATCCCGTCCGGGGCGGTGAAGTACAGGTGGGATCCGCCGCGCCGGGTGCGGACGTGGAAGGTCTCCAGCGGCATCGGCTGTCCGGCCTGTTCGCAGACCATGGCGAACACGTCGGCGCCGTCGTTGACGCCGGGCGCCGCCCACTCGGGCGGCGGGTGCTGGCCGGGCTTGGGCATGTCCAGGTCGATCACCAGCAGCCGGGACGGGCCGCACGCGATGCCGATGTTGTAGGGGCGCCGCGCCCACATCTGCCGGATCACGGCCGGGTCGGTGGTCGCGGTTCGGGTCCACCGCACCCCGTGGGGCGGTTCCTTGTCGCCGGGGGTCAGCGGGAAGACGTGCCAGCCGCGGGCGGCGCAGGCCAGGGCGTACCGCGCCAGCGTGGCCGCGTCGGGCCGCGCCGGGACGGGCGACCGGGCGGGTGACGGTGCGGGTTCGGTCATGCTGCGCTCCCTTCGGACGGTGGCTTGTCGGCGGTGAGGCGGGCCAGGAGCGCGGCGGCGCCCTGGCCGGGCACGACGCCGTTGCCGAGGGCTTTGAGTATCTGGTTGCGGGTCAGGCCGGGGACGGCCGGTCATGACGCCTTCCACCCGCGGCGCGTCAGTTCTTCGATGACCTCCTGGACGCCGTCGGCGACGGCCAGTTCGTCCTCGGGGTCGGGGTAGTGCTCGGCGAGCCACCCACCTGATAGGGCGTTCTCGGCGACCATGGCGACGCGGTAGCAGGCTTCGCGCTTGGCTTCGCGGCGGTTCATCGATCCTCCTTGACCGCGGTTTCACGCTCGGCGGGACTGTCGTTGTGGGTGCGGCCGTCCAGCAGCCGCCCGGCGTGCTTTTTGCCGACGCGCCACACCGGCGCCCACTGGCCGGTCTCGGGCACGTCGCCGGGCGCGCGGGTGGCGCCGGTGGCGGCGTTGACGTATCCGTCGGGGCGGCGGGCCGGGGCGGGTGACTGCCAGGTGTGCGCGCCGTGCTGCTTGTGGAAGTAGGCCACCTTGGCCGCGTGGCATTGGTCGCGCAGGGAGCGGAACCAGTCGGGATGTGCGGGGCGAGCGCCGGGGCCGGACTCGCCGCCGGTGATGACCCAGTCGATGCCGTGGAAGCGGTCGCAGCATCCGCCGGCGTGCACGTAGCTGGCGGTGAGCCCGTGGGCGCGTTCGCTGCCGCACGTCCACACGGCCCGGGTCAGGTTGATCGGGCCCAGCAGCGGCTCGGCGGAGACGAACCGCACCGCAGCGGGCGTCTCGATCAGGGCGGGGATGCGTCGTTCGGCCCATGGCTGGTTCTCGGCGGACACTCCCAGCCACACGTTCGGCAGTGGCCACCGCCGGTACGGCGCGGCGACGGGTGCCCGGCCGTGGTCGGCGGCGGCCCGCTCGTACACCGCAGCGGTGAACCGGGAGTCGCGCAGCAGGGACCGCATGCGGGCGTGCCGCTTGGTGAGGATCTGGAAGGTGTGCTGGTCAGCGGCGAGCATCACGGCGAACACCCGGGCGATGAACTCGTCCGGGACGGCGGTGTGGAACAGGTCGGACATGGAGTTGACGAACACCCGCCGCGGCGCCCGCCAGGTGAGCGGCTGACGCAGCCGCGCGGGCCGCAACGTCAGGTCGAAACCGCGCTCGAAGTGGTGGCCGGGCACGCCCCGCCAGCGTTCGGCGAATGTCTCGGCGTAGCAGTGGTCACAGCCCGGCGAGACCTTCGTGCAGCCGGTCACCGGGTTCCAGGTCGCATCGGTCCACTCGATCGCGCTTCGGTCGCTCATGCGGTGTCTCCGTCCTGCGGGTTGCGCTTGTGGCGCGGCCAGAGCGGGGCCCAGTCCGACAGGTCCTCGTTGCCGGGGGTGATGACGGTGCCGTCGGGGGTGAGGACGAATTCGTGTCCGTTGTGGCAGGTCCACAGGTCGCCGGGGACGTCGGGGGCGATGGCGGCCCAGCTGGTGCCCTCGGTGAGGCAGTACGGGCAGTCGGGGCCGTCGGCGATGGGCCAGTGGGTGATGGGGATGGCCCAGTCGGTGCGGCAGGCGTGGCAGTGCCAGGTGTTGGTCTGGCCGCCGTCCAGGCGGTCGGCGGGGCCGGTGAACACGACCTCGGTGGGGGTCTGGCAGGTGGGGCAGTCGGGTGGTTGCAGCACCGGCCACTGCTCGGCGGGCGGGTAGGTGTGGGACATGGGCGGGCCGTCCTCCCTCGGAGGTTCGCGCGGGCAGAAGTAGGCCCCGGGACCGGCACGCGGTTCCGGGGCGGTGGGTTCGGG
>NZ_VCKZ01000439.1 GCF_005889745.1 Actinomadura geliboluensis
GGCGAGAACTTCACCTTCGTGCACCACGCGCAGCACCGCGCCGTCCGGAGGCTGATCGACGAGGGGGCCATCGGTGAGCCGCGCGGGCTGCGCGCCGTGTTCGGGATCCCGCCCCGGCCGCCGGGCGACATCCGCTACGACGCCGAACTGGGCGGCGGGGCGCTGCTGGACCTCGGCTCGTACGTGGTGCGGGCGGCGCAGCTGCTCCTCGGCGAGGAGCTGAGCGTGCTCGGCTCGATGCTGCGCATGGCCGGCGACCTCGGCGTGGACGTCGGCGGCAACGCCCTGCTGTGCTCGGCGGACGGCGTCCCCGCCGAGCTGATGTTCAGCTTCGAGACCGGTTACCGCTCGGCCCAGTCGATCTGGGGGGCGCACGGCCGGCTCACCCTCGAACGGGCCTTCACCACCCCGCCGACGCTGCGCACCGTGGCGCGCGTCGAGCGGCAGGACCACGTCGAGGAGATCACGCTGCCCGCCGACGACCGGTTCGCGGCGGCCCTGCGGGCGTTCGCCGGGTCGGTGCGCGCTCTCGGCGCCTCCGGAGACGGGGAGCACCGGCTCCGGCGGAGCCTCGACGCGCTGCTGCGGCGCGCGGCGCTGCTCGACGAGATCCGCGAGCGCGCACACGTGGTCGACGTGGACGGACCGGTGCCCGCCGGCGTCCGCTGACCCCGACCCGCCATCCGGAGCCCGGCGTCCGACCCGGCGCCGGGCTCCGCCGTGCCCGGCCTCCGCCGCGAAGATCGGGAATTCTTTCACAGCGGGCCGCCCGGCGTATACCAACGAAAGTCATAAGGCGTATCAGAGTTGGTGATAAGCGCAGGTGAGAGTAGTTGTTAATGAGCATTTAACCGATACCCGGAACAGGCAAGGTCAACCCTGTATCGGTCACGCTCTGATCAACTGCGCCAACAGATCGCGCATGGTCAGCCGGGCGGGCGCTATGGCAAGCTGATCATAACCCCGCCCATCACACGCGCCGGCCGCCGTGCGACATCAGTGCTCTCAAGGACGACGAATGACGGGGAAGGATGGTGTGGAACGGGGTGTGGCCCAAGAAGCTGGTCGAACGCACCGAAGAGATCTCCTGCCTGGAGCGGCTGCACCGCGAATGCGCGGCGGGGAGGGGTGGAATCGTCCTCGTCGGCGGCTCCGCCACCAGCGGCAAGTCCGCTCTGCTGCAGGGGTTCTCGGACCATGTCACGGGCGCGGGGGGCGTCGTACTGGCGGCCACGGCCGCACCCGCGGAACAGGCGCTCCCGCTGGGCGTGGCGGTCCAGGTCCTGACCGCCGCGCAATTGCCCGGCAGCAATACCGAGCAGATCAGTGAATTACTCGACGCCGGCGCGCTGACATTTGCCGCGCCGGACTCCGCCACCGCGGGCGCGACCATACATATCCTGCACGAAATGTGCAAGACGCTGTTCGAGCTATCCGAGCAGAGTCCGCTTGTGGTCGCCGTCGACGACGTCCATTACAGCGACCCGCTGTCCCTGCAGTTCCTGCTCTACCTGGCCCGGCGGCTGCGGCCGAATCGTGTTCTGCTCGTGCTGGCGGAACGGCCGGCATTCCAGCCGGAGTACGCCCGGTTCCGCGCCGAGCTGCTCCGCCAGCCCCGCTGCCGGCAGCTCCGGCTGGGGCCGCTCTCGGTCGCGGGGGTGGCCGAGCTGCTGGCCGCCGAGCTGGGCACGGCCGACGCGCGCGAGGCGGCCCCCCGCCACCACCGGATGAGCGGCGGCAGCCCGCTGCTGGCGGGTGCCCTGATCGAGGACCTGCGCGCCGCCGGCGCGGGCCGCGACCCGGTGCCGGGCATCGCCTTCGGCCAGGCGGTGTCGAGCTGCCTGTACCGGTGCGAGCCCGAGGCGCTGCGGGTCGCGCCGGCGCTCGCCGTGCTGGACGACCTCGCCTCCCCCGCCGTCCTCGCCGAGATGCTCTCCCTCACCGTGGAGCTGACGACCCGGGTGCTGGACGGGCTGACCGCGGTCGGCCTCCTGGCGGACGGCCGGTACCGCCACCCGGCCGTCCGCGCCGCGGTGCTCGACGCCGTTCCGACATCGGAACGCGCCAATCTGCACGACCTGGCCGCCACCGTGCTGCACGCCCACGGGGCGGCGGCGATGCCGCTGGCCCGGCATCTGGTCGCCGCCGGACGGGCCGACCGCCCGTGGACGGTCGCCGTGCTGCGGGAGGCCGCCGACCAGGCGCTCGCGTCGGGCGAGGTGGAGACCGCCGTCCGCTGCCTGACGCTGGCCGTGAAGTCGTGCGCCGACCCGAGGGAGCGGGCGGCGGTCGCGATGGCGCTGCTCAAGGCCAGGTGGCAGGCGAACCCGCTGGCCGCGTCCCGGCACCTGCCGGAGCTGGTCGCGGCCGCGCAGGCCGGGCTGCTGGACCGGCACGACGCGTCCGCGCTGACCGGGTTCCTGCTCTGGCAGGGCCGCGACGACATGGCGCTGGAGATCCTCGACCACCTCGACCGGACCGCGCCCGACGAGAGCCAGCTCCCGGACGCGGCGGCCCTGCGGGAGCGCGAGCTGACCCGGCTCTGGCTCGGCTTCGCCCGCCCCGAGCTGTGGGGCCGGCCGCGGCCGGAGCCGGTGGAGCCCGGCACCGGGCCGATCAGCCGGACCCGCTGGCACCGGCTGGCGCTGCTCCTCGACCGGATGATGGCGCAGGCCGAGGGCGACGACACTCTCAGCCGGGCGGAACAGGTGCTGCAGGGCGCGCGGCTCGGCTCCGACTCGATGTCGATGATCCTGGTCTCGCTCAGCGCCCTCGTCTACGCCGATCGCCTCACCGAGGCGGCCCACTGGTGCGACGCGCTGCACCGGCAGGCCGCCGACCGTGGCGCCCCCGCCTGGCAGGCGCTGTTCGCCGCGGTGCGCGCCAACATCCTGCTCCGGCAGGGCAAGCCGGCCGAGGCCGAGGAACCGGCCCGCGCCGCGCTGACCCTGATGTCGCCGGAGAGCTGGGGGGTCGCCGTGGGCGCGCCGATCGCCAACATGGTGCTCGTCGCGACCGCGCTCGGCAGGTACGACGAGGCGCTGGAGCATCTCAACACACCGGTGCCGAGCGCCGCGTTCGCGACGATCGGCGGGCTGTACCACCTGGCGGCGCGGGGCCGCTACCACATGGCGGTGGCCCGGCCGCGCGCCGCGCTCGACGACTTCTGGGCGTGCGGCGACCTGATGCGCAAGTGGGACCTGGACCTGCCCGCCCTCGTCCCGTGGCGCACCGACCTCGCCGAGGCCTACCTCATGCTCGGCGAGCACACGCGGGCGCGCGACCTGGTCGAGGAGGAGCTGGCCCGGCTCGGCCACGCCCGGTCCAGCACCCGGGCCCGGTCGCTGCGGCTGCTCGCCGCGGTGAGCGACCTGCGCGAGCGGCCGGCGCTGCTGCGCGAGGCCATCGACATCCTGCTGGAGCAGGACGGCGGGTTCGAGCTGGCCCAGGCCCGCGCCGAGCTCGGCCGCGCGCTGTTCATGCTGGGGGACGAGACGCAGGCCCGCGCGGAGGCCCGCACCGCCTACCGGCTCGCCGACCGCGCCGGGATGGACCTGCCGAAGGGCATCCTGCCGCAGGAGATCACCGGGGCGGCCCGCGCGTCCGGCGGCGCGGAGGCGCCCACCGCCGGCCTGATCGGCAAGCTCAGCGACGCGGAGCTGAGGGTCGCGGCGCTGGCCTCCCAGGGGCACACCAACCGGCAGATCGCCGGCAAGCTGTTCATCACCGTCAGCACCGTCGAGCAGCACCTGACCCGCGTCTACCGCAAGCTCAACGTGCGGCGCCGCGCGGACCTCCCGCTGGAGCTGCCGTGCCACGGGGACCGGCTGACGACCGGCTCCGGCTGCTGACCGGAGGCCGCTGACCGGAGGCCGCCGGCCGGCGCGGACCGGCGGGGGCGCGGCCCCGCCAAAGGTGAAAGCTTTTCCTATATCGCGCGGACCGGCGGGAATTCGCGCCACGACCGCCCGGAAAATTCTCCCCACCCGGTTTCCGGGCGGATTTCCGGGGCGGGGTTTCCCGCCGGGTTTCCGGGCCCGGGAAGTTGAACACTCGACGACTTTCCCGGTGCCCGGCCCGCGTCCGTTGCGGGCCTCGCCACCGGCGCGTCAGCGAGTATTCTGTCGGCGGAGTTCCGTTCCGGTTTCCGGATCGTCGTGGGGGCGTCGGCGAAGGGGGCCTGACACTGTGGACGATGAACCGATCAAGGTGCTGCTGGTGGACGACGAGCCCATGGTGTGCGCCCACCTGCGGACCATTCTCGGCGCCACCGGCGACATCGACGTCGTCGGCGAGGCCCACGACGGGGCCGAGGCGGTGGAGGCGGCGCTGCGGCTGCGGCCCGACGTCATCCTGATGGACCTGCGGATGCCGGGCGTGGACGGGCTGGCCGCGATCGAGCGCATCGCGGGCTCGGCCGACCGGCCCGCGATCGTCGCGCTGACGACCTTCGACGCCGACGACCACGTGCTGCGCGCGCTGGGCGCGGGCGCCTCGGGCTTCCTGCTGAAGTCCACCCCGCCGGAGGACCTGGTCGGCCTGGTGCGGGTGGCCGCCGACGGCCACACCGTGATGTCCCAGCCGGTGGCCCGCCAGCTGCTGCTGTCGGCCGACGCGCGGCGGCGCGCCGAGCACGGCCGGGCCCGGCTGATCGGCCGGCTGACCGAGCGGGAGACCGAGGTGCTGAAATGCCTCGGCCACGGCATGTCCAACGTCCAGATCGCCCGGCGCCTGCACCTCACCGAGGGAACGGTGAAGGGATACGTCTCCCGGCTGCTGGTGAAGCTCGACTGCGCGAACCGCACCCAGGCCGGATTGCTCGCCTATGAGGCCGGCCTGCTGAACAACTGACGCGGTACGACAGTTCCGGCGACCATTCCGCCGCACGGTGCCCGCCCCTCGGATAATTCGTGCACCGCGCCTGCGTTTTTCCGGTTTCCGTGGCGTCGCAGGTCGCGCGCTGCGGATTTCCACGGTGCCCGGCAATGCGATGGGGCGAATTCGTCGGCGCGCGCGTTCCGGTGCCGTTCCAAGCCGCCGCCGGCGGCGCGGGGTGATGACGGAAGTAGCGTTTGAAACGGCGCGCCTGCTACCTTCGTGCGGTCTCCCCCCGGTGGGGGTTGAGGCGGGTTCACCCCGGGTGCCAGGGTGCGTACTGTTGTCGGGTGTGATCACGCGAGCTTCGTCGGTCTTCCGTGCGGCCGGTCCGCGCCGTGCGCGCGGCCGCGGGGGGACGACCCGATTCCCGGATGCGGAGAGCCGGTGGCATGGGCGCTAGCACGATCAGGGTCGTCGTGGTGGACGACGAGCCGATGGTGTGCGCGCACCTGCGCACGATCCTCAACGCCGCCGACGACATCGAGGTGGTGGACGAGGCCTACGACGGCGCCGCCGCGGTCGAGACCGTCGTCCGGCACCGTCCCGACGTCGTCCTCATGGACCTGCGGATGCCGGGCGTGGACGGGCTGACCGCCATCCGCCGGCTGGCCGAGTTCCGGGAGCCGCCCGTCACGGTCGCGCTGACGACCTTCGACGCCGACGAGTACGTGATCAAGGCGCTGCGCGCCGGCGCCGCGGGCTTCCTGCTGAAGTCGACTCCGCCCGGCGACTTGGTGAACCTCGTGCGCGTCGCCGCCGACGGGCACACCGTCCTGTCGCCGGTGGCCGCGCAGCGGCTGCTGGCGGGGGCCGCCGACCGCGAGTCGGACCGCGCCCGGCGGACGGCCCGGTTCGAGCAGCTCACCGAGCGCGAACTGCAGGTGCTCGCCTGCCTGGGCGAGGGCATGTCGAACGCCCAGATCGCGCGGCGGCTGCACCTCACCGAGTCCACGGTGAAGGGCTACGTCTCGCGCATGCTGGTCAAGCTGGGCTGCGACAACCGCACCCAGGCCGGGCTGCTGGCCTACGAGGCCGGGCTGGGCACGTCCTGACCGACACCGGCACGGCGACCGGCAGCCGACGCGGCAACTGACACAGGTCTCACGCACGCACGACTTTCGTAGGCAGCCGACGCGCTCGCCCGTTCCGTACCGTGGTCGTGTGCGAAGCCTCCCGCGACTTCGGTCCGGCCTCGCCCGCGACGTGACGCTCGACGTCCTGGTGGTGCTGACGGCGGTCGGCGCGTCCCTGAGCGCGGCCCTGGACGGCCAGTCGGTCCTGTGCCCGTTCGGCGGCGCGACGGCCGGCGTGCTGGTGCTGGCCGCCCTGTCCCTGGCCGTCCGGCGCCGGGCGCCCGTCACCGTCGCCTGGATCAGCGCCGCCCTGGCGGGCGCGCTGCTGGCCGTCGAGTACGCCGCACCGGGCACCCTGCTGCACACCGGCGGCCGCATCGACGCCGGCCGGATCCTCTGGTGGACGCCGGCCGCACCGTTCGCCGCCTACGCGGTGATGGCCTTCCCCGCGTCCGGCCGCCCGGCGTGGACGCGCTGGCCGCCGGTGGTCGCGCTGGTCGTGCTCGTCTCGCTCACCCCCGAGGTACTGCCGCGCGCGTCGCTGCACGAGATCGCGGGCCAGGACACCGGCACCGGCGGCGTGATGATCTCGCGCAGCCTGTTCGCGGTCATCGCCGGCGCCCTGCTCGGCATGTACGTCCAGCAGCGGCGGCGCGTCGTGCAGGGGCTGCAGGAGCGGGCCGAGCGCGCCGAGCACGAGCAGTTCCTGCTCGCCGAGCAGGCCCGCGCCGAGGAGCGCGCCCGGCTGGCCGCCGAGATGCACGACGTGGTCGCGCACCGGGTGACGCTCATGGTGCTCCAGGCGGGCGTGCTGCGCGTGCACGCCCCCGACGAGGCCACCCGCCAGGCCGCGGAGGAGCTGCGCGCCACCGGCTGCCAGGCCCTGGAGGAGCTGCGGGACGTCATCGGGCTGCTGCGCCGCGCCATGGACGGCGACGACGCCGATGACGACGACCACGCGCCGCTGCCGGACCTGTCCGCGCTGATCAGCGAGTCGAACTCGGTGGGGGTCGCGACGGAGCTGGTCGAGGTCGGGGACGCGCCGCTCGCCTCCCCGGTGGTCGGCCGCACCGCCTACCGGATCGTCCAGGAGGCGCTGACCAACGTGCGCAAGCACGCGCCGGGCGCACAGGCGCGGGTGGAGGTCCGGTACCGGGCCGACGGCGTGCGGTTGCGGGTCCGCAACTCCCCGCCCACGGCCCCGCCCGACGCCGACCTGGTGAACAGCGGATCCGGCACCGGGCTGGAGGGCCTGCGGCAGCGCGTGGAGCTGATCGGCGGTGCCGCAGGCCC
>NZ_VCKZ01000440.1 GCF_005889745.1 Actinomadura geliboluensis
GACCACCGGACTGACCGCCATGCCGAGCGCGATGCCGATCACCGTGCCGACCACCGAGCCGACCGCCGCGCCGGCCGTGATGACGGCCGTGATGCCGGCCGTGATGACGGCCGTGATGCCGACCACCGCGCCGACCACCGCGCCGACCACCGCGCCGGCCGCGATGCCGACCACCGCGCTGACCATCGTGCAGCCCATCTCGCCGGGCAGGTGCGGGCGTTGCGGGCGGTGGCGCGGCGGCTCGCGGGCGCGCCGGCCGCGCTGCCGGAGTACGTCCGCGAATGCCTGGGCATCGAGGCGGAGCGGGTGCCGGAGGCGGTGTTCGCCGAGGCGCACGAGATGCTCGAAGCGGCGCTCCCGCCGGGCACTCCCGGCGGGTCGCTCGCCGAGCGCCGGGCGGGCTGGCGCGGCGCCCACCGGCTCGACGACGTCAACCGGCTGCCCGCGCTCGTGGACCGCGCGGTCACCGAGACCCGGGCCCGCACCTCCCGGATCGTCCCGCTGCCCGAGGACGAGACCGTCACGTGCCGGCTCGTGTCCGATGTGCCGTTCCACGCGGCGGGCGAGTACGCGGGCGGGACGTCCTCCACCATCCACATCAACCGCGATGTCCCGTTCAACTTGGCCGACCTGCTGTACGTCGTGGCCCACGAGGGGCATCCGGGGCATATCGCCGAAGCGGTGCTCAAGGAGATCCACCTGCCCGGACGGCTCGAACGGCGGGTCTGGTTCCTGCTCTCACCGCAGGGCGTCCTCAGCGAGGGGCTGGGGCTGGCGGCGGAGGAACTGGTCTTCCCCGGGGACGAGGCCCGGGAATGGCTCTCCCGGAACGTCCTCGGCCGGGACCCCGGCGAGGTCGCCGCCCTGCACCGCGCGGCGAACCTGCTGTGGGGCGTCTGGCCCAACGCCACGCTGATGGCCGCCGAGGGGCGGCCGGAACGCGAGGTCCGCGAGTATCTGGTGCGCTGGGCGCTGCTCGGGGAGGACGAGGCGGCCGCCGCGATGCCGCTCGTCATGGTGCCGGGAGGCAACCCCTACCTCTACGCCTATTACCACGGATGGCGGCTCGTCCGGGCCTGGTTGGACGGCCCCGACCGGTGGGCGCGGGCGCGGCGGCTGCTCACCGGGGACCTGCACCCCGCCGAGCTCGCGGAGAGCGCCGGCGCCGGTTAGCGGTACTCGCGGGCGATCTCGGCCAGGGACTCCTCGACCACCTCGGCGAGGGAGCGGGTGGAGCGCTCCTCGGTCCAGGTCACGGACGCGACGCGGAGCGCGGTCATGAACGCCCCGGCCATGACGCGGTGGCGCAGGCCGGCGGACGGGACGCCGTCGCGGGCGGCGATCAGCTCGGTGAGGGCCCGCTCGAACTCGGCGTAGTGGGCGAGCTGCCGGGCCAGCACGGACGGGTGGTTGCGGGCGAGCCGGACCTGCGCCGCCCACTGCGGGTCGAGGTCGCCGAACCGCTCGTGGACGAGCCGCCACGTGGCCTGCAGCGCCGTCCAGGACGACTCGTCCTCCGGGCGTGTCGCGAAGGTCTCCAGGAGGGCGCGCATCCGCTGCTCGCCGCCGTAGAGGAGGGCCTCCTCCTTGCCGCCGAAGTAGTTGGAGAAGGTGCGGCGGGACACGCCGGCGGCGTCGGCGATGGCCTCGACGGTGACCTCGTCAAGGCCGTGCTCGACGGAGAGGCGCATCGCGGCCTCGTGAAGGGCGCGGCGCGTCGCCTCCTTCTTGCGCTCGCGGAGCCCGCCGCGCGGCTCAGGCCGCGCTCCCTGGGGCTCGGGGCGCCCGCCCTGCTGCCCGGACGATCCGCCCTGCTGCCCGGACGATCCGCCCTGCTGCCCGGACGGTCCGCCCTGGGGCTCGGGGCGCCCGCTCTGCCGCTCGGGCGACCCGCCCTCGCGCTCGCGCAGTCCGCCCTTGTGTTCGCGCAGCCCACCGGTGCTCTCCATGGTGCGTCCAGCCTACCCATCTTCAAATGCTGCTCTGTGAGAAAATTTGCCCACTGGGAATAAGAGTCCGGGGCGGCGGGGTTGAAGCCTCGTTCCCAACTTCTCGCGGAGGCGTCTCTTGACCGTTCCTGCCCCGACCAGACCTGCGCAGATGACGCACCGGCAGGTCCTAGAAGCACTCAGCGGCCTGCTGCTGGTGCTGTTCGTGGCGATGCTCAGCGGCACCGTCGTGTCCACCGCGCTGCCGCAGATCATCGGTGCGCTCAAGGGCAGCCAGTCGCAGTACACGTGGGTCGTCACCGCGACCCTGCTGGTGTCCACCGCCAGCACCCCCATCTGGGGCAAGCTGGCCGACCTCTACAACAAGAAGACGCTGCTCCAGGCGGGCGTCGTCATCTTCATCGTGGCGTCGGCCGCGTCCGGGTTCGCGCAGAACACCGCGCAGCTCATCTTCTTCCGGGCCGTGCAGGGGCTCGGCGTCGGCGCGCTGCAGATCCTCGTCCAGATCATCATGGCCGCGATGATCAGCCCGCGCGACCGGGGCCGCTACTACGGCTACCTCGGCGGCGTGATGGCGGTCGCCACCGTCGGCGGGCCGCTGCTCGGCGGGCTGATCGTCGACTCGGCGCTCGGCTGGCGCTGGTGCTTCTTCATCGGCGTCCCGTTCGCCGTCGTCGCGTTCGTGCTGCTGCAGAAGACCCTCAAGCTGCCGGTCATGCGGCGTCCCGACGTGAAGATCGACTACGCGGGGGCGACGCTGATCGCCGCCGGTGTCAGCGTCCTGCTCATCTGGGTCACCTTCGTCGGCGAGAACTTCGCCTGGCTGTCCTGGCAGACGGCCGCGATGGCGGGCGGCGGCGTCGTGCTGCTGGCGATCGCCATGTGGGTCGAGAGGCGGGCGGCCGAGCCGATCGTCCCGCTGGACATCGTCGCGCGCCGCAACACCGCCCTCGCGATCATCGCGAGCCTCGCGGTCGGCATGGCCATGTTCGGCGGCGCCGTCTTCCTCGGCCAGTACTTCCAGATCGGACGCGGCTACAGCCCGACCAAGGCGGGCCTGCTGACCTTCCCGATGATGCTCGGCGTGTTCGGCGCGTCAACCATCGCCGGACGCCTCGCCACCAAGACCGGCAAGGTGAAGCCGTACATCGTGTTCGGGACGCTCGTCCTGACCGCCGGGTTCGGGATGCTGGCGACCATCGACCACGAGACCTCGCTGGTCTACCTCGGCGTCGGGATGTTCCTGATCGGCGCCGGAGTCGGCATGACGATGCAGAACCTCGTGCTCGTCGTGCAGAACTCCGTCCACCTGAACGAGATCGGCGCCGCCAGCGGGACCGTCACCTTCTTCCGCTCCCTCGGCGGGACGGTCGGCGTGTCGGTGCTCGGCGCGGTGCTCGCCAACCAGGTCGCCGACAAGATCGCCGGCGGGCTGCGGCAGCTCGGCGTCGACCCGACCGCGGGCGGCGGCGACGCCGGCAACCTCGACATCGCGGCGCTGCCGGGACCGGTCAAGGAGATCGTCCGGGCCGCCTACGGCGACGCCACCGGGCACATCTTCCTGGTATCCACCGCCATCGCGGTCGTCGGGATCATCGCGGCGGCGCTGCTGAAGCCGGTCACGCTGCGCGACAGCCTCGACCTGGCCGAGCCCGCGGCGCCCGCCGAGGCGAACGCGGCGGACGCGGCGGAGAAGGCGGGCAGGACACACAAGGCGGACGCCCCGATGACCGCCGCCGCGGACGGTTCGTTGTCAGGCACCTGACAATCGCCGCCGCGAAGAGCTGACTTCAGTCAGAAGTACACGAAAGCCGCCAACCGTACGGTCGGTAATCCGGAACCCCGTACCGGAGGCGGTGGGAGATGAGCGGACGATCGGAGTTCGGGCACCGTGCGGCGTCGGTCGCGCGCGCGGGCGGCATGTTCGCCCGGAGCGGGCTGTGGCGCCCCGGGCCGCCGCTGAAGGTCGTCCGCCAGCTCGACGCCCTGCGCCGCTGGGGCACCCTGCTCGGCGGGACGGTCGCCTCCGCGGCCGCCCGCGACCCCGGCGTCGTCGCGATCGCCGACGACGCCGGGGAGCTGACCTACGGCGAGCTGGACGCCCGCACCGACCGGCTCGCCGCCGCGCTCGGCCGGTTCAACGACTCGCCCCGCGTGGCGGTGCTGTGCCGCAACCACCGCGGCATGGTCGAGGCGCTCACCGCGTGCAGCAAGCGCGGCTCCGACCTCGTGCTGCTCAACACGGGGATGAGCACCGAGCAGCTCGTCACCGTCCTGCGGCAGCAGCGGGTCGAGGTCGTCATCGCCGACGCCGAGTTCGCCGGGTTCGTCGCGGCCGTGCCGAAGACCGTGCACGTCATCACGGCCGGCGGGCCCGGGTCGGAGCTGGAGAACGCCATCGCCACGGCGCCCGCGGCGCCGGTCGACCCGCCGGCGAAGCCCGGCCGGACGATCGTGCTCAGCTCCGGCACCACCGGCCATCCCAAGGGCGCCGACCGGCACTCCCGCCCCGGGCTGTCGCCGCTCACCTCGATCCTGTCCCGCATCCCGTACCGGGTGCACGAGCGGATGTTCATCGAGGCGCCGCTGTTCCACACCTGGGGCTACGCGATGCTCCAGACCGCGATCTCGCTGCGCGCCACGATCGTCCTGCGGAGCCGGTTCGACCCCGAGCAGACCCTCCGCACGATCGACCTCACGGGTGCGACCGCGCTCGTCGCCGTGCCGGTCATGCTCCAGCGCGTCCTGGACGTCCCGGAGCCGGCGCGGCGCAAGCACGACACGTCCTCGCTGCGGATCGCCGCCGTCAGCGGCTCGGCCCTGCCCGCGACGCTCGCCACCGCGTTCATGGACGCGTTCGGCGACGTCCTCTACAACCTGTACGGGTCGACTGAGGCGTCCTGGGTCACCATCGCCACACCCGCCGACCTGCGCGCCGACCCCGACACGGCCGGCACGCCGCCGCCGGGGACGAGGGTCGCGATCCTGGACGACGAGGGACGCCCCGTCCCGCCCGGCACCACCGGCCGCATCTTCGCCGCCAACGAGCTGCTGTTCGCCGGCTACACCGGCGGCGGCACCAAGGAGATGCGGGACGGCCTGATGAGCCTCGGCGACGTCGGGCACCTCGACGACCAGGGCCGGCTGTTCGTGCACGGCCGCGACGACGACATGATCGTCTCCGGCGGCGAGAACGTCTTCCCGGGCGCGATCGAAGAGGTGCTGGAGAAGCTGCCGCAGGTCAGGGAGGTGGCCGTCGTCGGCGTCCCGGACGAGGAGTTCGGGCAGCGCGCCGCCGCCTTCCTCGTCCTGCGCGAGGGCGCGGAACTGGACGCCGAAGCCGTTCGCGCGCACGTCCGGGAGCATCTGGCCCGCTTCGCCGTGCCCCGCGACGTCCACTTCCTGGACACGCTTCCCCGCAACGCCACAGGCAAGGTCGTCCGCCGCGCCCTGCTCTCCTAGCGCCCTGCTCTCCTACCGCCCGGCCGTCCTACCGCCCGGCCCGCCTACCGTCCGGCCCTCCTAGAGCCCAGCCCGCCTAACGCCCTGCCTCTTAACGCCCTGCCTCTTAACGCCCTGCCACCTAACGCCGCGCCCCTAGCGCCCTGTCCTCCTAGCCGTGCCCCTAGCGCTCGGCGGGGTTCAGGGGCTGAGGGTGAACCAGAGGCGGGTGCGGTCGGGGGTCTGCTCCAGCCCCCATTCGTCGGCGAGGGCGTCAATGACGGTCAGGCCGCGGCCGTGGTCGAGGCGGCGGCGGACGTGCGGGTCGGCCGCCGCCGGACCGGGGCGGGCGGGGCCGTCGTCGGCGACCTCCACGAGCAGCGCGCGGCCGTCGGTGGCGACGGTCACCGTGACGAGCCCGGAACCGTGCAGGACGGCGTTGGCGACGGCCTCGGCCGTCATCAGCTCGACGTCGTCGAGAAGCCCCTCGTCCGCGATGAGCTTGGCGGCGCGCTCGCGCACCGCCCGGCGGGCCCGGCGGCCGCCCTCGCCGTCGCTGAAGCCGAACGGTTCGCCCAGCCTCTCCAACCTGACCGACACTGCATCACCACACCTGACTCGGAAGCGCACCGCAATCATTCCCCTGCGGTGAGTGATCGGCAATGCGCCCGATGCATTGATCTTGGCCTTTCCGGGACAGCCGGGCCCCGCGATACTCACCGAGGCGCACAAATCGGGTGTTTTCTCCGTCTCGCGGCGAGAATCGGCGGACGCCCTCCTCATGTCACCATCCGTTTCGACAGCGTTTTTCGCCGGGTGGGGTGAAGGACGCGAGTCCGTCCCGGAGGTGCGCCATGCACGCGGTCGTCCTCGCCTGCGCCGCGCAGGCCGTCTATATCGCCGCCTACGTCCTGTTCAAGACGGCCGCTGGGCGGATGAGCCCGATCGGGGGTCGGCACCCGCTGCACGCAGCCGGACGGCTCGCGCGCAGCCCGCGCTGGCTCGCCGGGGTCGCGGTGCTGCTGGCGGGGTTCGCCTTGTCGGCCTTCGCGCTCGTCACGCTGCCCGTGGTCGCGACTCTGCCCGCCTACGGGCTCGGCCTCGTCACGCTCCTCGCGGTGGGGATGAGCGGGTTCGGTGAACGGCCGACGTCGCGGGAGTGGCTCGCGGTCCTCATCACCGTGGCCGCGATGATCACCGCGGCGCTGTCGGTGCTGCCCGGCGCCGGCGAGTCGCTGCCGGACGCCTTGCACCGTCCGGGCGGCGCCGGTGCCGCCGATACCCTCCCGCTGTGGAAGGCGGGCCTGGTGTTCGTGCCGTCGCTGGTCCTGCCGCTGTGGATGTTCTGCGTGCGCGACCGCCCCGTCAGTGGACGGCACGCGCGCCCGCTGACCGGAATCGCCCACGGGCTCGGCGCGGGCGTCCTGCTCGGCGCCACCGAGGTGTTCGGCCAGGGCATGGCGATGATGCTCGCCGACGGCCGGGGCCCAGGAGTGCTGGCCTCGCCGCACCCGTACCTGTTCCTGCTGGCGGGCGGCCTCGGCCTCGGGCTGCTCTCGATCGGCCTGCAGCGCTGCCGCCTCATGATTATCGTCACGGTCGTCACGGTCACCGCCAAGACGCACCTGCTGCTGTCGGCCACGCTGCTGTACGGCGAGCCGTGGCCGCACGAGTCGGGACCGTTCCTGTTGCGCGTCGCGGGCGTCGGCCTGGCCGTCCTGGCGCTCCTGGCCTTCCCTCGCCACGAACGCCGCACCCGCCGCACCGTGCCGCCGCCGGCGCCGTCCACGACCGGACGCCCATCGTCCCGCACCGGCGCCCACCCCCGCACCTGTCTCTTATATACAATTTACG
>NZ_VCKZ01000441.1 GCF_005889745.1 Actinomadura geliboluensis
GCCTGCTCCTTCGGAGGTCGTCATCCGCCGCAGCGCGCATTTCCGGAAAAGGAGGGATGTCCAAATTGGGACGATTAATCGAATTCGCGGTATTCGGCGGGATGAGTGGCTGCCGTCCCCGCAGAACTTAGCGCGGCTGCGCGCTCGCCGCCTTGCGTCCCAGCCAAATGGCCGTCCACCACAGCGCCCCGAAAACGACACCGAGGAAGAACATGACCGGCACCATGAACCCGGTCGCGATGAGCAGCACCTGCAGCACGGTGCCCGCCGGAACCGCCCACGGGCGGCGCAGCAGCCCGGCCAGCACCAGGCAGGCGAGCGCGAGGCTCCCGCACACGCCGCCGGCGACCGCGCCGTCCACGTCCAGCACCGCCACGGCCACCGGAATCGCCAGCGCGATCACGATCGCCTCGCAGGCCAGCACGGTGGCGAACAGCCTGCGCGCCGGGTTGTCCGCGACCTGGGTGCTCATGACCGTCCCTCCGCGACGCGCAGCAGTGTGCGGGCGTCGCCCGCGGTGACCACCGACCCGGTGATCAGAACTCCGGCGCCCCGGTACTCGCCGGTCTCCTCGGCGAGACCGATCGCCCGGTCGATCGCGTCGTCCAGCCGCTCGGCGACATGGACGCGCTCGGGGCCGAAGATGCCCTCGGCGATCTCGGCCAGCTCCTCGGGCGGCATCGAGCGGGGCGAGGAGTTGCGGGTCACCACCAGCTCGGTCAGCACGGGTTCGAGCTGGTCCAGCACGCCCGCGACGTCCTTGTCGGCGGAGATGGCGAGCACCCCGGCGAGCCGGGTGAAGCCGAACGACTCGGTGACGGTCTGCACGGTCGCCGCCATCCCTGCCGGGTTGTGCGCGGCGTCCAGCAGGACGGTCGGGCCCGTCCGCGCGACCTCCAGCCGGCCCGGCGAGGCCGACTGGGCGAAGCCGCTGCGCACCAGCGCCGGGTCGAGCTGCCCCTCCTCGCCGCCGAGGTAGGCCTCGCCCGCCGCGATGCGGGTCGCGGCCTCCAGGTTGGCCTCCCCGCGGGTCGGCGCGCCGCCCGCGAACGCCTCCACGGCGGCCAGGGCCGTCGCGGCGTTGCCCGCCTGGTGCTCGCCGAACAGCGGCAGGAAGATCTCGTCGTAGACGCCGTGCAGGCCCTGGAGCCGGAGCTGCTGGCCGCCGACCGCGACGTCGCGGCTCAGCACGCCGTACTCGATGCCCTCGCGCGCCGCGGTCGCGCCGATCTCGGCGACCCGGCGCAGCAGCACCTCGGCCGCCTCGACCGGCTGCTGCGCCAGCACCGCGACCGCGCCCGGCTTGATGATCCCGGCCTTCTCGCCGGCGATCTCCTCCAGCGTGTCGCCGAGGTAGCGGGTGTGGTCGAGCCCGATCGGGGTGAGCACGGCGACCACGCCGTCCGCGACGTTCGTGGCGTCCCAGGCGCCGCCCATGCCGGTCTCGACCACGGCCACGTCGACCGGCGCGTCCGCGAACGCGGCGAACGCCATCGCGGTCAGCACCTCGAAGAACGACAGCCGGGACGGGTGCTTGCCGTCGACCAGCTCGACGTAGGGCAGGACGTCCTCGAAGGCCGCGACGAAGCGCTCCTCGCCGATCGGCTCCCCGTCGATCGCGATGCGCTCGCGCAGCGTGGTCAGCTCGGGGCTGGTGTACAGGCCGGTCCGCAGGCCGCGCTCGCGCAGCAGCGCCTCGATGAGCCGGGCGGTGCTGGTCTTGCCGTTCGTCCCGGCGATGTGGATCACCGGGTACGCGCGGTGCGGCTCCCCCAGGACGTCGACCAGGTCGCGGACGCGGTCGAGGGTGGGATCGATCTCCCACTCGACCCCGCGCGCCATGATCGCGGCGACGGTCGCCCGGTAGCCGGCCGGTTCGGTTCGCTGACTCACGGTTCGAGCCTACTCGGCGGCGCGCCGCACTCCGTCCGGGCCCACACTGGAGGAGTGGACGTGTTCTTCCGGGAATGGGAGCGCCGCGCTCCGGGCGAGACCCGCGACGTCGGGCGGGCCCGCGCCCTCGCCGGCGCCCTGGGCGTGCTGGGCCCGTCCGCGCCCGTCCTGACGGTCGTCGGCTCCAAGGGGAAGGGCACGGCGGCGACTTATGCCTCGGCCTTTCTCGCCGCCGCCGGCTTTCGCGTGTGCACCGTCACCAGCCCCGGCCTCCGCACCGATCGCGACCGGATCCGGATCAACGGACGCGCCGTTTCCAGCGACGAGTTGGCCATTCTCGCGGCCGACCTCGATACGGCCGTCGGCGCGCTCCCGCCGCCCTCGGACGGGTACCTCTCGCCGTCCGGGCTCTTCCTGCTCGCCGGCGTCCTGCACGCGCGCCGGGCGGGCGCGGACGCGCTCGTCCTGGAGGCCGGCATGGGCGGGCGGTCGGACGAGGTCGCCCTGTTCCCGCCGGACGTCGCCGCGATAACGCCGGTCTTCCTGGAGCACGCCGGCGTCCTCGGCGACACCGAGGCCGAGATCGCCCGGGAGAAGCTCGGCGTGGCGGCGCCGGGGACGGTCGTCCTGTCGGCGCCGCAGTCCGCGCCGGTCGCGGAGGTGCTGCGGGGCGTGGAGGTCGTCGGCCCCGGCGGCGCGGGCCTGCCCGCCGACCTGCTGCCCGCCGGCCTCGGACGCGCCGGAGCCGAACTCGGCGTCGCCGCCGCCCGCCGCCTGCCGGGCGCCGCGGAGCCACCGGCCGCGAGGCTGCGCGAGGTGCTGGCGTCGGTCGTCCTTCCCGGGCGGATGTCCCGGCACGCGGTGCCGGGGTCCGCGACGGAGGTGCTCGTCGACGCCGCCATCGACGGCGCCGGGGTCACCGCCGCGCTGGCCGCCGCGCGGCACGCCTGGGGGACGGTCGACCACGCCGTCGTCTGCCTCCCCGACCACAAGGACCTGGACGGCGCCGTCGCCGCGCTGGGCGACCTGCCCGTGACGTTCGTCCGGCTGCCGCTGCCGCACCTGCGCTTCACCCGCCCGCTGCCGGACGCCTGGGACGTCGTCGACGCCGACGCGATCACCCCGGAGTCGCTGGCGACGCTCGGGCACCGCGTCGCCGTCCTCGGCACCGGCTACTTCACCGGGCGCGTGCTGGACGTCCTCGGCGCCGACACCGAGCGGCTCTTCGTCACTTCGGCTTCTCGACGTCCTTCCTGATGCGCCCCATCACGTCGGCCATCAGCGGGAACTGCGGGTTCACCGTCGGGCGGTTCGCCGCGACGATGCCGTAGGAGTCCCGGGTCGCCCACGCGCAGTAGGTGTGGGTCTCGGCCAGCACGGCGAACGTGCCGCAGAACGCCTTCGCGCCCTTGCCGCCCAACGGGACGTCCTGGCCCCAGATGAACGTGGTGGGACGCGTCTTGCGCAGGAACGCCGCCGGATCGCCCACCGCGCCCGTTCCGCCCATGAACAGGACGTTCAGCTTTCGCACCGGCTCCGCGGTGTAGACGGCCGTGCCGTGCTGCGCGGCCGGGACGCCGCCCGCCTCGACGGCGCGCGCGATGAACGGGTACGCCGCGCTCGCCTGCGGCGCCGTCAGCGCGTCCTTGTGGAGCCCGCCGGCCGCCGCGCCCGCCGTGATCACTTTCTTGGGCGCGGGGAGCGCCGCCGTGGGCGCGTCCTGCACGCCGCCGCCGCCCGTCCGGAACGCCAGCGCCCCCGCCATCAGCGCGACCCCGGCGACCACGGCGGCGCCGGCGACGAGCAGCAGCCGGGGGACGCGCCGCCGCCGTCCGGCGGCCGGCGCGGCGGGGACGGGCGGCAGCGGGCCGGTGCCGTCCCTGACCACCGGATGGCCGCCGGTACCGACGGCGGGATGCCCACCGGTGCCCACGGCGGGGTGCCCGCCGGTGCCGACCACGGGATGCCCGCCGGTGCCCACCCGCGGGAAGGCGCCCGAACCGCCCACCATCGGGTGCCCGCCCGTACCCAGCGACGACAGCGGCCCCGTCCCGCCGGAGTCGGCCGACCACCATGGGCGCTTCCCGCCCCAAGGCGCCGGATCGGCGCCTCCTTGCGCGGCTCCTTCGGCGCCGCCCCGAGCCGAGTCCGCCTCATCGCCGGACATGTAGCCCGGCATGCCGGGCTGGCCCTCGGCGGGGGGAACACCCGCACCCCCCTCAGAGACCGGCCGGTCGGGCTCCCTACGCTCCGCTCGCGCTCCGCTCCGGGAACCGGACTGACCCTCAGTGGGGGAAACCCCCACACCCTCCTCAGAGAGCGGCCGGTCCGGCTCCCTACGCTCCGCTTGCGCTCCGCTCCGGGAACCGGACTGACCCTCGGTGGGGGAAACCCCCACACCCCCCTCAGAGAGCGGCCGGTCCGGCTCCCTACGCTCCGCTTGCGCTCCGCTCCGGGAACCGGACCAGCGGGGTGACTCCGCCATTGCACTCCTGATGGTTCACCTAGCACCAAAAGCCCGCAGGCCCACCCGGATCGTAACGGCGGCGGGCCCGCCGCGCCGACGGTTCGCGCGGTCGCGTCCGGGGTTCGCGCGTCAGCCCGCGGGCAGCGCCGCCAGCTGCGACTCCAGCCGGGTGATGTCGGCCTCCGCCTGGGCGAGCCGGTCCCGGTTCTTCGCGACGACGGCCTCGGGCGCCTTCGCCATGAACGCCTCGTTGCCGAGCTTGCGCCGGGCCTGCTCGACCTCCTTGCGGGCGGCGGCGAGGTCCTTCTCCAGGCGCTTGCGCTCGGCGGCGACGTCGATCGCGCCGGCGGTGTCGAGCCGTACCGCGACGCCCTCGACGGGCAGGGACGCGGTCGCGGCGAACCCGTCGCCGGGCGCGGTGAGGCGCAGCAGCGCGCGGACGCCCTCCTCGTGCGCGGCCAGCGGCGACCCGCCCCACTCCAGCGCCGCCGCGACCCGCTGACCCGGCTTCAGGCCCTGGTCGGCGCGGAACCGGCGGACCTCCGTCACGAGCCGCTGCAGCGACTCGATCTCGGCCTCGGCGGCCCGGTCGGCGCGGGCGGGCTCGGCGGCCGGCCACGGCGCGGTGACGATCGTGTCGCCGCCGGTCAGGGACGTCCACAGCTCCTCGGTCACGAACGGGATGACCGGGTGCAGCAGCCGCAGCAGCTTGTCGAGGACCTCGCCGAGGACGCGCCGCGTCGCCTCGGCCCGCTCGTCGGCGAGCTGCACCTTGGCGAGCTCCACGTACCAGTCGCAGACCTCGTCCCACGCGAAGTGGTAGAGCGCCTCGCACGCCTTCGCGAAGTCGTAGGACTCCAGGTGCTCGTCGACCTCGGCGATGACCGTCTGGAGGCGCGACAGGATCCACGCGTCGACGGTCGTCACCTCGGCGGGCATGGCGCCGCGGACGTGCGCGCCGTTGATGAGCGCGAACCGCGTCGCGTTCCACAGCTTGTTGCAGAAGTTGCGCGAGCCCTGCGCCCACTGCTCGGCCACCGGGACGTCGCCGCCCGGGTTCGCGCCGCGCAGCAGCGTGAAGCGGGTCGCGTCGGCGCCGTAGGCGTCCACCCAGTCGAGCGGGTCGATGACGTTCCCGAACGACTTGGACATCTTCTTGCCGTACTGGTCGCGGACCATGCCGTGCAGGGCGATGGTGTGGAACGGCTGGACGCCGTCCATCGCGTACAGGCCGAACATCATCATGCGGGCGACCCAGAAGAACAGGATGTCGTAGCCCGTCACCAGCACCGACGTCGGGTAGAACCGCTGCAGCTCGGGCGTCTTGTCAGGCCAGCCGAGCGTGGAGAACGGCCACAGCGCCGAGGAGAACCAGGTGTCGAGGACGTCGCCGTCCTGCGTCCAGCCGGCGGGCGGCTCCTCGTCCGGGCCCGGGCACGCGACCTCGCCGTCCGGCCCGTACCAGACCGGGATGCGGTGCCCCCACCACAGCTGCCGGCTGATGCACCAGTCGTGCATGTTGTCGACCCACTCGAAGTAGCGGGCCGCCATCTCCGGCGGGTGGATCGCCACGCGGCCGTCGCGGACGGCGTCGCCGGCGGCCCGCGCCAGCGACTCCACCTTCACGAACCACTGCAGCGACACGCGCGGCTCGACGACCGTGGAGCAGCGCTGGCAGTGCCCGACCGAGTGCTTGTAGGGGCGGACCTCCTGAACGATCCGGCCCTGCTCGCGCAGCGCCGCGACGACCGCCGGGCGCGCCTCGAACCGGTCGAGGCCCTCGAACGGGCCGGACGCGGTGACGACGCCGCGCTCGTCCATCACCGACATCGACGCCAGGTCGTGCCGGCGGCCGATCTCGAAGTCGTTCGGGTCGTGCGCCGGGGTCACCTTGACCGCGCCCGTCCCGAACGCGGGGTCGACGTGCGCGTCCGCGACGACCGGGATGCGGCGGCCGGTCAGCGGGAGCTCGATCTCCCGCCCGACCATGTGCGCGTAGCGCTCGTCGTCGGGGTGGACGGCCACGGCGGTGTCGCCGAGCATCGTCTCCGCCCGGGTCGTCGCGACGACCAGCTCGTCCTCGCCGGAGCCGTACCGGATCGAGACCAGCTCGCCGTCGACCTCCTCGTGCTCGACCTCGATGTCGCTCAGGGCCGTCAGGCAGCGCGGGCACCAGTTGATGATGCGCTCGGCGCGGTAGATCAGGCCGTCGTCGAACAGCCGCTTGAAGATCGTCCGGACGGCGCGGGCGCGGTCGTCGTCCATCGTGAACGCCTCGCGCGTCCAGTCGACGCCGTCGCCGAGCCGGCGCATCTGCCCGAGGATCCGGCCGCCGGACTCGGCCTTCCACTGCCAGACCCGCTCGACGAACGCCTCGCGGCCGAGGTCGTGGCGCGACAGGCCCTCCTTGGCCAGCTCGCGCTCCACCACGTTCTGGGTGGCGATGCCGGCGTGGTCCATGCCCGGCACCCACACCGCCTCGTGGCCCTGCATGCGGCGCCGCCGGACGAGGGTGTCCTGGATGGAGTGGTCGAGGGCGTGCCCCATGTGCAGCGAACCGGTGACGTTCGGCGGCGGGATCACGATCGAGTACGCGGGACGCTCCGGCGCGCGCTCGGGGTCGGCGGTGAACAGCCCCGCCGATACCCACCGCTCGTAGAGCCGGCCCTCTACATCGGCCGGTCGGTACTGGGTGGGCAGGTCGACGTCCGCGGCGGCCCCCTGGCCGCGCTCACTGCTGGGCTGTGTCACGGCTGACGATTCTACGGGGACGCAGGGGGTGAGGCGCCCCGGGGACGTGCGCGGGTGCGCGACAATCGGCACCGGCGAGCACCCCGCCGAGCCGCCTCGCCGTTCCGGCT
>NZ_VCKZ01000442.1 GCF_005889745.1 Actinomadura geliboluensis
CCCCGTAACCCCGTCGCGAACCCCCCGCCGATCTCGGTACGCTTGCGGGACGGGTCGCTAGCTCAATTGGCAGAGCTCCGGACTTTTAATCCGTAGGTTGTGGGTTCGAGTCCCACGCGACCCACCACCCCTGACCAGGGCAAACGCGAGATCGTCCCGGTTTGCCCGCCGCCCGATTCGCCCCGTTCCGTCCCCCTGTCTGCTCGATGTTTGCTCGCGGGCACGGATCGGGCCTGGCCACCACTGCCCCCGTGATGTCGCCTGGTCCGCAGCCCAGCGGTGTATGCGTGAAGCAACTACCCACTGTCGGTCGCGGGAGAAGATGCGTGGGGCCTGTGTCAACCGTCTGCATCCGGGACCGGGAGCGGCACGTGCATCCGCTGTGGGGTCCATAGGGCGCAACTGCCCATGCCTCTGTGTACGTGCAGGACGAAACCTGTGGTCGAGGCGCCCAGGCAGGACCCGGCAATAGCCCCGTTCCATCGAGCACCAGTCCCCTACCTCCGTAGTAACTGCACGACCGGCCACGCTGGATTGAGGAAATTCCAACCTGAGTCCGCAGGTCACGGGCTGGTTGCGGCCTGCGAGGCGTGAGCGGCGACAAGAGAGCTCCTGGTAGATCGAGATTTGCGACGATCTTGACCACCAGGAGCTCCGTTGCTTTTCTATCGCGCTGCCCTCGATCTGTCTCGCTCTGCCCGCAGGTTCGGGGCCGATCTGATCCGCAGGCATCGGCGCCGGGTCGGGTCGCGGCGGCGGCGGTTGCCCCCTGGCCGCCAAGCGCTGCTGGTCCTGGTGCACCTGCGCCGCAACGAGACCTTTACCGGCCTTGGCGGCGGCGTTCGGCGTCGGTGCCGCGACCGCGCACCGCTACGTCACCGAGGTGATCGAGCTACTCGCCGAACTGGCTCCCGACCTGCGGCAAGCCATGCGGACCGCCCAGCGCAAGGCCTACGTCATCCCGGCGGCACGCTGGTGGCCACCGACAGGCTGTCGGGCGCAGGCGACCGGCTCCACTACTCGGGCAAACACCGCCGCCACGGCGTGAACGTCCAGTTCCTCACCGACCCGCACGGCGAGCTGATCTGGGCGTCGCCGGCGCTACCGGGCTCCACCCACGATCTGACCGTCGCCCGCGACCACGGCATCATCGACGCTCTGACGGACCGGGCGATCGCCTGCTACGCCGACAAGGGGTACGTCGGCGCCGGCGGCGCGGTCGGTACCCCCTACAAACGCAAGAAGCATCGCAACCTGGGCAAGCGCAAGAAGCTGTTCAACCGGCACCACGCACGCGGCAACGCGGACCTTTCATCGACGAGAAATTGTTTCGCGGTAGAGCACCAGGTGCTCGTGGTAGAGCACGCCGTTCCGCACGTCGCCGGTGGCGGTGAAGCCCAGGTCGTCGTGGTAGTCGAGGTGTGTGCCGGTGACGGTGTAGCGGCCGGTGTAGGCGCGTTTGCGGCCGTCGCGTTCCTCCTCGTAGCGGCCGTTGGCGAGGAGTTCCTGGCGGATGCGCCCGTCTGCGGTGACCCACATGCCGACGTACGGGTGAGGGGCGGGCTCCGGGCGGCCGCCGCCCGGAGCGGCGCAGGCGAGCAGCGTGGTGAACAGTCCGAGCAGGTGCAGGGTGTTTTTGAACATGGACGGGCTCCGTTGGGTTGACAGGTGATGGGCAGGACGGCCCGGCCGAGGCGAGTGGCCGGGCGATGGCCGGGCCGATCCTGCTGATCGTGTCGGCACCGGCGACGGTGCGGCCGGTCAGACCCGGCGGTCGGCGTATCCGGAGGCGCGCAGGACGCGGTCGCGGGAGGCGCGCACGTCCTCACGCAGGGCGGACACGTCGACGTCGAGGACGCGACCGTTCCACTTGCGGGGCTCGCCGTTGATGAGCACGGCGCTGATATTGCGGGCGTCGGAGCCCAGTACGACGGTGCCGATCGGGTCGTTGAGCGGCATGTTGTTGAGGTCCTCGGCCTGGATGGCCAGTAGGTCGGCCTTCTTGCCCGGGGTGAGCGAGCCGGTGACGGCGGCCAGGCCGTTGGTGCGGGCGCCCTGGAGGGTGGCGAAGTCCAGGACGTCGTGGGTGGTGATGCGATCGGGCTGCCGGTCGGTGCCGTAGGCGGCGTTGACGGCGCGCATGCGCTGGATGGCGTGCAGGGCGCGCATCTGCGTGAACATGTCGCTGACCAGGGCGACTTCGACGTCGATGCTCAGTCCGGGGCGGATGCCGACGGACAGGGCCTCGTCGACGGCGGGGATCGCGGACTCCAGGCCGATCTGGGCGTCGGAGGTGGGGGCGAGCGCCACGGTGCTGCCGGTCTCCCCCATCGCCTTCCATGCCTCGGGGGTCAGTCCGGTGGAATGGATGAGGGTGACGTCGGGGCTGAGAATGCCGTCCTTGGCCCAGCGCAGGATGGCCTCGGACGAGGACGGGCCGAACACGGCGTCGACGCTCACTCCGATCCCCAAGTCGGCTGCCACACGCGCTAGTTCAGGGCCATAGGCGAGTGCCGGTCCGGCGATCTCGTCGGTGGCGAGGGTCGCCAGGCGCAGGGTGAGGAGCTGGTCGTCGCTGCTGAAGTACCGGCCCTTGATACGTGCCAGGTCGCCGGGCCACTGCCGGTCCCAGTCGCCGAAGTGCGGGCCCATGGAGGCGTGCACGCCGCGGATGCCGGTGTCGCGAAGGGCCTCTACGGCGGCGTCGGAGTGTGCTGGGGTGCGGGAGTTGTGGGAGAAGTCGAGCATGGTCGTGATGCCGCTGTCGATCGCGGTGAGGGCGGCCAGTCGCGTACCGATGTACATGTCCTCGGGCCGGTAGACCGTGGCGGAGCCGGCCAGCGTGGACATGACGTAGCCGCCGAGGTCGTCGACGTCAGGCATGATTCGGCGCAGCTGAGCCTCCCAGGCGTGTCGGTGGGTGTCGACGAAGCCGGGGCTGAGGATGGTGCCGGTGGCGTCGACGACCACGGCGTCGCCGGCGCTGAGGCCGGGGCCGACGGCGGTGATGGTGCTGCCCTCGACAAGGAGGTCGCCGCGGTCGATGACGCCGCGGTCGGGATCCATGGTGACGATAGTCGCGCCGGTGAACAGGATGCGCCGTTCATCCGCGGGGCGGCGCCAGAGCTGTTCGAGGACGGTCGCGCTGGTGGTGTCGTTGACGTTCATGAGGTGTCTTCTTCCGTACGTCGGAGCGGGGGATGGCGGGCTGCCGGGGGCGCCGGTGCTGCTCGGCTTCCAGCCTTGGTCGCCCCGGCTACGGCAACCAGGCCGCCGTTCCCCAGGTGTCGCGCACCCAGGATCAGGACGTGTACGGGCAGCGCGGTCCTGGAGCCGGTCGTCTGTGGGCTGCCCGGGGGCCGGGCCGCTGTGTTTGCCACACGGCGTCTGCCGACCGGCGGGTCAGCTCAGCTTCATGACGTAGCCCGCGTGGTGCAGTTCGTTGCCCTTGAACTCTCCGTAGGCCCAGAAGCCGAGGTCGTCCAGGTAGTCGATGCGGTCGCCGTCGATCCAGAACCGGCCCTGGTAGGCGTGCGGGCGGCCACCCCGGGTCTCGTCGTAGCGGCCGTCGGCGGTGAGCCCCTGGTGCAGGAAGTCCTTCCGGTCGATCCAGACGCCGACCTGCGGGCTGCCGGTCAGGTCCGGTGCGGCCGGGATGCCCGCCTCGGGGGCGGTGGCCCTGCCGGGGGCGTCGGTGCCCGCCCACAGGACGGGTCGGCCGGCTGCGACCAGCGCGCGAACCTGCTCCGGCCGGGAAAGGAGGGTGGCCACTGCGCTCGGCACATCGGTGGCGAGTTCGTCGGGCACCACGAGGAAGTCGGTGGTGTTGCCCGGAGTCAGCGTCGCGACGTAATCCGAGCGGCGGCCGCGTCCGCCGGCCAGCGCGACCGTGTCCACGACGGCGGGGACGATGGTCATGCCCGTGCAGTCGACGACGATGGCGTTGTCGTCCTCCGCCGCGGTGACGATTCCGGGGCCGACGCCCACGATCAGGGAACCGACGAACAGGATGTCGGCACCGGTCACGGTTCCGATCAGCGGGTCCATAGTCACGATCCGGGCGTTGGTGAACAGGACGGGACGCCCACCGTCGTTCGAGACGATCTCGTCGAGGGCCTCCGTGTTCCAGCTCACGGTGTCGGTGATGGTCATGGTGCTCCTCAGAAAACTTCGGCTCATCGGTCTGCCCGGCGCACCAGGCAGGCACCGGCACAGGTGGGAGGCAACTGCTCGGCAGTTGCCGCAGCTGCGTGGGCACAGCCTGTTTGTTGCGCTATACGGACTGGGCCGTGGGCAGGATGGTCAGCTCGCTGATGTTGACGTGTCGGGGAAGGGAGGCAATGAAGGCAACGGTCTCCGCGATGTCGGTGCTGCGCAGGCACTCGATGTCGTGGAGCAGGCCGGCCATCAGGGCGCTGGCGTCGGGGTCGGTGACGTGGTCGGGTAGTTCGGTGTCGACCATGCCGGGCTCGATGGCGCTCACCCGCACGTTCTTGCGGCCCAGTTCGACCCGGATGAGACGGGTGAGGTGGCTGATGTACGCCTTGGTGCCCGAGTAGATCGAGAACTTCTCCAGGATGCGGGTCGCCGCGATGGAGGAGGTGTTGATCAGGTCGGCGGGCTTTCCATGCTCGGCGGCGGCGGTCAGGTTCGGGAGGAAGGCAGCGATCACATTCATCACCCCCGTGACGTTGAGATCGATCTGCCGCTGCCAGTCGTCGACCTTGAGCTCGTCGATGGCGGAGATCAACTGGACGCCCGCGTTGTTGAACACCAGGTCCGCCGGTCCCAGCGTGTCCGCCACCTGGTCGGCGGCTGTGCGGACGGCTGCCCGGTCGGTGACATCGACGGACAGGGGTATGGCCTCTCCGCCGGCCGCGGTGATGTCGGCGGCGAGGGAGGCGAGCTTTTCCTGGCGGCGTGCGATGACGGCGACAGCGGCTCCGAGTTCGGCGAGTCGGCGGGCGGTGGCCGCCCCTATGCCGCTGGAGGCTCCGGTGACCACGGCCACGCGGCCGTCGAGCGGCCGGCCGGTCAGCAGGTGCGTCATGATCAGGGTTCCTTCCTGTTTCTCGGGGGGATCGGTCGGGGCGGTCAGGCGGCGTCGTCGCAGGCGGTGGCGGCGGACTTGTCCTGCCAGGCCGCGAGGTCGTCCTGAAGGCTTCGGATCTTGACCAGCTGGCGTTCGATCGCGTCGCGCCCCAGGGCCAGGTGCCCAGGCAGCTTGTCCTGGCAGGTCACCTCATAGATCAGTGCGGCGCCCTTGACCGGGTCGCCTAGCTGGGTGTGGTTGACGGTGCCGGCCCAGTCGAGGGTGGTGTGGGCGGGTGTGCCGTCGTAGGCGTCGATCCGCCCGGCGGCGACTGACAGGGAGCTGGCGTCGAGGAAGTCGGTGCGGAAGACGCCGGGCTCCACGATCATGCTCTGAATCCCGAACGGCTCCAGTTCCACCGCGAGCGCCTCGCTGATACCGGCCACGGCGAACTTCGACGCGCTGTACATGCTCACCCCGGGCTCGCCCTCGAAGCCGGAACGGGAGCCGATGTTCACGACCTTTCCGGCTCTGGCCGCCCTCATTGCGGGCAGGATCGCGCGGGTGACATTGATCAGCCCGAAGACGTTGAGATCGAACAGGGACCGCGCCTCGGAGTCGGTGATCTCCTCCAGCGCGCCGAGCAGGCCACGACCGGCGTTGTTGACGAGGACGTCGATCGTGCCGAAGCGCTCCACGGCCGTCTCGACGGCGGCGGTGATGTCCTCGCTGCGGGTGACGTCGAGGGCGACACCGAGGACTCGGTCGTGCCGGCGCAGCTCGTCCGGCAGCTTGCGCGGGTCACGGGCAGCGACCACGACGTTGTCGCCGCCGTTCAGTGCCGCCCGCGTGATCTCCAGTCCCAGCCCGCGGGATCCGCCGGTGATGAACCACGTTGCCATGAGATGTCTCCATACCGTTTACTTCGCCCGGCCACCCCTTGTGGTGGCGGGCTCTGACATTCACTGAACCAGCTCTGAGCAGGCAAAAGAGGCCTCAAAAGGGCCCGCCTGATCGGGGGACAAAATGGGCCACCCAGCCGCCGCCGAATCCTCAGTGAACGCGCATACCCTGGATGTATGGACCGTGAGCACCCCACCGGCGCACCCATGGCGGAATTCCTCCGCTCCGCCCGCACCCGCCTCACCCCGCGGGAAGCCGGGCTCGAGGACCCGGGCCTGGGCCGACGCCGGGTATCCGGACTGCGCCGGGAGGAACTCGCCCGGCTGGCCGGGGTGAGCGTGGACTACTACACCCGCCTCGAACAGGGCCGCAGCCGCAGCGCCTCCACAGAGGTCCTCGACGCGCTCGCCACCGCCCTCCAGTTGGACGACGCTGAGCGCAGCCATCTGCACACCCTCGCCCGGCCACGGCCCCGGCCAGCCCGCCGGCGCCCCCGTCCCCAGCGCGTCCACCCCGCTACCTGGGACCTGCTGGACACCCTCCAGCAGGCTGGCCGCCCCGGCTTCGTCCTCGGACGGCGCCTCGACGTGCTGGCCCACAACCCACTCGCCGGACGGCTGATCACCGACTTCCGCGCACTCCCCGCGGCCGAGCGGAACCAGGCCCGCTTCGTCTTCCTCGACCCGCACGCGCGCGAGCTGTACCGGGACTGGCCCCGCGTCGCCGCCGACACCGCCGCCATGCTCCGCCTCGACGCGGGCCGCCACCCGGACGACCCGGTCCTGAGCGCCTTGGTCGGTGACCTGTCCATACGCAGCGAGGAATTCCGCCGCTTCTGGTCGGACAACAAGGTCCACCGGCGCACGACCGGCACCAAGGACTACCACCACCCGCTCGTCGGCGACCTCACCGTCACCTACCAGGCCCTCACCCCCGCAGACGACCCCGACCAGATCCTCTTCGTCTACGGCACCGAACCCGGCAGCCCGTCCGAGACCTCCCTGCGCTTGCTGGCCCAATGGAACAGGCCGACAACCGACACCGGCAGCGCCGAGGCCCAGGAGGCCGGACAAGCCCGCGAGTAAGCCACGACCTCTGAAGCGACTCACCTGTTCGCGCGGGAGGCGCCTGTGGAGGGGGTATTCCCTCAGGTGTGGAAAGTGATCTTGCTGGGGAGCAAGTGATCAGTGGGTGAAGCGCCCACGTTCTTCGGGGGGAGAACCACACGTCATGTCCGTGATCGACCGTGTCGACGACACCAC
>NZ_VCKZ01000443.1 GCF_005889745.1 Actinomadura geliboluensis
GGTGTCGGGTTGTTCGACGAGGTCGGGGTCGTGGTTGGCCGCTCCGAGGAGCATCACGATGACCTGCCCGGCTTTGAGGTGGGTGCCGGCGAAGTCGGTGTCGTGCAGGACGGTGCGGGCGTCGACCTGGACGGGTGAGTCGTAGCGCAGGAACTCCTCGACCGCTGTGGGGATGAGGGCGGGGTCGGCGCGCAGGGCGGCTTGCTGGTCGGGGTGGTCCAGGAGGGCGTGCAGGGTGTTGCTGAGCAGGTTGGTGGTGGTCTCGAACCCGGCGCCGAACAGCAGCAGCGACGTGGAGATCATCTCCTGTTGCGACAGGCGTGCCTGCTCGGGTGCGGTGGCCATCCGCGACAGCAGGTCCTCGTGCGGGTCGGCTCGTTTGGCGGCGAGGAGATCGGTGAAGTAGGCGACGAGGTCGGCTTCGGCCGCCGCGGCGGCGGTGATGGCCTCGGGGTCGGCGGCGGGTTCCAGGAGCGCGACCATCTGGCGGACTTTCGGGGTGAACACCATCCGGTCGGCTTCGGGGACGCCGAGCAGGTCGGCGATCACGTTGACCGGCAGCGGCAGGGCGAGGGTGTCGACGAAGTCGCCGCCGGACCGGCGGGCGAGTTGGCCGAGGTGTTTGCGGGTGCGGTCTTCGATGGAGGCCCGCAGGTCCTGGATGTGCCGGGTGGTGAACACCGAGCCGACCGAGCGGCGCAGCCGGGTGTGCTCGGGCGGGTTGGCGAACAGCATGCTGTGCCCGAGCCGCCCTTGGGCCTGGCGCTGTTGTTCGCCGGCGCCGCCGGGGAGTCCGAAGCCCGCCAGTTCGTTGCCCTTGCCGAACGAGCGGTGCCGCAGCGCCGCGTCGCACTCGGCGAACCGGGTCAGGACCAGGGTGCCGTCACCGGTGAGCAGTACCGGCGCGGTCTCGCGCAGCCGCCGGTAGGCCGGGTAGGGGTCGTCGCGGGGGGTCAGGAAGATCTCGAAGAACAGCTGCTCGGCGGCCGGATCGCTGGTCGCCGTGCCCAGGGCCGTGCCGTTCGGGGATGTCATGAGGGGGTCCCGTCGTCGAATTGGCCGATGGCCTCCCAGACGCAGTCTTCCGCTGGGCTGGTCGCGGTGAGCCGTGCCCAGCTCTGTCCGGCCTCCACGGAGGCCAGCCGCGCCACCAGCAGGTAGGGCGGGCCCGCGGCCGGACACTGCGTCCAGGTCAGCCAGATGCCCCGCAGCCGCAGCGGCGCTTCGATCAGCGACCCCAGGTGCGTCAGCGTCACCGCGCACACGCTCATCACCGCGCTGGGCTGCGGTTGGTCGGCCGGGCCGCCGGGCAGCACGGCCAGCGCCCAGACCTCGCCGCCGACCGCCCTCCATGCCAGTGATCGGGGTGCGTGGGGTGGATCCGATGGGGGAAGCGGTTCGCGCCAGACCAGACTCTGTATCCCATCCATACCCCCACCATTTGACACTCAAGCCCTCTATGTCAATGAAGAGAACACGATTGTTCTGACTGTCAACCAGTCCATTGCCCGGGGTTTGCGGACACCGGGGTTGTTGCGGTCATCGGTGTGAGCACCCCGGCAAGCCGTGCAGGCGCGCGGCTGGATGCCGGGCACCCCCTCCGGCCACAAGGGGTACCGGTCAGAACCGCGTCACGGGCGTGTTCGCCCCCGGGTTCGGTCTGCCCCCGGGTTCGGTCTGCGGGGGCCTGGCGGGCTGTGTGGTGTGAACCTGGTCCCGGCGGGCGCCTCCGCCGGGACCAGGGGCCTATGGGGTGCGGGGGTGGTGCGGCTGCGGGGTGGAAAGTTCACCGGAGGGCGGCTCGGTGTCTCCGGTGGAAGGCCGAGTGGCGTCTTCGGTGGCGTCTTCGGTGGCGGGGGTCCAGGCGAAGGCGAGGGAGCCGCCGGTGAGGGCGAGGAGCATGCCGATCAGGAAGCCGCCGAAGTTGGTGTAGAGGAAGGAGGCCAGGGCGGCCAGGAGGACGATGACGCTGAGCAGGGTGTGGTGGCGGGGCTGGTACCACAGCAGCAGGCCGGTGAGGGTGATGATGCCGCCGAGCAGGAACCCGGCCAGGCCCGCGGTGCCGGGCAGCGACAGCACGGTGTACAGGTCGGCGGGCAGCAGCAGGATGGCCGCGCCGCCGGTGGTGGTGAGCAGGCCGCCCCAGAAGGGCCGGCTGCGGCGCCAGGACCGCCAGCGCCGCCAGTGGTTGCGCAGGCGGCCGGTGAGCGGGGTCGCGGCGTTCAGAAGCATTCTTTGACGTCGCCTCCCATGGTCATGTCGATCCCGGCGAGTTTGAGTCCGCTGGCGGTGACCCAGCGGACCTGGCCGTGGATGCGCAGTTTGAGGTCGGTGCCGGTGATGGGCAGGGTGCCGGGCGGGCCGGTCTGGACGGGGATGTCGCCCAGGCCCTTGACGGGAGTGGTGCCGCCGCGGCCCAGGGCGATCCCGCCCCCGACGACCTCGACGTCATCGATGGACTCCAGGGCCAACTGGAGTTCATCGAGCTGGAGCCGCTGCCCGGGTTGAGTGGTGATGCGCAGCACCCGCGAGCCCAGCGGGCTGGAGACCTTGCCGGAGGCGCAGATGCCCTCGGCCCAGGTGTCGCGCAGCGCCAGGGCGACCACGGTGCGCCGGTCGCCGTCGCGGGTCTGGAAGAACCGGGGGAAGGACCCGCCGGCGTTGGTGGACAGCCGCTGGATGGTCAGTTTGATGTTGGTCTTGCCCTTCAACCCGGCCGAGACCGGTAGCGCGCCGCGCAGCACCCCGACGACCATCACCGCGACCACACCCAGGACCGGAACCAGGACCGCGGCGAACCTCCTCCACCGGGTCCGCCCCGCAACGGTGGGGAGACTGGGCGGGGTGTCCAGCGGAGCGTGGCGGCGCCGCCACAGCCGGTCGATGAATCTCACCCCGCCACCTTTGACAATCAGTCGCGACTTGTCAATGCCACGCACATCATTGGTTGGAATGTCCTCGGCGGGGGTCGAGGGGTGTCCGGCCACTGGACACCCGGCTTGTTACTGTCGGCGGCGTGAACACTCACGTCCCGGCCGACTTCCAGACCCGCGTGCGCCACCAACTCCGCAGCGACGCCCTGGACGCCGCGTTCGCCCTGATGACCGACCAGGGCTGGTCGGCGGTCACCATGACCGCGGTCGCCGCGGCCGTCGGCGTCAGCCGCCAAACCCTCTACAAAGAGTTCTCCTCCAAGGACCAGATCGGCCAAGCCCTGCTCATCCGCGAAGCCGAACGCTTCATCGACGGCGTCGCCGCACACGTCGCCGCGCACGACGACGTCGCTTCCGCGATCGAGGCCGCCGTCCGCTACACCCTCGACCAGGGCGCCACCAACCCGCTGCTACGCACGATCCTGTCCGGCGACCGCGGCGGCGACACCCTGCTGCCCCTGGTCACCACCGACTCCCAGCCCCTCATCGCACTGGCCGGCCAGGTCCTCAGCCAGCACATCACCGCCCGCGCCCCCGGCCTGGACGACGAAGACATCGCCGCGACCGCCGACGCACTGGTCCGCCTCACCGTCAGCCACCTCCTGCAACCCCTGGACGACACCGGCACCACCGTCACCCGGCTCACCCGCCTGGCCACCCGAGGCCTCGGCCTCCCCTAAAACCCCGATCCCCGACGAGGGAGCGGACGGCGTCATCTCCGGCGGCGTTCAGGTCGCCGACGAGATCGGTGGCCCGTTCCGCCAGGTCGAGCACGGGATTCTGATTGGATCGGCCAAGGGGCGCAATCACTCGATTCCGCCCCCGCGGGTGGTCTCGGCGCTACTGGGCGGCGCCTGCTTGCGCGGTCTGCGCCCGGCCGCCGAGCGGCAGGCGCTTGGCCACGTCCAGCCGTACCTCGCCGTAGGGCTGGACGTGCTGCCAGAACAGCGGAGTCAGCCCGCGCCGGTCGGCGGGCTTGAGCAGTTTGGACCATTGGGGGTCGGCGAGGACGTCTTGCAGCATCAGGGTGTTGATGTAGACGAGCGCGGCCTGCAGGATGCGCAGGCACAGGACGGTCATCTCCAGTTCCTCGCGCCGGTTGGTGGCGATGTCGCCGCCCTTGCCGTAGAGGATGACCGAGTTGGCGCCGTTGGAGGACTCCACCACGTTGAGACCTTCCTGGATCTCCCGCTGGAGTTCGCGCAGGCGCAGGTAGCGGGCGATGAAGATGGTCTTCTGCGCGCGGCCGACCTCCAGCATGGCCTGGTAGACCGGGTGGGAGGCGGCCTCGGTGAACCGGCGCAGGATCGCCTCGGTGGAGGCGGTGCCCTGTTTGATCGCAGTCGCGTACTTGATCATCTGGTCGTAGTTCTGCTCGATCACCTCCCAGCGGACCGGCCGGGTCATCGCCGGTGCCAGCCGCGGGTACAGGTCGCTTTCGCCGCTCTCGACGCGGTAGAGCTTGACCTTGTTGATCTGCTTGATGCGCGGCAGCAGGTCGAAGCCCAGCAGCCGGGTCACGCCGAACCCGATCTCGGTCTGGCCGTGCGAGTCGACGTAGTTGCCCTCGACCTTCATGGCGGTGCCGTGCCGGACCGCGCCCTCGATCATCGCGTGGACCTCCGAGGCCGAAGCGCGCAGGGTCTGGGAGTGCACGACCATCGACCCGCGCTCGATGTGCCAGTAGATGAGGATGCCGCGGCCCCCGTAGCGGGAGTGCCACTCGGTGAAGATGTTCTGGTCGTAGGCGCGCACGTGCGTGGAGTCGGAGGCGACGGTGGTGGTCGCCTCGCCCCACAGCGCGGTGTCGCGGGCGGTGAAGGTCGCGTTCGCGATGGCGATCGCGATGTCGGCGGCGACCTGCGGGGTCAGGTAGCGGCGCCGCACGTAGCGGATGTCGTCCTCGCTGTGGGCGTGGCCGCCGGCGGCGACCGCCCGGATCCCGGTGTTGGTGCCGTACCCGAAGATCGCCAGCATCAGGCGCTCGGCCAGGACCTCGGGCCCCAGGGTGGAGTTGCCCGCCACCGAGGTGACGGCGTTCAGGCAGCCGGTGCGCAGCACCGCCTCCTTGAGCATGTCGATCAGCGGGACCGCGCCCCAGCGGCGGCTCACCTCGTTCTTGATCTTGCGTAAGTTCCGCGGCTCCTCCGCCGGGCCGATCTTCGTCAGCTTGATCGCGCCGGACTTGCGGCCGGAGATCTCCACCCAGTCCAGCTTGGGCAGCGCGGTGTCCAAGGCCTCCAACTCGGCGCGCATCTCGGCCTTCAGTTCGGCGATGAACTCCTTGGGGTCCAGCGGCTTGCGCAGCTCGGCGTAGTTGGCGGCGCGGCGGGCGGCGAAGTCGGCGGGCAGGTCCTCCTCCGGGTCGCGGAAGGAGTCCGCGCCGACCACCCAGATCTCTTTGCAGCGCAGTGCCTCGCGCAGTGCCTGGAAGGTGACGATCTCGTACACCATCCGCACCACCCGCCGACGGCCGCGCTTGTCGCTCTTGAACACCAGGTCCTCCCAGGCGCCGGCGGTGCCGCGATGCTCAGGCACCCGCTCGCCGCGCGGGTAGTAGGTGGTGTTGCCCGCCTTGGCGTAGCGGCGGACCAACTCCAGCGCCTCGATCACCGGCTGGTAGGCGGTGTTGTTGCTCTTGAACTCCAAGGTGTCCAGCAACGCGATCAACCCGCGCCGGTAGTGGTTGGTGTAGGAGGCGCGCAGCGTGGTCTGCACCGTGGTGCGGTACGCCGGGCCCTTGGTCTTGAACTCGTGCACCAGGTCCTTCAGCGTCTGCTCGCCGCCGGTCACGGCCGGGAAGATGACCGCGCGGACCGGATCGTCGGGACGACCGAGCGCGGCGTCGGCGACCCTGAACAGGATGTTCTCCTTCCCGGTCACCCGTTTGAAAGCGTTGATCAGCTCCTTGGTCACCTTGCTGTCGGCCCGCGCCTTGATCCGATGCACGGTCGCGATCAGCAACTCCACCAACGTGTCGGTGACCTCCCGCTCCCGCTCGCAGACCAGCGCCGCCAACAACAGCACCGTCAGCTCACGCGGGTGCGTGCGCATGTGAGAGGGAGCCTCCACCGCCGCCCGAGCCCGCCAGGCCGCCAGCACCTTGGGCGCCACATCGGCGAACAACCCCAGCGGCAACCCGATCGAACGCACCGCCTCCAGCTTGCGGATCTCGGTCATCATCGACTCCAGGCTCACGTTGCCCGGAGCCGACTTGATCAGCGCCAGCAGCCCAGAAACGCCGTCGTCCTCCTCCGCCGTCGCCTCGGCCGCCTCATCCTCGCTGTCCTCGTCGTCGACGCCATCGTCGATGCCGGCCAGGGCGCAGATGCGCCCGGTGGTCTCCGCACTCAGCCGAGAAGCGATCCGCACCGACCAGGTGACCTCCGCGTTGTGCAAGGCCGAGGCCACGATCCGAGAGATCCGCCCCGAGGTCGGCGGTTCGATCCGCTCCTCACGCAGATACTTGAGCAGCTCCTCACGAACCCGCTCGGGCCGGCGCTCGGCGTGGGCGACATTCTCGGCCAGCCACACCGTGACCTTCTCCGCGTCCACGGTCGTGCAGACGCGAAAGTCCAGGTGGGTACGGATCTGACCACGGTGATACTCGATCGTGGAACCAGACCACTCGTAGAAGCCGAACTCCGAGGCGGGCACCTGGACCTGCTTAGCCACATGCTCGACAGCCTCGTCGGCCAACTCCGAACGTCCTCGCGGGAAGCGCCCGTGCTGCGTATAGAACTTCAGCAAGACCGCGAATCCGAGGCGCGTGGCGCCACGCTTCCCGGCGATCAGCTCACGCTCCTCGTCCAGAACCGTCCAGTGCTCGACAAGCTCGTCGATGTGCATCGGGGGGTGCGCCATAGCCGCCCAGCATCGACCAGCCAAATCACAACAAGATCAACGCCGTTTGGGGCTCATGACGCGTTTCTTACCGACACCCCTACTTTGGGGCTGGGGTCAGCTTCGGGAGTAGGACGCCGAATCGTGCGAGCGACACCGCGAACCGCCCCAGGCTGGCGAGGGCCGAAACCCTCTCCCAGAAGCGGTGAGAACGACGATGCTTCACCGGATCATCACCCCTTTCTCTCTCCCGTCCCCTGTAGACGGGCGCCCTGACGACAGGGCTCCGGGAGATCCGGAGGGGTGCTCCACCAGTCGGCCCTCCACTCGGGTCCGCGCGACCAGATGAAAGGTAGCTCTGCGTAACATCTCTGGCGAAACCCCTCCGGTGGCGTGTTTGCGGTGGTGGGG
>NZ_VCKZ01000444.1 GCF_005889745.1 Actinomadura geliboluensis
GCTCAGCTCGGCGCGGACGTGACCGTCATCGAACGGGACGGTCCCGGCGGCGCCTGCGTGCTCACCGACTGCGTGCCCTCCAAGACGCTCATCGCCACCTCGACCCGCATGGCGGTCATGTCGGAGTCGACGGGCCTCGGGCTGCGCTTCAACGGCGGCCCGGACGGCATCGTCGGCGCCCTGGAGGCCGACATGGCCGAGGTCAACAAGCGCGTGAAGGACCTCGCGCGGGCCCAGTCGTTCGACGTCGCCGAACGGCTCGCCTACGAGGAGGTGAAGATCGTCCGCGGTGAGGCGCGGCTGGTGGAGCCGCATGTCGTCGCGGTCGGCGACCGGCGCATCCGGGCCGACATCGTGCTCATCGCGACGGGCGCGACGCCGCGGGTGCTGCCCGGCGCGGAGCCGGACGGCGAGCGCATCCTGAACTGGCGCCAGCTCTACGACCTGCCGGAGCTCCCCGAGGACCTGATCGTCGTCGGGTCCGGTGTGACGGGCGCGGAGCTCGCGGGCGCGTACCTGTCGCTCGGGTCGAAGGTCACGCTGGTGTCCTCGCGCGACCGGATCCTCCCGACGGAGGACGCCGACGCCGCGTCCGTCCTGCAGGACGTGTTCCTGCGGCGCGGGATGAACGTCATGTCGCGGTCGCGGGCCGCGGGGGTGGAGCGCTCGGGCGAGGGCGTGATCGTCACCCTGGAGGACGGGACGAAGATCGAGGGCTCGCACTGCCTGATGACGGTCGGGATGGTCCCGAACACCACGGGGATCGGCCTGGAGGAGGTCGGCGTGCGCTGCGACGCGCGCGGCTTCGTCGAGGTCGACAAGGTGTCGCGGACGTCCGTCCCGCACATCTACGCGTCCGGGGACTGCACGGGCGTCCTCATGCTCGCGTCCGTCGCGGGCATGCAGGGCCGCATCGCGATGTGGCACGCGCTGGGGGAGGCGGTGCAGCCGCTCAAGCTCGGCTGGGTCGCGTCCAACATCTTCACCGACCCGGAGGTCGCGTCGGTCGGCGTGACGCAGCACATGGTCGATTCCGGTGACGTCAACGCCCGGACGGTCATGCTGCCGCTGTTCACCAACGCGCGCGCCAAGATGCAGGGCTTCGAGGACGGTTTCGTCAAGGTGTTCTGCCGCCCGTCCACGGGGATCGTGCTCGGCGGCGTCATCGTGGCGCCGCGCGCCAGCGAGCTGATCCTGGCCGTGTCGGTGGCCGTCCAGCAGCACCTGACCGTCGACCAGGTCGCCCAGACGTTCGCGGTGTACCCGTCGCTGTCGGGCAGCATCACCGAGGCGTCCCGGCGGCTGATGGCCGAGCACGCCTACTAGAGGACGTGCCCGGCCCCAGCCCGCGGCAGCCGCGCTAGAAGTAGCGCAGCGCCACGTACACCCACGCCATCAGCGTGCTCAGCACGGTGACGACGATGCCGTAGCGGGTGAACTGCCAGAAACTGATCGGGTTCCCGGTCCGGGCGGCGATGCCGATCGCGACGACGTTGGCGCTCGCCGCGACGGCGGTGCCGTTGCCGCCGAAGTCGGCGCCCAGCGCGAACGACCACCACAGCGCCTCGGCGGTCGTCGGGTCGGGGGCGCCCGCCGCCATCCCCTCCACGATCGGCGCCATCGTCGCCGCGTAGGGGATGTTGTCGAAGAACGCGCCGAGCACGGCGGACCCGAACAGCAGGCTGGTCGCGGCGGCGAAGTAGTTGTCGCCGACCGCGTCCGCGGCCCAGACGCCGATCCGCTCGATGACGCCGGTGTGCCCGAGGCCCGCCACCATCACGAACAGGCCGACGAAGAACACCAGGACGGGCCACTCGACCTCGTCCAGGACCTCCCCGACGTCGACCCGCGACACCAGCAGCATCACCCCGGCGCCGACGAGCGCGACGATCGACGGCTCCATGTGCACCACCGAGTGCAGCATGAACCCGACGATGACGAGCCCGAGCACCGCCAGGCACCGGACGAGCAGCGCCGGATCGGTGATCGCCTTGCGCTCGTCCAGCGACATCACCTCGGCGACGTACCGCTCGTCGTAGGTGAACGACTTGCGGAACAGCACCCGCGCCAGCAGCACGAACGCGATGAAGATGATCACCACGATCGGCGCCATGTGGACGAGGAAGTCGTTGAACGTCAGCCCCGCCCGGCTGGCGATGATGATGTTCGGCGGGTCCCCGATGAGGGTCGAGGCGCCGCCGATGTTGGACGCCAGCACCTCGGCGATGAGGTACGGGTGCGCCGGGATCCGCAGCCGGTTGCAGACCACCACCGTCACCGGCGCCACCAGCATGATCGTGGTGACGTTGTCCAGGAACGGGGAGGCGACCGCGGTGATCGCCATGAGCATCACCAGCAGCCGGTACGGCCGGCCCTTGGACCGTTTGGCCGCCCAGATCGCCAGGTAGTCGAACAGCCCGGTGCCCTTGATGACCCCGACGATGATCATCATGCCGAGCAGCAGGAAGATGACGTTCCAGTCGATCCCGTCGTGCTCGGAGAAGAAGACCCCGGCGCCGGGAGTGAGCCCCAGCACCGTCATGGCCCCGGCCGCGACGAGGACGACCTTGACCTTGTCGACCTTCTCCGTGGCGATGAAGAAGAACGCGACGACGAAGATGGCGAGCGCCGCCACCGCCGTCATCGCGGGTCCTCCGTCCGGAGGCCGCCGCGCGGCGGTGGGTCGGGGCGTTGCCGGAGGGTCAGTCGTCGGGCCGGCTGAGCGCCAGCGCCGACAGCAGCCGATCGAGGATCACCGCGCCGGTGAGCAGGCCGGCGTCGTCCACGACCGCCACGATGGGGCTGCGCTGCCGGGCCATGAGAGCGGCGAGTTCCAGCAGCGTCGCGGAGGATTTCACGATGAACGGGCGGGGAGTGGGCGTGCCGAGGCAGTCGCCCACTTTCCTGTCGCGGATCTCGTGCCAGAAGACGTCCGCGTGCGTCTCGTCCACGACCCGGGTCAGCGCCGGGTCCTCCTGGTAGGCGACGGGGACCGCCAGCCGCAGCACCTGCGTGCCGGGCAGGACGACCCGGGGGCGCTGCGCCTCGTCCACGACGATCAGTCCCGGCAGCCGGCCGAGCGCCATGACCTGTATCGCGTGCGCGATCGAGTCGTCCCGCGTCACGGTCGGCACCTTTATGGCGATGTCCCGCGCTTGCATTGCTTCCTTTCGGCTTCCGGAAAGCCTGGCTCTTCGGGTTGATAGATTCCTCCTTCTGACGCCGGGGGCGCTCCCTTCGCAGGACGGCCTCCGCGGCGCCTTGGGCGGGTGAAGGTGCCCGCCGGTCGTTCGGTGTGCCATGCGTCCGCCCCTTTCCGCGTACGGTGTCCAGTCTTTGTGCCGAGGGCCCCGCGCTTTATCGGGTCTGACCCCCATATCGGCGCCATGGAGCATGTATCTGCAGGTGGAGGAGAAGCTGCTCGCGGGGCCGCGCCTAGGATGGATCCGAGACCGGAGGTGATCGGGTGCACACTCGCGAGTCCGCCACCCGGATACTGCTGGCCGACGATCACGCGCTGGTGCGCCGCGGGCTGCGGCTGATCCTGGACGCCGAGCCCGACCTGACCGTGGTCGCGGAGGCGGCGGACGGGGCGGAGGCGATCGACGCGCTCGCCGCGGGCGGCGTCGACCTGGCGATCCTCGACATCGCGATGCCGCGGATGACGGGGCTGCAGGCCGCGCGGGAGATCTCCCGGCGCTTCCCCACCGTGCGGACGCTGATCCTGTCGATGTACGACAACGAGCAGTACCTGTTCGAGGCCCTGAAGGCGGGCGCGTCCGGGTACGTGCTGAAGTCCGTCGCCGACCGCGACCTGCTGCACGCGTGCCGCGCGGCGATGCGCGGCGAGCCGTTCCTGTACCCGGCGGCCGTGACGGCGCTGATACGCGAGTACCTCGGCCGGGAGCGGGACGGCGACGGCCCCGACAGCATCCTCACCCCGCGCGAGGAGGAGATCATCAAGCTGATCGCGGAGGGGTACTCGTCCAAGCAGATCGCGGAGACCCTCACGATCAGCGTGAAGACGGTCGACCGGCACCGCGCCAACATCCTCGGCAAGCTCGGCATGCGCGACCGGCTGGAACTGACCAAGTACGCGATCAGGGTCGGGCTCGTCGAGCCCTGACCCGCCGGCTCAGCCGGTCACCGCGGGCCGGGAGCCCTCCGGCGGCACCTCCAGCCGCACCTCCGTGCCGCCGCCGTTCGCCGGCCCGATCGTGAGCCGCGCCCCGATGAGCATTGCCCGCTCCCGCATGCCGTGGATGCCGGAGCCGACCTCGGTGGGCGGCCCCGAGCCGTCGTCGACGACGCGGAGGACGACGCTCCCGTCCTCCTCCTGCGTGAGCGACAGCTCGGCGTTGCGCGCGCCCGAATGGCGCCACACGTTCGTGAGGCCCTCCTGCGCGATGCGGTAGATCACCAGCTCGGCGTCCGGGCCGAGGCCCTCCAGCCCCGTCTGCACGCGGCGCGTCACCCGCGGGCCGCCGGTCCCGGAGAAGTCCCCGGCGAGCGCGGTGAGCGCGCTGGTCAGGCCGAGGTCGTCGAGGACGCCGGGACGCAGCCGCCGCGCCACGCGCCGCACCTCGTCCAGGCTGGACCGGACGACCTCCTGGACGCCCCGCAGCTCCTCCGCGACCTCCTCGGGCGCCCGGTCCACCACCGACTTCAGCTCCAGCAGCACCACGGTGAGGGACTGCCCGATCTCGTCGTGCAGCTCCTGCGCGATGCGGCGCCGCTCGGCCTCCTGCGCGTCCAGCACCACGGCGGTGCTGATGCTGCGGTCGGCCTCCAGCCGGTCCAGCATCGCGTTGAACTGGTCGACGAGGTGGAACAGGTCGCCGTTGCCGGTGGCGGAGAGCCGGTCGCGGGAGCGCAGCGAGTCCAGCCGCGCCATCAGCGCCGTGAGCCGCTCCAGCGGGGACAGGCTGGCGCGCAGCAGCAGCGCGTTCGCCGCCGTCATCACCACCAGCCCGACCACCAGGACGGGCAGCTCCCGCAGCAGGATCGGCGAGGATATGGTGACGGGCGCGACCGCCAGCAGGGCGGTGCCGATCGCGAAGATCAGCCCGTTGATGCCGAGGATGCGCCAGTACAGTGCCGAGGCGGGTGTCCTGCTCATGGGACCACGTCATCGCATGCGGCGCCCTTTTGTCCATGTGGGGCGGCACCCGTGCCGACCTGCATGTCCGTCCCCCTCTCTTATGGGCATCGGACCCGATGGCGGGCCCTCGCCCCATCGCCGACGGTGGAAGGTGAGAACAGGGGGGAGGAGGTCGGATGGTCCCGCTCGCCGCGCGAGAGAGCCCGCTGGCCCCGTCCACCGCGTTCCTGATCGTCCTCGGACTGGCGGTCGCCGTGGCCGCGCTCTCCGGGCTCCGGCGCGTCGGGTCGTGCGAACGGCTCGTCGTCCGGCGCTTCGGCAGGACGCGCGGGGTCCGCGGGCCCGGACTGCGCTACCTGCTGCCGCTCGCCGACAGCGGCGTGCGCGTCCCGGTGGGCCCGCGGCCGCACGACCTGTGGTTCCGGGCGATGACCAGGGACGGTGTGCCCGTGCGGCTCAAGGCGCACGCCCTGATGGGAGCCGACGACCCCGTCAGGTACGCCGCGGCCGCGGACACCTCGGGCACGCCGTCCTCCGCCGCGCAGGCGGTGACCGAGGTCGCGCTGCGCGGTCTGATAGCGGACCGGGACCTGGCGGACCTGCCGTCCCTGCTGGCGGGCGGGGACGACCCGGAGCTGGTCCGGCGCGTCGACGAGGCGGTCCGGCCATGGGGAGTGGCCGCGACCCTCGTCTCCATCACCGACGCGACGGTCCCGGTCCGCTCCGCCACAGGCAGGAGCGCCGCCGCCACCGGCGGCGCCGCGCGCTGATCGCTGCGGCCGGTGGCGGCGGCGGTCAGAAGCCGCCGAAGTCGCCACCGCCGCCGAAGTCGCCGCCGCCGAAGTCCCAGCCGCCGCCGATGTCGCCGCCGCCGTCGCCGAACCCGCCGTCCATGCCGCCGTAGCCCATGCCGCCGCCCATCATCGAGCCGAGCGCGGTACCGATCATCAGCCCGCCGAGCAGGTCGAACCCGCCGTAGCCGTAGTAGTAGCCGCCGGCGTAGGGCGCGTACGCGGGGCCGGCGTTCCAGTACGGCTCCCGCGCGCCCCGGTACGGGACCATCCGGATGTCGGGGTCGCCCCCGCGCAGGACGGCCTCCGCGTCGGCCTCGCACGCCGGGACGGAGCGGATGCTGCCGCCGGGCGGCGCCCACATGACGTCCCGCACGGACGGGCCGTGCTGCGGGTTGAAGAAGCAGGGCGCGCGCCGCTCGGGCACCGGGTCTCCGGCCAGCCGGGCGCGGGTGGCGGTCATGTAGTAGCGGCCGTCCTCCAGCGCCGTCGTCACCGACGACATGTCCTGCGGTCTGGCCGCGCGCTCCGTCGCCGCCTTCGCCTGGTCGTAGGAGTTCATGGCGTGCTCGTAGTCGGCGCGGATCGCCGGGTCGAGGCCCTTGTCCATGACGTTGAGGTCGAGGCGGGCGATGTCCTCGCCGAGCAGGGTGACGTCCTCCTGGACGCCCTGCTTGAGGTCCTGCATCTCACTGGCCTCGCGGGCCAGGCGCCGCTTGCGGGCGCCGAGGAACACGACCGTCGCCACCCCCACCACGAGCACCACCAGGCCGAGGGCGACGTATCCGATGAGCGCGCTGGACCGGGCGTTCTGGTCGACCTTCGTCTCCGCGCGGTTCCCGAAGTCGACCAGCCGCTGCTTGAGCGGCATGCCGTTCGTGCGGGTGACGATCTGGTTGATCTCGCGGGCGTCCAGCTTCTGGGAGATCGCCGCCATGCGGCTGCCGTCGGCGGTGACGGCGACGAACGTCCCGCCCTTGCCGACCCGCTGCGCGACGGCCGGGAGCAGCTGCCTGACCTGGCTCGCGGTCGCGTTGTTGCTGATCACCATGGCGCGGACGTCGGCGTCGTGGTCCCCGGCGAGGGACTGCTTGATCTGGTTCTGGTCGGCCGCCGACAGCACGTTCCCGGCCTCGCTCGTCACGTAGAGGCGGGAGTTGATGAGGCCGTTCGCGATCTGCCCGACCGTGTCGGCCCGGAGCTGCGCGGGCTGGGCGGCCTGCGGGTGGACGACCTGGGCGGTCTGGGCGGTCTGGGCGGTC
>NZ_VCKZ01000053.1 GCF_005889745.1 Actinomadura geliboluensis
CACCCTCGGCGGAGCGCTGTGGCTGTTCGGCGCCGCGGCCGTCGTGCTCGTCGCCGGGCGCCGCTGGGTGGCGCCCGGCGTCTCCGCCCCGGCCCTGGACGCCTGGTCGACGATCTTCGTCGCGGTGTGCGTGCAGGCGCTGCCGTTCCTGGTGTTCGGCGTGGCGCTGTCCGCCGCGATCACCGCGTTCGTCCCGGCGTCGTTCTGGACCCGCGTGCTGCCCCGCCGCCCCGGCACGGCCGTCCCCGTCGCGGGCGCGCTCGGCGCCGTGCTGCCCGGCTGCGAGTGCGCGTCCGTGCCGGTCGCGGGCGGGCTGATGGCGCGCGGCGTGGCGCCCGCCGCCGCGCTGACGTTCCTGCTCGCCGCGCCCGCCGTGAACCCGGTCGTGCTGGTCGCGACGCTGGTCGCGTTCCCCGGGCAGCCGGAGATGGCGGCGGCGCGGTTCGGGGCGTCGCTGCTCACCGCGGTCGTCGCGGGCTGGGCGTGGCTGCTGTTCGGGAAGGGCGAGTGGCTGCGCGTCCCGCGCCGCCGCCCCGCCGAGGGCGCCGCCCGCTGGACGGCGTTCCGGGAGGCGATGACCCACGACATCATGCACGCGGGCGGCTTCCTCGTGGTCGGCGCGCTGGCCGCCGCGACGATCAACGTGCTGATCCCGCCGGAGTGGGTGACGGGCGTCGGCGGGGTCCCGCTGGCGTCGATCCTGGTGCTGGCGTTCCTCGCGGTGCTCATGTCGATCTGCTCGGAGGCGGACGCGTTCGTCGCCGCGAGCCTGACCGGCTTCTCCCCGACCGCCAAGCTCGTCTTCCTCGTCGTCGGCCCGATGGTCGACCTCAAGCTCATCGCGCTGCAGACCGGGTTCTTCGGCCGCTCGTTCGCGATCCGGTTCGTCCCGCTGACCTTCGTCCTCGCCGTCGTCTGCGGCACCGCCGCCGGAGGGATCCTGCTGTGAACCGGCACGCGCAGTCGCTGCTGCTGATCACGCTCGGCCTGGCCGCCGTCTGGATCACGCTGCCGACCGGCGAGTACCTGAACTACGTGCGGCCGGGCTTCCGGATCCCGCTGCTCACCGCCGCCGCGGTGCTGATCGTGCTCGGCGTCGCGGGGCTCGTCCGCCGCCCGGCGCCCGCCGACCACGATGACCACGGGCATGACGACCACGGGCACGACCACTCGCGCGGGCCGCGGGTCGCGTGGCTGCTCGGGCTGCCCGTGCTGGTCATCGCCGTGGTCGCGCCGCCCGCGCTCGGGTCGTACATGGCCTCGCGCGGCACCGGCCGGGCGCCCGCGCCCCCGGCGGACTCGCGGCAGTACGGCGAGATCGCCGTGTCCGTGGCGCCGACCCAGATGTCGATCGGCGAGTACATCGGGCGGGCCTTCCAGGCGCAGCGCGGCAACCCGAGGGCGCTGGAGGGCGTCCGGGTGCGGCTGACCGGGTTCGTCACCCCGCGCCGCGAGGGCGGCTGGTACCTCACCCGCATGAAGATCGCGTGCTGCGCGGGCGACGCCGTCGCGTTCCGCGTCATCGTGCACGGCGTGCCGCAGCCGCCCGCCGACCGGTGGGTGCAGGTGACCGGCACCTGGCGCCGCCCGCCGGCGGGCACCCCGCCGACGGACGAGCAGGCGATGGACGCGACGCAGACCGTCCCGATCCCCCGGCCCGAGCAGCCCTACGACTGAGCCCGCGCGACCGGGTCAGGCGGTCGCCTCCACCTCGTCCCGCGTGAGGACGGGGTCGGGCGCGGCCGGTGCCGTCGAGGCGACCGGGGCGGAGGCGCCGCCCGCGACACGGGCCTCGGCCTCGCGGTACTCCCGGATCGGGCCGGTGGCGTCGTGCAGGCCGTTGAGGACGAGCCACAGCGTCGCCCTGCGCGCGCGCAGCGCCACCGGGTTCGGCGGCTGGTACAGGCAGAGTTTCTGCGCCCACCTGGGGAGCATGTCGCGGGCGGCCCAGTCCATGAACGGGCTGCCGGGCTCCCACGGCTTGGCCTTGCTGTCACGGAGGTTCGGGCCGGTCGCGAACGCCTTGATCGGGGTGACGGCCAGGCGCGGCAGGTAGGACTCCAGGCAGTCGGCGACCTCGGCCTTGGTGGCGGGCAGGTCCGTCCCGCCGAGGGCCTCGCCGACGCGGACGAACTCGCCGTAGTAGCGGTCCAGTGCGGGGCCGCGCAGGGGACGCCGGTGGTAGCGCTCATGCGCGGTGGCGAGCCCCCACACCACGGTGGCGTAGTTCCAGCGCAGCCATTCGGGGTCGTCGGCGTCGTAGGGCAGGCCGTCGGGACGGGTGCCCTTCACGGTGTGGTGCATGGCGCGGACGGTGCGGGCGAGCCGCTCGGCGGTCGCGGTGGAGCCGTAGGCCGTCCCGATGAAGAACGACAGCGAGTGGCCGAGCCGGACGGCGGCGCCCTCCGGGTCGATGTTGCCGGTCGGGATGCCGTCGACGCGCTCGGGGATGCGGGAGTGGTCGTAGGCCATCCAGCTGATGCTCGGGTCGAGGCCCTCGATGTAGGCGGCGCCGACCAGGCCGAGGATCAGCGTGGGCAGGTGCGAGTGCACGTACCAGACCGCGCTGCCGGGCCCGAACCAGCCGGGGTCGCCGTCGGGGCCGGCGAAGTCCAGGCCCTTGAAGAACCTGGAGCGGATATCGGCGTCGAAGGCCCGCTCGAAGCGCGTCGCGACGACATTGCTCTTGCCGGGGCTGCTCTTGCCGGAACTCGTCGTGGTGGCCGCCATCTGGACTCCCAATTCTGGCTACAACTGTGGCCAGAGTAAGTGTTTGGGTACACCCGTGTCCAGACTGGGGATGCCCGGCGCGGGCCGGGGGTATCGTCGGGGCATGGCGAACGCGCGCACGGCCACGTCCACCCGGTGGGCCGGGGTGCCCGCGAGCCGGCGGCGGGACGAGCGGCGCGACATGCTGGTCAGGGCCGCGTACCGGCTGTTCGGCGAGGAGGGCGAGGCCGCCCTCACGGTGCGCGCCGTGTGCCGGGAGGCCGAACTGCACACCCGGTACTTCTACGAGAACTTCCCCGATACCGACGAGCTGCTGGCGGCCGTCTACGACCGGGAGGCCGCGGCCCTCGGCGAGGCGCTGGCGGCCGCGCTCGACGAGGCCGGGCCGAGCCCGGACGCGCGGACGCGCGCCGGCATCCGCAGCGTGCTCCGCTTCATCAGCGACGACCCGCGCCGCGGCCGCGTGCTGTTCGCCGAGGCGCGCGGCAACGAGGTGCTGGCCGAGCGGCGCCGCGCCGCCCAGACCGCCCTGCTGGACGGCGTCCTCGCGATGAGCAACATCGAGAACCCGCGGCTCCCGGTCGTCGTCGCCGCGACCATGTTCACCGGCGCGATGACCGAGCTGGCCCAGCGGTGGGCGGACGGGCGGCTCGGCGACGACCTCGACGCGGTCGTCGACAGCGCCGTGGAGCTCTCCCTCGCGCTCCACGGCGCCGCCGCGGTCAGGTGAGCAGCTCCAGGGCGCGGTCGAGGGAGACGACGTCGGCGTACTTGGCCTGGAGGTCGAGCAGGTTGGCGGCGTGCAGGCGCGGGTCGCGGTCGCCGCACGCCTCGTCCACCACGAGCGGGCGGAACCCGTGCTGCAGCGCGTCCGTGGCCGTGGCCCGGATGCAGCCGCTCGTGGAGAGCCCGCAGATGAACAGGGTGTCGATGCCGGACGAGGTCAGCGTCGCCGCCAGCGACGTCCCGTGGAACGCGCTCGCGTACTGCTTGGTGACGACGGTCTCCCCCGGCCGGGGGGCGACCCCCTCGGCGAAGTCGCCGAGGGGGCTCCCCTCCTCGAACACCCGCAGCGCGGGCACCTTGCGGCGGAACAGCCCGCCGTCCGCGCCGCCCGGCTGGTAGGTCACCCGCGTGAACAGCACCGGGACGCCGGCGTCCCGCGCCGCGCCGATCAGGGTGATCGCCGCGGCGAGGGCGTCCTCGACGGGGGCGCGCAGGGGCGACCCGTCCTCCAGGTAGGCGCGGGCGAAGTCGACCACCAGCACCGCCGGGGCGTCGCCGCGGCCGAGGCTCTCGCCGAAGCCGGACTCCCGGTAGTCCGCCATCAGGTCGTCCGGGCCGGTCATCGGCGCAGCGCCTCCGCGGAGCGGACGTCGACCGGCGGGCGCGGCGCGGGCAGCCCGGTCTCCTCCTCGCAGCGGGCGAGGATCTCCTCCAGCGGCGGCCCCATGTCGAAGACTGGGATCTCCGGCCGGTCGGCGGCCATCTTCGCCCGCAGCAGCTCGGTGGCCCCCTCGTCGAGGACGCCGTCGCCGGTGCAGACGACGCCGTACCCGTCGCGGGCGCCCTCGGCCGTCACGAGGCCGCGCAGCACCTCCGTCGCGACCAGCTCGGCGGGACGGGCGAGCGGGTCGCCCCATCCGCCGCCGCCCCACGTCACGAAGTGCAGCACGTCGCCCGGCGCCACCGGCACGTCGTGGACCTTGCTGGGCAGCACCTCGCGCGTGCCGTCCGCCCGGTCGATCCACTTGCGGCCACGCTCCCCCGGACGGCCGCCGTTCACGCCCCACGGGTAGGTGAGCCAGCGGTCGTCGTGGATCGCGATCGTGCCGGGCTCCTCGAAGTGGTACGCGACGTCGACGCCGTTGCCGCCCCGGTGCAGGCCGGCGCCGCCGGAGTCGGCGATCGTTTCCCACCGCTCGATGCGCAGCGGGTAGTACGACTCCAGGTACTCGCAGGGGATGTTGACGAACGACGGCCACAGCGAGTGCCCGTCGGGGCCGTCCCCGACCGGGCGCCCCGGCACGCCGCCGAACCCGATCGAGTACAGCTGGAACCACTCGCCCTCGCGCGGCCCGGACGTGTAGTGCCCCGAGTACATGAAGTGCGGCGAGGACGAGAACCCCGCCGCGTTCAGGATCTCCGGGTTCGTCTGCCCGAGCAGCCCGCCGAACAGGTCGAACACGCGGCCGATGCCGTGGTTGCGGGCGTTCAGCGCGGCCGGGTGGCGCGGCTTCCAGAACGAGTCCTCGGGGATCGTCACATCGATCAGCGGGTAGAAGCCGTCGTTCCACAGGATCTGCGGGTCGGCGACCGTGATCACGTAGATGCCGAAGAACATCCGGACGAGGTTCTCGTTGATGAAGTAGTTGATCGGCCCGACCGCCTGCGGCGCGGCGTGGCTGAAGTCGAGGTGGATCTTCTCGCCGGTGCGGGTGAGCGAGATCTTCAGCTCGTAGGGGCCGTATCCGCAGCCGTCGTCGCAGATGTAGTCGGCGAACTCCAGCGTCTGCCCGTCCTCGAAGAGGGTCGCGAGCAGCACCTTCATCGCCTGGTAGTTGCGGTCGAGCAGGGCGTCCAGCGCGGACAGGTAGGTCTCGACGCCGAACCGGTCGCACAGCTCGGTCACCCGCCGCGCCGCCGTCGTGCAGGCCGCGACGAGGCCGTTCAGGTCGGCGCGGTTCCAGTCGGGCATCCGCACCTGGTTGAGGATGATGCGCAGCGCCGCCTCGTTCAGCTCACCGCCCTCGTACAGCTTGAACGGCGGGACGACCACGCCCTCCTCGTAGATGGTGCGGGCGTCGGCGGGCATCGACGACGGCGTCTTGCCGCCCACGTCCGACATGTGGCCGAACATCGACGACCAGCCGACGAGCCGGCCCCCGTGGTAGATCGGCACGACCAGCAGCCAGTCGTTGGCGTGGCTGATCGCGGCGCCGCACGCGTACGGGTCGGACGTCATGAGGATGTCGCCCTCGCCGATCGTCCCGTCGAAGTTCTCCAGGAAGTCGGGCACCGACAGGCCGAACTGGCCGACGACCATCTTCCCGGACGGGTCCGCGATCAGCGGGAACTCGTCGTGCTGCTCGCGGATCCCCGGGGACAGCGCGGTGCGGAACAGCACCTCGTCCATCTCGTGCCGCGCGTTGCGCAGCGCGTTCTCGATGATGTCCAGGGTCACCGGGTCGACCTCCACCCGGCCGACCGGCTCCGTGGTGGTCTGCAGGATCTCGGCCATCAGCCCTCCTCAGTGGGACGGATCAGCAGGCTGCCGCTCGGGTGCACGGTCGCGGCGTGCCCGGACAGGACGAGGGTGGTGGAGTCCATCTCGACCACGACGGCCGGTCCGGGCACCACGTCCCCGGCGCGCAGCAGGGAACGGTCGAAGATGCGGGCGGGCACGGACGCGCCGTCCATCCACACCTCGGTCTCGCGGACCAGCGCCGCGGCCGGGTCGCCGTCGCCCTCCGGGAGGGTGCGCCAGGCGACCTCGGGGCGCGGGCCGCTCACGGTGACCCGCAGGTTGATCACTTCGCGCTCGTTGTCGAGCAGGAACGAGAACAGCCGCTTGTGCTCGGCGTCGAACGCGGCGCCGAGCTCGGCGAGCAGGTCGCCGTCCACGGTCGCGCGGTCGACCTCGACCGGGATCTCGAAGCCCTGCCCGTGGTAGCGCAGGTCGAACTGGTACGTCGCCGTCTGGCTGTCGCGCGGGACGCCCTCGGCCTCCAGCCGCCCGGCGGCGGCGTCGGCCAGTTCGGCGAGCGCGGCGCGCAGCTCGGCGTCGTCGAGGGTGGAGAAGCGGCGCACCATCGTGCGGGCGCTCTCGTCGCGGGCGCAGGTCGTCGCGTCCCCGTAGGCGCACAGCACGCCCGGCGACGGCGGCACGATCACCGGCCACGAGCCGGTCAGCCGGCCGAGCGCGTTGGCGTGCAGCGGGCCCGCGCCGCCGAACGACATCAGCGCGAACTCGCGCGGGTCGAAGCCCTGCTGGACGCTGATCAGCCGCAGCGCGCCCAGCATGTTCTCGTTGACGATGTCGATGATCCCCGCCGCGGCGGCCTCGACGCTCGGCAGGCCCATCGCCTCGGCGACGGTGCCGACCGCCTTGCGGGCCGCCTCGACGTCCAGCGAGATCTCCCCGCCGGCGAGCTCCGTCGGCAGGTAGCCGAGGACCACGTTGGCGTCGGTGACCGTCGGGTCGGTGCCGCCGGTGCCGTAGGCGGCCGGGCCGGGGTCGGCGCCCGCCGACTGCGGCCCGACCCGCAGCGCCTTCGTCAGCTCGGGGACGTGCGCGATCGAGCCGCCGCCCGCGCCGACCGTGCGGACGTCCACGCTGGTCGCCCGGACGGTCAGGTCGCCGACGCTCGTCTCCCGGCCGATCCGGGGACGGCCGCCGAGCACGAGCGCGACGTCCGTGGACGTCCCGCCCATGTCGAAGGTGAGGAAGTCGGGGAACCCGGCCTGCTCGGCGAACCACACCGCGCCGGTCACCCCGCCCGCCGGGCCGGACAGCAGCAGCGACACCGGGTCCTCGGCCGCCTTGTCGGCCCGCGTGAGGCCGCCGTCGCTGCGCAGCACCGCGAGCGGCGCCGCGATCCCGCTGCCCGTCAGCGACCGGTCGAGGTTGCCGACGTAGCGGGCGACCTCCGGCTGCACGTAGCTGTTCGCCACGGTCGTGACGGTCCGCTCGTACTCCCGCATCTCCGGCAGCACGTGGCTGGACAGCGACACCGGCACGCCCGGCAGCTCCTCGGCCGCGAGCTCCGCGACCCGCCGCTCGTGCGCGTCGTTCGCGTACGAGTTGATCAGCGAGACGGTGAGCGCCTCGATCCCGGCCCCGGCCAGCCGGCGCAGCGCCGCGCGGGCGCGGTCCTCGTCCAGCGGGGTGACGACCTCGCCGTCCGCCGTGATCCGGCCGGGGATCTCCACGGTGTGCTCCAGCCGGGCCAGCGGCTCCGGCTTCGGCCAGATGATCCAGCCGGCCAGCCCGCCCGGCACGAACGACCGGCCGATCTGCAGCACCTGCCGGAACCCCTCGGTCGTGACCAGCCCGACCCGCGCTCCCCTGCCCTGCAGGATCGCATTGGTCGCGACCGTGGTGCCGTGCAGCACGTGCGCGACCTCGGCCGGCTCGATCCCCGCGTCCCGGCACACCTTGCGGATGCCGTTCAGGACGCCCTCGGACTGGTCCGCCGGAGTGGACGCCGTCTTGGCGCGGTGGCTGACGCCGGTCTCCTCGTCCACCAGCAGCACGTCGGTGAACGTGCCTCCTACATCGACGCCTAGGCGATAACCCATGTCGGTCTCCCGATGCCGTACCTGCTCTAGATGGCTCCGCGCTCGGCCAGCGCGGCGATCTCTTCTTCTCCGAGGTCCAGGAGGCCGCCGTACACCTCCCGGTTGTGCTCGCCGAGCGCGGGACCGGCGTGCCGCACCGATCCCGGCGTCTCGCTGAGCTTGGGGAATGCGTTGTGCATCGGGAGCTCCCCGAAGTCCGGGTGGACGAGCCGCACGATGGCCTCGCGGGCCGCGAAGTGCGGGTCGTCGAACATGTCCTTGGCCGTGTAGATGCGGCCGGCGGGGACACCGCCCTCGTGCAGCGTCTCCAGCAGGGCCTCGGTGCCGAGCGTCGCCGACCAGGCGGAGATCAGCTCGTCCAGCTCGGCCATGTTGCGGCCCCGGTCGGCGTGCCCGGCGAACCGGGGGTCCTCGGCCAGCTCGGGGCGGCCCATCGTCTTCGCGAGGCGTCCGAACACGGTGTCCTGGTTGGCGGCGATCAGGATCATCTCGCCGGACGCGGTCGGGTACACGTTGCTGGGCGACACGTTCGGCAGCACCGAGCCGGTGCGCTCGCGCTGGTAGCCGGCCACGGCCCACTCGGGCAGCAGCGACTCCATCATCGCCAGCACCGCCTCGTAGATCGCCGAGTCGACGATCTGGCCCCGGCCGGTGTTGCTCCGGTGGTGGACGGCGACGAGCGCGCCGATCGTGGCGAACACGGCGGCGAGCGAGTCGCCGAGCGAGATCCCCGCGCGGGACGGCGGGTTCTCCGGGTCGCCCGTGACGTACCGGATGCCGCCCATCGCCTCGCCGATCGACCCGTACCCGGCGCGCGGCGCGTACGGGCCGCTCTGCCCGAAACCGGACACGCGGACGAGGATCAGCCCCGGGTTCGCCTCGCGGAGCGCGTCGAAGTCCAGGCCCCAGCGCTCCAGCGTGCCGGGGCGGAAGTTCTCCACGACGATGTCGGCCCGCTCGATGATCCGCCGCGCCAGGTCCTGGCCCTCGGCGGTACGCAGGTTGCAGGTCACCGACTTCTTGTTGCGCGCGACCACCGGCCACCACAGGGACTTGCCGTGCGGCTTCTCCCGTCCCCACTGGCGCATCGGGTCGCCCGCGCCCGGCGACTCCAGCTTGATCACCTCGGCGCCGAAGTCGCCGAGCAGCTGGCCGCAGAAGGGGCCGGCGAGCAACTGCCCCATCTCCACCACGCGCAGGTCGGCGAGCGGTCCCCGGGCGTCCTGAGCGGCGCCGTCGTGCGTTGACATCTAGCGGATCCTCGTTTCGGTGTCGTCGTCTGGGTCGTCTGCGGGGCGGCGGGAGGCGCGGAGGAGGACGGCCTTCGCGGCGAGCACGTGCGCCCGCATCACCGACTCGGCCCAGGTGCCGTCGCCCGCCCGCAGCGCGGCGGCCAGCTCCCGGTGGTGCGCGGAGCTGCGGGCCAGGTCGTCCGGCGAGTACCGGTGGAAGGTGCGCATCACCAGCGGGAGCTGGACGACGGCGTTGAGCATCGACACCAGCCGGGCGCTCGCCGCCGCGGCGCGGACGATGCCGTGGAACTCGGCGTTCAGCTCCGCGACGCGGTCGAGGTCCTGGCCGTCGCCGGGGTCCGCCGCCCGCTCCATGAGGCCGCACAGCTCGTCCATGCGGTCCACGTCCTTCGGCTCGATCCGGGTGGCGGCCCGCCGCGCGGCGGCGCCCTCCAGCAGCATCCGCAGGTCGTAGATCTCCTCCAGGTCCTCCGGCGTCCAGTCGGGGACGCGGGCGCCGCGGTGCGGCAGCACCTCGACCAGCCCCTCGACCTCCAGCCGGCGCAGCGCCTCCCGGACCGGCGTCCGGCTGGAGCCGGTCTGCTCGGCCAGCTCGGCCTCGCCGAGCCGTGCCCCGGGCGGGTGGACGCCGTCCAGGATGTCGGCGCGCAGCCGTGTGTACACACGGTCCACGGCACGGACCATCCGAACCTCCTCAGCGGTCGATTGCATGCAAGATAAGCATTCCGGTCGCTTGACACAAGGGTTCTGCCTGGCCGATTCTCGGCATGTCGTCAGATTGCATACAAGGGAAGGGCCCATGGCGGACGTCGAAGTCATCGAGGTGGGGCCCAGGGACGGGCTGCAGAACGAGGCCGCGATCCTGCCCACCGCCGACAAGGTGCGGCTCATCGAGCGGAGCATCGCCGCCGGGCTGCGGCGGATCGAGGCGGTCAGCTTCGTCAACCCCAAGCGCGTCCCGCAGATGGCCGACGCGGAGGCCGTGATGGAGCGCGTCCCCCGGCCGGACGGGGTGCGCTACGCGGGGCTCGTCCTCAACCCGCGCGGCCTCGACCGGGCGCTCGCCACCGGCGTGGACGAGGTCAACGTGGTGGTCGTGGCGACCGACGAGTTCAGCCGCCGCAACCAGGGCTGCTCGGTCGAGGAGGGGCTGGCCAACTGGGCGCGGATCGCCGCCGACGCGCGCGCCGCCGGGCTGTTCCGCAGCGTCACGATCGCGGCGTCCTTCGGCTGCCCGTTCGAGGGCGAGGTGCCGGCCGAGCGCGTCCTCGACCTGGTGCGGCGGATCGCCGAGAGCGAGCCCGACGAGATCGCGCTGGCCGACACCATCGGCGTCGGCGTCCCGACGCAGGTGCGCGCGCTGCTGACCGGCGCCGCCGAGATCGCGCCCGGCGTGCCGCTGCGCTGCCACTTCCACAACACGCGCAACACCGGCTACGCGAACGCGCTGACCGCGCTCGACCACGGGGTGAGCGCGCTGGACGCGAGCACCGGCGGGTTCGGCGGCTGCCCGTTCGCGCCCGCCGCGACCGGCAACATCGCGACCGAGGACCTGGTCTACGCGCTCGACCGGATGGGCGTCAGGACCGGCGTCCAGATGGCCCCGGTGACGGAGACGGCGGCCTGGCTGAGCGAACGGCTGGACAGCCCCGTGCAGGCGCTGCTCGGCCGCGCCGGGCCCTTCCCCGCGTCCTGACGGGCGCGGCCCGGCGGCCGGTCACCATTCGGGGCGCGTGCCGTCCCGCTGCAGGAACTCCAGCCGGTTGCCCAGGTTGTCGAAGGCGTAGAAACGGCGGTGGCCTGGGAAGGCGTCGTCCCAGGCCACCTCGGTGCCGTGCTGCGCCAGCCGTTCGGCGAGGGCGTCCAGGTCGTCGACGCGGATGCCGGGATGCGCCTTGCGGGCGGGGCGGAAGTCCTCCTCGACGCCGAGATGGATCTCCAGCGCGTCCGCGCGCACCCAGAGCCCGCCACGCGCGGCGAGCACCGGCGGTTTCGCGATCTCCCTCATGCCGAGGGCGTCCACATAGAAGGCGCGGCAGGCGTCCTCACTGCCGGGCGGGATCGCGATCTGCACATGGTGCACGGCGAAGGCGAACGGCGACGCGTGGTCCGGTCCGTAGCCCTGCGCTGAGATCTCCGTCATGATCACATCATCGCGCGGGTGAAGTAGGCCCGGATGACGGTTCTGCCGGGTTCTGTCCGGATGCGGACGAAGTCGGCGAGCTTATGGACGAGCAGCAGCCCCCGCCCGCCGATCGAGTCGGGCGGCACTGGGCGCCGGCCCGCCAGCGGGTCGGCGATATGGCCCGCGTCGCTGACCTCGATGACGAGGTGGGTGGCGTCGTGCCAGACCCACAGCACCCCGGCGCCGCCGCCGTGCTCTATCGAGTTGGCGGTCAGCTCGCTGGCGACGAGCTCGGCGTCCTGGATCCGGTCCTCGTCGAGCCCGGCCTCGGCCGCGCCCTCGACCACCAGCGCCCGCGCCGCCTTCAGCGCGGCGGCGTCGAAGGGCAGCCGCCGCGGGCGCGCGGCCCGCTCGGCGGGCGGCGCCTCCGTGTCCGGCGGATCGCCGACGCGCTCCCCGCTGCCGGTCATGGCGTCCTCCGAGCGCACTCGTTGCCCCAGGGCAAGCGTCCATGGTCCCCTTCGCGAGCGAACGGCGAGGCCCGCCCAACGGGGGTCTTCCCTGATCACCGGCACGTTAGACGGGACCTTTCAGGTTCGGCATGCCCCGCCGCGCCCCGCGCCCGGCGGCGAGGTCGCCAAGCGGAGGGACGCCGGGGGTACTGCCTTTACCGCATTTTTCGCACACTGGGAGGAAACCTCATCGAGTGCCAGGGCCCCCGGGCCTCCCGACCAGCGTGAGGAACGCGTTCCCGTGGATTCCACCGCACCCGCGAACGGCGGCGCCCCCGCGAGCGGCGGCGCGGGCGGCGCCGGCGCGCCCGACCGCACCCTCCGGCTCGGCGGCCGCCCGCTGCCCGTCGCCGGACCCGCCCGCATGTACGTCTGCGGGATCACCCCGTACGACGCGACCCACCTCGGCCACGCCCGCACCTTCGTCTGGGCGGACATCGCCGCCCGCGTCCTGCGGCACGCCGGCGGGACCGTGCGCGTCTGCCGCAACGTCACCGACGTCGACGACGTGCTCGACCAGGCCGCGCACCGCGCCGGCAGCCCCTACGACAGCTTCGCCGCCGTCCAGCAGTACTACTTCGAACGCGACCTCGACCTGCTCGGCGTCCACGCCGTCGACCACCAGCCGCGGGCCCACAACCACGTCCGGGAGGTCATCGCGCTCGCGCAGGGGCTCCTCACGTCCGGCCACGCCTACCTGCGGGACGGCGCGGTGCTCTTCCGCGGCGCCGACGTCCCCGGCCGCGTCGGGCTCGGCGAGGACGAGGCCCGCGCGCTGCTGGCCGAGTACGGCGACGACCCCGGCGACCCCGCCAAGGAGCACCCGTTCGACGTCGCCGTCTGGCGGCCGTCGCGCGCGGGCGAGCCCGCCTGGCCCAGCCCGTGGGGCCCCGGCCGCCCCGGCTGGCACGCCGAGTGCGCCGCGATGGCCATGACCATCTTCGGCCCCGCCGTCGACCTGCACGGCGGCGGCGCCGACCTGCGCTTCCCGCACCACGCCTACGAGGCCGCCATGGCCGAGGCGCTGACCGGCGTGCGGCCCTTCGCCCGCGCCTGGCTGCACGTGGGCGTCGTCCGCCGGGACGGCGAGAAGATGGCCAAGTCCACCGGGAACCTGGTGCTCGTCTCCGACCTCGTCCCCGACCACCCGGCCGTCGCCGTCCGGCTCATGCTCATCACCGCGCCCTGGCGGGAGCCCTGGGACTACACCCCGGAGGCCCTCGACGAGGCCGCGGCCGTCCTGGACCGGCTCCACACCGCCGCCGGGCGCCGCCCCTCCTCCGCCACCGCCGAGGAGGCCGTCACGCAGGCGCTTCTCGACGACCTCGACGTCCCCACCGCGCTGGCCATCGCCCAACAGGACGGCGCCGGGTCAGCACGGCTCGCCCTCCACCTGCTGGCACTCGCCTGACAGGGCTCGCTAGGCGCGGATCACCCGGACGCCGGCCTCGGTGAACGCCGCGACCTCCGCGTCCGGCACCGTCTCGTCGGTGACCAGGACGTCGATGGCGCCGACGGGACAGATCCGGGCGAACGCCCGGTGCCCGACCTTGGAGCCGTCCGCCACCACGACGACCTGCTCGGCGCGCTCGGCCATCAGCCGGTTCACGTCGGCCTCGCCCTCGTTGTGGCAGGTCGCGCCGTGCCGGGCGTCCACCCCGTTCACCCCGATGATCGCCACGTCCAGCGTCACCTGGTCGAAGATCCCGGTGGCCAGCGGGCCGGTCAGCTCGTAGGACTGCGGCCGCGGCACCCCGCCGGTCAGCACGATCTTCACATGCGGCCGGACGGCCAGCTCGTTGCCGATGTTCAGCGCGTTCGTCACGATCGTCAGCGCCGGCGTCGCGCCCTCGGCGTGCAGGTCGGCGCGGGTCGCGAGGACCCGGGCGACCTCCGAGGTCGTCGTCCCGCCGTTCAGCCCGATGATCGACCCGGGCACCGCCAGCTCGGCGGTCGCCGCCGCGATCCGCTGCTTCTCCGACGCGTGCCGCGCCGCCTTGTAGCGCAGCGGCAGGTCGTAGCTGACGCTCTGCGCCACGGCGCCGCCGCGGGTGCGGGCCAGCATCTGCTGCTGCGCGAGCTGGTCGAAGTCGCGGCGGATCGTCGCCGCCGACACCCCCATCCGCCGGGCCGCCTCCTCCACCGTCAGCCGGCCCGCGTCCGCGAGCAGTTCGAGCAGCGCGTTCCAGCGCTCGTGCCGGGACACGCCGGCCCCCTTTCCGGCGTGCGGGGAACCGTCCGGGGCGAAGGTCATCCGAGGATTCTAGCCTGCGCGCCCCTGGCCTTACCTGCACGTTCCCGCGGTGGAACAATCAGCAATGATCAGCGGCGAGCAGCGAAGGAGTCCCATGTCGAAGCCGGCCCCCGGGCTGACCCTGACCAACGCCCGGATTGTCCTGCCGGACGGCGTCCGGCACGGGGACCTGCACATCGCCGACGGCAAGATCGCCACCGCCGCCGCGGGCGAGGAGATCGACCTCGCCGGGCGCCACGTCGTCCCCGGCTTCGTGGACATGCACGTCCACGGCGGCGCGGGCGTGTCGTACCAGCGTCCCGACGGGGCCGACCGCGCCGTGTCCTTCCACCTGGCCCACGGCACCACGACCACGATGGCGAGCCTGGTCACCGGCGACGCCCGCGAACTCGCCGACGCCGTCACCGGCCTCGCCGACCTCGCCGCGGACGGCCTGATCGCCGGGATCCACCTGGAGGGCCCCTACCTGTCCCACGACCGCTGCGGCGCCCACGACCCGGCGCTGCTGCGCGACCCCGACCCCGCCGAGTTCCAGCGGCTCGTCCGGCTCGGCCGCGGCCACCTGCGCATGATCACCGTCGCGCCGGAGCTGCCGGGCGGCCTCGACCTCGTCCGGGACGCCGCCGCCGCCGGCGTCATCGCCGCCGTCGGCCACACCGACGCCGACGGCGCCACCGTCCGCGCCGCCTTCGACGCCGGCGCCCGCGTCGCGACGCACCTGTTCAACGCCATGCGGCCGCTGCACCACCGCGAGGGCGGGCCGATCGCCGCCGCGCTGAACGACCCCCGCGTCACCGTCGAACTGATCAACGACGGCGTCCACGTGGAGCCCGCCGTGGCGCGGCTGGCGTTCGCCGCCACCCCCCGCGTCGCGCTGATCACCGACGCCATGGCCGCCACCGGGATGGGCGACGGCGCCTACCGCCTCGGCGTCATGGACGTCGAGGTCCGCGACGGCCGCGCCGTCCTCGCCGGCGGGACCTCCATCGCCGGCAGCACGATCACCATGGCGGACGCGTTCCGCCTCGCCGTGACGAGCCTCGGCCTGCCGATCGAGGACGCCGCCCGCGCCGCGTCCCTCGTCCCCGCCCGCGCGCTGGGCCTGGACGACCGCACCGGCTCCCTCGAACCCGGCAAGGACGCCGATCTGGTCGTCCTCGACGACGACCTCCGCGTCGACTGGGTGATGAAGCGGGGACGCCGGGTGTGACGATCGTCCCGGGTGCCCGAATTCTCGGCGAGAATTGATGGCGTCCAGACGTCCGACAAGGGAATCATGGAACCGTGGAACGTCTACGGGGATGGCCGGTCACGCTGACCGAGGGTCCCGTCGGGCTGCGCCCGCTGCGGCACCGCGACTCCGCCGCCTGGCGCGAACTGCGCGTCCGCAACGCCGACTGGCTCCGCCCCTGGGAGCCCACCAACCCGGAGACGCCGCTGTTCCGCAGCGGCCTCGGGCCCTACGTCAGCATGGTGCACACCATGCGCCGCGAAGCCCGGCAGGGCCTCGCCCTGCCCTGGGTCGTCACCCACGACGACGAGTTCGCCGGCCAGCTCACCATCGGCGCGATCGTCTGGGGTTCCGCCCGCTCCGCGCAGATCGGCTACTGGGTCGACAAGCGAGTGGCCGGACGCGGCGTCATTCCCACCGCCGTCGCCCTCGCCGTCGACCACTGTTTCTTCACCGTCGGCCTGCACCGCCTCGAAGCGAATATCCGCCCGGAGAACACCGCCAGCCGCCGCGTCGTCGAAAAGCTCGGATTCCGCGAAGAGGGAATTCGGCGCCGCCACCTGCACATCGACGGCGCCTGGCGCGACCACATCTGCTACGCCCTCACCGTCGAGGACGTCCCCGGCGGCCTGCGCGCCCGCTGGCTCGCCGACCGCAAACAGGCATTTCCCCGAGGCGGCTGAGCCGCCCGTGACTTTCCGGCCGTAAGAATCCTGCGAACGAGAAGGCCGGGCAAACGGAGAGTAACGGCGAGATCGATCTCGCGACACACCGCCCCTTATGCTCGTCAACCTCTGACAGCCCCTCGTACCGTGCGGGGCGTGACCCTGCTCCCATTGCACGTTCGCGCGCCGAAAGTCGGCCCGCCTACTGAGCGTGCCCTGGGACGGTGGGGCCGGTGAGCAGCACCGTTCTGTACCTCGCCATCGTCGCCGTCTGGGCGGTCGTCCTCGTGCCCATGTGGCTGCGCCGCGACACCGAGGCGTCCGGGATCTCCCGCCTGCTCCACAAGCGCGACGACGAGGCCGAGGAGCCCGAGGAGACCGCGGCCCCCGAACCCCGCCGCCGCGTGACCCGCGCCACCGTCATCGCCCGGCGCCGCCGCCGCACCACCGGCCTCACGGCCCTGGTCATCACCGCCGGGGCCGTCGTCGCGTCCGGCGTCGCCCCCTGGTGGGTCACCCTGCCCCCGGCCGCCCTCCTGGCCGGCCACCTGGTCCTGCTCCGCGTGGCCGTGGGCATGGACGCCGCCCGCCGCCGCGCCGCCGCCGAGGCCGCCCGCGCCGCCGCCGCCCGCGCCCGGGCCCTCGAAGCCCGCCGCGCCGCCGAGGAGGCCGAACCGGCCGAGGTCATCGAACTCGTCACCCCCGACGAGGTCTTCGACCAGTACGCCGACGACCGCCGAGCCGTCGGCGAGTAACCGATGCGCGAGCACCCCCGGATGTTTGCTAACCTTACGGAGTCGTTGGGGCTGTAGCGCAGTCCGGTAGCGCACCTCGTTCGCATCGAGGGGGTCAGGGGTTCAAATCCCCTCAGCTCCACCAACGAATACGCAGGTCAAGGGCCTGATCGGAGCATAATCCGATCAGGCCCTTGATCGTTTGTCATCAAGAACCAACCGGCACCAGATGACAGACCCCCGGCAGGCTAGGTCTCACCTCTCCGCCACTCGGCGACTCCCGTGGCTCCGGCGCAGCTCGGACTGCCCGTCCCCCGCTGGCATGTCGCACAACAAGTCAGCGTGCGATCCCAGCGGCGTTCTACGCCGACGGCGCAACTTCGATATCCACGCCGACGCATCGAAGGCATCGGCAGGAGAAGCGTCACGTTTTGCCTGGGCTCCCAGCCACGGGCTCAAACAAGGCTGCCCTTCCAGCTCCAGAGTGAGCCCGCTCAGCAACCCCGTCGTTGTGAAGCTCTAGTCCGTCCACACAAGGTGCTCTCCTGGTCAACCTGAATAGGGACCATGCAGGACGCCTCTCTGCCAGCATCAGACAGGTCGGGAGTTACCTCGGCATGGAACCTGCGGGCACCTCGCACGGCACCAGCCGATGCCGCTCGACGAGTCCACCGGTCGAGGGTCACGCACTCCTCGAGACTCCTGCCCGTAGGCACTCAGAAGTCGAACGATCGCCAATTCGCGCCGGTCGCAGCCTGAGCCGGGGGTCGCGGGCCGAGCGCCGTCGGCAGCGAGGTTAGGCGCCTCGGGGACGACGCCTAACCTCGCCGACGCCTCGGCCGCCATGCCGTGACGGTTCATGTCGCGTCGATGACGGCGAAGACGACCTTGCCAGCGTCCTCAGCAAGGGCGCGGATGCCCCAGCAGCGGGCGTACTGATCGACGATGAACAGCCCCCTGCCCGTCTCGCTGACCGCGTCCGTCTCCAGCATGCGCGGCAGGTCGTTGGTCGCGTCTTGGACTTCCATCCACAGCGCGCCGTCCTCGGTGCGGTCCAGCCGCAGCGTCACGTCGCCGTCCTTCTCGGACGCGTAGCGGAGCGCGTTGGTGACCAGCTCGCTCGCCACCAGGCACGGAACGAAGTCATCCATGCCGTACTGACCGGTGAACAGACGTACGAACTCCCGGACCTCCGCGACGACCTGTAGATCCTGCTTCACTGCCATCTCGCTCGCGTATGCCGCATGGCCCATGACCTCTCCTCACTGTGTGTGTTGAACAACACACATTGAGCCACTATCCGGGCTACCGTTTGACTTGCCGCACTCAAGTGGCGTCGAGCGGTAAGCAGCACAAACAAGCAGCAAGTTGCCGAGAGGAGAAAAGGATCATGGCGCCGGTACGACGTCAGCGCCCCAGGGAGTCAGCTGCGCTCATCGCCTTCGGTCGGCAGATGCGCCGGCTACGGGAGGGCAAGGGCATCAAACAGGAGACGATCGCCCATCTCACAAAGGTCAGCCCCGCCCAGGTGAGCCGCATCGAGGCGGGGAAGAAGCGCGCCACGCGGCCCTTTGTCGAGATCATCGACGACCACCTGGAGGCAGGCGGAGCGCTGATCACTCTGTGGGAGGACCTGAACAAGGACGGTCACCCTGTGCCGGTCTGGTTCGACTGGCCGCAGATGGAGGGTGATTCGGTGATGCTGGTCTGCTGGGAGCACGGCGTGATCCCTGGACTGCTACAGACACCGGATTACATGTCGGTCCTGCTGAAGGGCAACCAGGAGGCGATGGACCTCCGCCTGCGACGTCAATCCATCCTCACCAGGGACGATGGAACTCCTCCCACGCTCTTTGTGCTGCTGCTCGACGAGCACGCCCTTTACCGGCAAGTCGGTACCGCCGAGACGATGAAGGACCAGCTGGAGCACCTGCTCACCATGGGCATGTTGCCGAACATCACGATCCAAGTAGTCTTGGCAAGCGGTGAGCACACCGGCAACTCGGGTGACTTCATGATTGCAACGATGGAGGACCGCAGCGAGGTTGCCTACGTCGAGACGGCCATCCGCGGCATCGCAACGGACAACCCGACGGACCTGGCCACTCTGGCACGAACTCTGATCGAGCTTCGTGCACGAGCACTCACGGAAGATGCGTCGCGCGAGGTCATTAGGAAGGCAATAGAAAAATGGACCTGAGCAACGTTACTTGGCGCCGGAGCAGCCGCAGCACCTCAAGCGGAGGCAACTGCGTCGAACTAGCGGACGTGACCAATGCGGTGGTGGCAGTACGAGACAGCAAGGACCCGGACGGCCCCGTCCTCCTCCTGACCCACACGGCCCTGCGCACAGCCGTCCAATCCGCCGCCAACACCCACTGACAATCCGCCCCCCACCCTGCCAGCGTGACGGCCCACGCGTCTGAACGTCCGGCCTCCGCCGAGCACCGCAGGCACCACTGTCAGCGGCTTCCTACTCAAGTTGGCACACGTCTTCGAGGTGAGTCGAGCAGGCGTGATCTGCAGCAGATCAGCAGACACTCGACGGTGGCGAAGCAAAGAGGTGAAGATTTATGACTACGGTCGTGGAGCACATCCATAGCACGGATGCGGCGATCTGTCGGAACATCGACTCGCTGCCGGATCAGCGCGCTCTACTGTCACAGAACGTGCTTGCTCAGCTTCGGAACCTGGTCGAAGGCGTCGCCGTCCGTCTACACACGGGCACGGATGATGCTGAGTACAACTACGCGACAATCAATCCAGGACTCGATTTCGTCAAGGCTAAGGCCAGGCTGAACTTCCTCGGAAAGTTCCACAAGCTTATTCAGATCAGTGCGTCTCACTACACGCTGGACGGGGACGCCTCCGAGCGCTTGATGCTCAAGTATTACGAGTACCTCCTGCGTATCCGCGCCCTGCTAGGTGACAGCTGCGGGATTTCCGTGCTGGCAAACCTGGAGTCGTTCCCGGTCGATCTCGACCCGTCGCTGCGCGAGTACCATGAGAAGATCGCTGCCCGGATCGAGGCGCTGCGTTCGACGGGGTCGGGTAGTGGAACGCGGCATCGCTACTACATCCATAAGACGCGCCCGTTCTTCGTCGGCGGACGTATCTACTACGAGGTCACCTTTTACCGAGCCGTCAACCAGGTCAGCAAGTTCGACCGCATGATCGCATTCACCGACATCGACATGACCGATAAGTACTCGGCGATGCTGACGCTCCAGCGTGACTCGATCGAGGTCCTCGATCAGAGGATGCCGATCACGATCATTGGCGAGTGGGAGGTGTCGATCCGGCCGTGCGAGTTCAACAACTTCGCGCGCCTCCTGGGTATTACTACCAATGTTCGGACTAATTCCACCGAGTACGGTTACTTGATGCGGGGCCTTACTGTGGACTCGGGCAGTCTGCTCGACCTCATCGACATGCCCGACGACAAGTACACGGCGACCAAGGCCGAGGGCACCGTCGGTGTCAACAAGGCGCAAATCTTCCCGGTACTGGACGAAGCACGCCGCATCGTGCGGTCGGCCGCTCCGGGGCACAACGTCATCCGCTACCTCATGCTTCGGATGCACAACCAGGTGCTTAGGCTGCAGCACAACTGGGAGAGCTGCGGCCCTCTGTCCGGGCTGAACCTGCTCTACGGCTGCATCCCGTTCGACCAGATGCCCTTCTGTACCTCACTGCCGGGACACAACCCACGCTACTGGGACCTCGTTGAGAGCCTCGACATGACCGGTCGAAAGCACGAGTTGCTCGCCCGGCGAGTGCGAAACAACGTCGACCGTCACGGAATGCTCTACACCCCCGTCGCCGATCTTGAGGAGTTCGGAGACGTCGCCGAGTTGATCGCCACCTACAACGGCTCGCTCTACTACAAGCACACTGGACGTCAGCTGGTGCAGGACAAGGGCCAGGTTTTCCTCCGCGGGTACGAGGATGACACTGTCAGCATTGTCGAGAAGCTGCGGAAGTATGCCTCGTCAGGGGTCGATGGCTACACGGTAGCTATCGAGCGCTGGCTGGATGAGGCACCTCGCGGTATCGACGACGATGCCAAGAGGGACGCGCTCGCCCGTCTGTTCAGCCAGTCGAAGGTGGCCCTGGTCTACGGCGCGGCCGGCACGGGCAAGTCCACGATGGTCGATCACATCGCGAACTACTTCAACGACAAGGCCAAGCTCTTCCTGGCTCACACCAACCCGGCGATCGACAACCTTAAGCGCAGGGTCACTGCTCAGGGCTCGACCTTCCGGACGATTAGCAGCCAGATCTACCAGGCCGCCTCGGATCTGGAGTATGACCTTCTGGTCATCGACGAGTGCAGCACCGTCAGCAATGCTGACCTGCTCAAGGTACTGGAGAAGACGTCCTTCAAGTTGCTTGTCCTAGTCGGCGACGTCTTCCAGATCGAGTCGATCCAGTTCGGCAACTGGTTTAGCATCATCCGGTCGTTTATCCCCAGCGCTTCGGTGTTCGAACTGACGACTCCGTTCCGAACCACCAGCGAGTCGCTCCTGGGTTTCTGGGGCAAGGTACGCAATCTCGAGGACGACATCGCCGAGGCCATCGCCCGTAACGGCTACTCGACCGTGCTCGACAGGTCTCTGTTTAAGCCTCAGCGCCACGACGAGATCATCCTGTGCCTTAACTACGACGGGCTCTATGGCATCAACAACGTCAACCGTTTCCTTCAGAGCGGCAACCCGAACCCTGCGACGACCTGGCGTGTCTCCACCTACAAGGTCGGCGATCCTGTCCTGTTCCATGAGACCGAGCGGTTTCGGCCGGTGATCTACAACAACCTGAAGGGCCGGATCGTCCACATCGATGTTGCCCGAGGTCAGATTCAGTTCGATGTCGAACTGGACCGGCCGGTCACCAAAATCGACATCAGCGGTGGAGAACTGGAGTGGGTTGAGGGCTCGACGGTGCGCTTCTCCGTCTACGACTACGACATCAGCGACGAGGACGACGATTCGCTCAACACCTCCGTGCCGTTCCAAGTCGCCTACGCCGTCTCGATCCATAAGGCGCAGGGCCTCGAGTACGACTCGGTGAAGATCGTCATCACCGATGCCAACGAGGACGACATCACACACAGCATCTTCTACACGGCCGTCACTCGGGCACGGGAAAGCCTCAAGATCTTCTGGACGCCAGAGACCCAGCAGTCTGTGCTGAGGAGCCTTCGGCGGGGCACAAGCCCTAAGGACGTCGCAATTCTGTCGAAGCGCCGTGGACTCGCGCCCGTCGCTGGGTCCCGGCGTTCTCCGTGAGTGGAGGAGCACCCAGGCAGGGCACAGGTGGAAGGGGACGACCGGCGGCGTTCCCCAGTAGGAACATCTGCTCATGCCGCAGGGTGGGGGCGGATGATTCGGTACTGCCGATGTGCGGATGGCTCGCCTCCTCGAAGCACTCCCGCACCGCCATGCGTTCAAGAGACGTGGGGCGGTGAAATCGTCGAGCAGTTGCCGGGCAGCGTTGGCGTTGAGGGCAGGCCTACTGCCCTACCGAGGCCACCGACTCCCGCGTCCCGCGGATGCCGCCTGCGGCGGAGCGGGCGGCGTCAACGACCTGAAGCTGATCGCGGCGACCAGTCCGGGACACCGTGATCGCGCGGGCTGGCCCGCGGCCGACCGTTCCCGGCCAGGCGTGGTGTGCCGCACGCCGACCGGGTTCGGCCTGGCCAGGGTGACGGCGTCCGACACGAGATTGACATTGTCGCAACCTATGACTCATCCTATTGGGACAAAGCTTGCGACATTCGGAGGTGGCGGCATGCGCCAGGCGGATCACACGGAGGCTGGGCGGTGGCTGATCCGGCACGGCCTGGCCGACGCCGAGCCGTCCCCGCTGCTCGTGGCGCGGCTGGCGGTGCGGCGGCGCGCCAAGATCGTCGACAGCCTCCTGCTGGCCGCGTTCCTGATCGGCGCGGCGCTCACGCACGCATTGGCGCTCCCCGTCCAGGTCACGTCCTCCTGGCGGCCGCTGCTGGTGCTGGCGGCGTTGGTGGCCGGGCTGCTGGTGGCGCAGTGGCTGCTCGGCTGGTGGGTTCGGCGCGTCGACCGGCGGGCCGGGGCGCAACTGTCCCGGCGGGTGGCCCATCCGGTCGAGCTCGGATGGCCGACGGTCCTGGGCCGGCCGTATGCCCTGTTCACGGCCGCCACCTTCACCGGCGCCCTGCTGCTCGCGGTGAGCGTGGTGCCAGTTTCGGACTCCGGCTTGCGGTCCGGGGCGATCGTCGTGCTGATCGGCCTCGCCGGCGCCGGCGCCGGCACCATCATGCAGCTGCGCCAAGTGCTGGCAAGCCCCGCCGTAGCCGAGGACGAGGCGTCGCTCACGGCCGATGTCATCATGCGGGTCGAGGACGCCCGCGCCCTCGTCACACCCGGCCTGGTGTGGTCAATGCCGGCCATCTTCCTGTACGGGGAATCGCTCGGCTGGTGGAACGCGGTCTCACTGGCGCTCGTGGTCGCGGGCGCCATCGCGCTCTGGCTGATCCAGCGCCGGACCACCGGTGTCGCGACGGCGGCACGACGGGCCATGATCAACCGATGATCGTCATCGACGCGGCTTCGCCGACGCCGCCGTACGAGCAGCTCCGGGCCCAGCTCGCGAGGCAGATCCAGGACCGGTCGCTCGCCGTCGGCACGAGACTACCGACGATCCGCCGGCTCGCGGCCGACCTCGGCCTCGCCGTGAACACCGTCGGCCGGGCCTACCGGGAGCTGGAGGAGGCCGGGCTGATCGAGACGCGCGGACGGGCCGGCTCATTCGTCTCCGCCGCCGGAGAACCGGCCCGCGAGCAGGCCCGCCGCGCCGCCCGCGAATACGCGGCGGTCATCGCCAGCGTCGGCATCGATCCCACCGAGGCGATCCGGATCGTCGAGGCGGCACTGGGCCATGCTTCAAGCCCATAAGACCACCGGATACTCGTCCGGAACTGCTCAACGACCGACAACAAGAACACACTCTGCAGCCGCGAGTATGCGCTTGTTGCCAGTGGTCATGGATCGAAGGGGTTGGCTGGGCCGGAGTGTCCACTACAGGCGGGCCGGGTCAGGAAGGGCCGAGCAGGACCCAGCGGTTGCCCGCGATGTCGAGAACACTGTGATACGCCCATAGTTTCCGGTGCGCGGTGCGGTGACGAACTTGGACCCGGCTGCCGTCATGCGGGCGTAGGCGGCCTCGAAGTCGTCCACCCGGAGGAAGAACCCGACGCGTCCCGCAACTCGACCGCCGACATCGGCGGACTGCCGCTCACCGTTCGCACGCGTCAGCAGGATGCCGCCAGATCATGTCGTTCCTGAATCGCCGCGCTCCGGACTACGCCGACTCTCGACGACTGTCGATCGCGTGCGGCGCACACCGGTCAGACGATCAACTGTGCGCGTCACGCGATCAACTGCGGCCGCGCGGACGAGGCGAGGCTGGAAGGCATGTCAACGCCTCAGTCCTCGCCGCCGTCCGCCGACACTGCGCCGCCCGAGTCCCCGGCACGGTCCGGCGGCTCGGCGAACTGGTCACCGATCGTCGCGCTCGCCGCCGGGATCGCGGTGCTCGTCGCCAGCGAGTTCCTGCCGGCGAGCGTGCTGCCCGCGATGGCCGCCGACCTCGGGCTCAGCGAGGGCACCGCCGGCCTGGCGGTCGCGGCGACCGCGGTCGCGGGCGCGGTCACCGCCCCCAGCATCGCGGTGCTGCTGCCGCGGACCGACCGGCGCACGGTCCTGACCTGGCTGCTGGTCGCGGCGGCCGTCTCGAACCTGGCGGTGGCGGTCGCCCCCGGTTTCGCCGTCCTGCTCCTCGGCCGGCTCGTCCTCGGCGTCGCCATCGCCGGGTACTGGTCGTTCGCATTCGGCGCCGGAACCCGCGCCGTGCCGGGACGCGACAGCGTGGTCTCAACGTCCATCGCGCTGGGCGTCACCCTCGCGACGATCGGCGGCGTCCCGTTGGCCTCCCTGCTCGGGGACGCGGTCGGCTGGCGGCTGGTGTTCGGCGTCGCGGCGGGCCTCGGCATCGTCGCCGCCCTGGCCGTGGCCCTGACGTTGCCGCCGGTGCCCCCGCACCCGGCCGCCGGACTGGCGATGCTGCGGGCGGCGCTCGCCAACCGCCGGCTGATGGCCGGGGTGCTGGGCGTGGTCCTGGTCGCGTTCGGCAACTTCGCCGCCTTCCCCTTCATCCGGGTCGCGATCGAGGACGTCGACGCGGGCGCCACGGTATGGCTGCTGCTGGCCTGGGGCGTGGGCGGGTTGGCGGGCAACCTCGCCGCCGGGCGGTTCGCGGGACGGCTGCGCGCGGTGGTCGCCGCGGCCCCGCTGCTGCTGGCCGGCGGCCTGCTGGTCACCGCGACCGCGCCGTCCCTGCCGATGCTGGCCGCGGGGGTCGTCGTGTGGGGTCTGGCCTTCAACATGGTCCCGGTCGCCACCCAGCTCTGGGTGACCCGCGTCGAGCCCGAGCGTGCCGAGTCGGCCTTGTCGTTGCAGGTCACCGCGTTTCAGGTGGCGATCACGCTCGGGTCGGCGTCAGGAGGCGCGCTCCTGGACGCCCGCGGCGTGCAGGCGGCCTTCCTGCTCGGCACGGGGTTCGCCGCGGCGGCCGGGCTGCTTTTCGCCGCGCTGCGCGTCCCGCGTAAGTGACGGCTCCCGCCAGGCCTGCGGCGCGACGCCGTGGTGGGACGAGAACGCCCGGCTGAAGGCGGCGCTGGAGCCGTACCCGACGGCGGACGCGATGTACTCCACCGGACGCGACGGGTCTGCGAGCAGCCGGCATGCCTCCCGCATGCGTATCTCGCGGAGCACCTCCGCGGGTCCGCGGCCGAGTGCGCGGCGGAACCGCTCGCCCAGGGCGGAACGCGACAAGTGGACCAGGCGGGCCATCCCCTCGACGGTCCACGGCTCGGCCGGACGGGCGGCCACGGCGGCCACCACCGCGGTGACGGCCTCGTCGGGAGGTCCGGCGTCGCCGCCCTGGTCCTCCTGCCAGGAGGTGGCCATCGCCGCCCCGATCAGGTTGCCGTAGCTGGAGGCGAACAGGGTCGGTCGGCACGCACGTTCGAGCGGGCACCGCGTGACGAGCGCCATCACACCGCCATGCCGGGTGCCGAAGCCACGGACCACCAGCGGGCTGGGGAGCCGCCGGACCAGGACGGCCATGCGCAGGTCCGCCACGACCAGGGCGGACTCCTCGTACCGCCGCGACGCGGTGAGCCGGTGAGCGGTACGGGCGTCGACGAGGACGGCGTCCCCCTCGGCGAGCGACTGCGCCTCGAATGCCGTCTCAAGCGTGAACTCGCCCGCCAGCACCAGCGCCCACAGCGGGACCGGTGGTTCGGTGAGCACTGCGCCCGCCGGCAACTGGACATGGTCCATGCCCGACATCTCCCACGCCGGTTCCGGGGAGGAGGTGCCGACGTCGTCCGCCCGGGAGACATCCACGATGTTCGCCACGTGAGCTGAAGCACATAAAAGACGGCGCCCTATTCCCGCGCGCCCCTGATGGCGTCTCCAGGAGCAACGCACACCGGATGCGCTCCGCGATCCGCCGCGAGAATGTCGTGCGGCAACAGGCGGGACAGGGGACTTGACATGGGACGGGCGTATTCGTGTCGGCTTTCTTCCAGTTCGAGGAGGACGTGTGGCCCGTGACGATGGGTCCGCCGAGTCCGGTCGGGGCGGATGAGCTTCCCGAATCACGCCGGGCAAGTCAGCCGTGTTGGTGACCTTGCTGACGGAGCCGTTGGCTGGCTGCCGCCCGAACCCGTCGTGTCCTTCCTTGGCCGGCAAGGAGGGCAAGGGCATCGGGTGATGCCAGGACTTCGACGGCCTTTCGCTGGAACCAGTCGGATGCCGAGGTGACTTGGGCGGGCGCCCATGGTCTGTCCTGGGCGATAGCAGCCAGCAGCGTCCATTCGGTCAGGCGGCGGGTGAGGAAGTCCCGCTCGCCGATGACGCCGGTCATGGTGTGGCCCCAGCCAGGAAACCGTTCGTCGGTCAGCAGGAGGCGTGCCCGGTCGTCGATGTGGCGGGCCACTGCGGCCTGTGCCATCACCGGGTCGGGATCTTGCAGGACCTCGCTCACCAATGCGGGCTCACCGTTGGCGCTCACGGCGGCCAGGGCCCGTAGGTGGCAGGCGTAGCGGCGGTGCTCGTCCGGCTCGGCGGGGCCCTCAGTGGGGCTGCTCACGCGGCCGCTTCTTCGGGACGGTCGGCGCGCGCGCCGTTGACCTCATCGATCGACGACGGCGACATGGGAGCCTGTCCGGACCGATCACCTTCGGACGGATCGGGGACTGCGGTGAGCATCTGGGATGTGCCTTCCGGCCGACGCTGCAATCCCGGCCTGCTTGAGAACCTCATACGATCCGGGAAGGTACACCCCTTCCCGGGCCATCCACAGGTCTCAAGCATTGCCCCACATTAGGGAGCCCACAGCCTGCCGGTACCACCACTTCAGATCAGCGGAGGGTCGGCAGTTCGTCCCCGCCGCTGGCGACACGCTTTTGAGCGTTGAAAGGTTCGACGTGCACGCGGATTGAACCGTCGCCGTTTTCGTCGGCTCCCGTAGGCTCCCGGTCATGTACCGTCCGAGCGCACGCTTCAGACGTACCCACGCCGAGCGACAGGATCAACTGCTCTCGTGGAACCGGGATGATGTGGCGTTCTTCGCCGCCGGAGCTTGCCACATCCTGGCGTACGCGTTCCTGGAGACCTATCCGGATGCCGGCTTCCAACCTGTTGGGCTCTGGCCACGCGATGCACCGGACCCCGGTCATGTCTACGTCACGGATGGCACCTGGGCCTTCGACCACGACGGATGGACCCCGCAGGCAGAACTTCTGAGCGCCACACGCGCTGCCGAACCGCAGAGTGACTTTCAGCCGTGTCCGATCCACATGGATCTCGACACGTTCTGCGTGCGCCACCACCACCGGCCCCGGCAGTTCTTTGCCTTCGATCCGTGGGAGCGGGCTGTACGGTACATCGCCCAGTTTCCCACCCCGCACGCTAACGTCAATGCCAACAACAGGTGGGTTGCGAGCGGGTCAGCGGACAATTAACGCCCATCGGAATAGAAGTTCGGGTCGTTCTCGTCGGGGCTGACCGGTGCGTACTGGCGCAACTCGCCATCCCTCAGCATCCACAGTCTGAAGAACGACTCCTCCTGGTCCATCACGAAGACTTGCAGCGCGTTGGGGCACCGCCAGGGCATCTGCGCGATGTGATCCAGGACTGCGTTCAAGTCGGCATGGTTGAGCGCGCCGGCCCATACCTCGCACTCCGGATACTTCCATCCTCTCTCACCGGTCTCCCGTCGGCGGCGCATGGCCTTCTCTACAGCCGCGAGCGTCATGAAGGTCGCGTAGCGGCGGGGTGCCATCGGGGAATCGGACCGTGGCATCGGCTTCTTGCGCCGTCAGCGGGTCCTGCCCCTCCCACCGAGGGATCACCAATCCGAACGAGGGATCGACGACGCGGAAGAAGCCTCCGTCCACCCGGATATCGATCACGCCCCGATGCTAACGCTGGTGCGAGCAACATCTGTTTGACGAGTACGGACAGTCCCGGACGCCTTCGGTCTTGCTATGGATCAGAAGTTTTGAGCTGAGGCCCTCGGGCTCAAGAAAGCGGCCAACAGTGGCTTTGCTGTGCAGCGCACGTTGGCGCCTTGGCTGACTGTCGATGCGAGGTACGTGATCGTCGCCCAGAGGACATCTTGTGGTGCGTGCTGAGGGCTGGGTGACTGGAGGCTCACACCCGATGCGGACGGTGCGTCCGAGGTATCCATGTGGAGGAGCGGATGACGGGGCTTTCGGCGCAGCTTCCGGCGCTCGTGGGTGTGGTGGTGGGTGCGGCGTCGTCGTACCTGGCTACTTCGGCGACCGAAAGAGCCCGCTGGAAACGGCAGACACGGGTGCGTTGGGACGAGCAACGCGCCATCGTGTACACCGAGTACGGTCATGCGGTCATCCGTTGTGTAGCTCTCGCACGCAGAGTCGCATCCGGACGCGGCGTCGGCCACTACCCGCATCCGCTGACTCTCGATGACGGCAGGACCGAACTGTCGGCCGCAGAAGCTGAGCGCGAGGTTCGGTGGGAGTCGGTTCTGCTGCTGGGCTCGGCAGAGGCGATCCTTGCGGCAAGGTTGTGGCATCGGACCGTATGGACGCTACGACGAGCGGCATTGGGCGAACTGGACACGGATTGGTCTTCGACGCTCGCCGAAGCCGGCCATCGGCGCCGGGCCTTCTACGAGGCGGCGCGTCGAGATCTCGGTGTCGAGGGATCGCTGCCCAACGTGGGAGATGAGGGACTCTGACATGCGCGGGAGAGTGCGCATAATGCGGATATGCCTCCTTGGCGCAGCGTCCCCCCTCGGGCCAGACTCGCCGTTATCGGCGTGCTGTACGCGATGGCGCTCCTCTTCGCGCTGATGGCCTTGAGCGAGTACTCGGCGGGCGCGCACCTCCGGCAGGCGCATGCTCGGACCTGGGCGACGGTGGTCGCAAAGAGCACGAGCAGCAAGTACGGAACGGACTACGGGCTGACCTTCACCGACCAATCGGGGCGGGCTCGCACGGTGCGGACCAGCGGACTGACTTCCGGATACAAGGTCGGCGACCGCCTGGAGATCTACTACACCCTCGACAAGCCATCGGAGGTAAGCGCGGTTCGAGAGGGCAGCCCTGAAGCAGTGCAATTCCGCACGGCGATCACATCTGCGGCGGTCTCAGGCACCTGCCTTGTCTTGGCGGTCGGCCTGACGGTCGCGCGTTTCCGCCGCAACCGTTCAGGGCGTGGCCCCTTCCATGGCTACGCTCCGGTGAGTCCAGCAGGCAGTTCCGTCCGAGAACTCCGCAGATTCGGCAGATCCTGAAGCTGTAGCTGGATCGAGCACCAGAGGCGCACAGCGACTTACGTGGGCGAACGATGGCGCCATGGGGTGGC
>NZ_VCKZ01000445.1 GCF_005889745.1 Actinomadura geliboluensis
CACCTCCACCCCGTGCCCCATGATGCGGCACTGGCAGTGCTCGCAGATCGGCGCCATCTTCGTGACCGCGCACTCGAACGAGTCGAACGTGTGCACCTCGCCCTGCGCGCGCACCTCGAAGGCCATCGCGTAGTCGTTGCCGCACACTTCACAGGTCGCCATCGGTCTCGTCTCCGTTTCCCCCGCCGCACCGCGATCACTGCCTACCCGGCACCGCCCGGGTCTACCCCGCGCCTCACAGCCGGCGGGGACGCGCTGTGCGACGGAGTTATCACCGGCGTATGACCGGTCACACGCGCCCGAAACCCCGTCTTCCTACGGTCGGGAATCCGACCCGAACCGAGGAGACCGCTCCATGACCGTCACCACCCGGACCCCGCGCGGCGACCGCGCCCACCCGCCGAAGGGCCGCTGGATCGAGGACTGGCGGCCCGAGGACCCCGCCTTCTGGACGGCCCGCGGCGCGCGCATAGCCCGCCGCAACCTCGCCTACTCGATCTTCTCCGAGCACATCGGGTTCTCGGTGTGGACGCTGTGGTCGGTGCTGGTGCTGTTCCTCGGCCCCGGCTACGGCGTCGACGCGGCCGGCAAGTTCACCCTCACCGCCGTGCCCGCCCTCGTCGGCGCGGCGCTGCGGCTGCCCTACACCTTCGCCGTCGCCCGGTTCGGCGGCCGCAACTGGACGGTGTTCAGCGCGGCGCTGCTGCTCGTCCCGGCGGTGCTGGCCGCGTTCCTGGTCAGGCCGGGCGTCTCGTTCACCACGCTGCTGCTGCTCGCCGCCGTCGCGGGCGTCGGCGGCGGCAACTTCGCGTCCTCGATGGCCAACATCAACGCCTTCTACCCGCAGCGCCTCAAGGGCTGGGCGCTCGGCGTCAACGCCGGCGGCGGCAACCTCGGCGTCGCCGTCGTCCAGCTCGTCGGGCTGCTCGTCCTCGCCACCGCCGGCAAGGACAGCCCCGGCCTCGTCGCCGGCGTCTACATCCCGCTCATCGTGCTGGCCGCCCTCGGCGCCTGGTTCCGGATGGACAACCTGGCGCACGCCCGCAACGACCGGCGGGCGATGCGGGACGTGTCCAGGGACCCGCACACCTGGATCATGTCGGTGCTCTACATCGGCACGTTCGGGTCGTTCATCGGGTTCGGCTTCGCGTTCGGGCAGGTCCTGCAGGTGCAGTTCGCCGCCGACTTCGACACCCCCGTCAAGGCCGCCTGCGTGACCTTCCTCGGCCCGGCGCTCGGCTCGCTGCTGCGCCCCGCCGGCGGCCGGCTCGCCGACCGGCTCGGCGGCGCCGCCGTCACCTTCTGGACGTTCACCGCGATGGCCGGCGCCGCCGGGCTCGTGCTGGCCGCGTCGCTGCGCGGCTCGCTGCCGCTGTTCTTCGTCGCCTTCGTCCTGCTGTTCGCGCTCAGCGGCGTCGGCAACGGCTCGACCTACAAGATGATCCCCGCCATCTTCCGCGCCCGGGCCCGGGCGGCAGCGGACGCCGGCGCGGCGAGCGCGGCGGCGGCCGAGCAGGAGGCGCGCCGGCTGTCCGGCGCGCTGATCGGGATCGCGGGCGCCGTCGGCGCGTTCGGCGGCGTGCTGGTCAACATCGCCTTCCGGCAGTCGTTCCTGACCTACGGCACCGGCGACGGCGCCTACCTGTCGTTCATCGCCTTCTACGCCGTGTGCTGCGCGCTCACGTGGCTGGTCTACCTGCGGGCCCGGCCGGGGCGGCCGGACGGCGTCTGACGGGCCGCCCGCCGGGGCCGCGGCCGTCCGGGCCGGTCGTCGGGCTCCGGCCAGCGCGGCGACCGGCCCGAGGAGCGCAGCACCGCCTCCCACGCGTCGCCCGGCTCCAGCGGCAGGTGCGGGACGCCCCAGTGCCACGCCGACACCAGCAGGTCCGGGTCGCGCGGCCGGTAGTCCGCGCCGATCGCGCGGGCCATGTCCCAGGCGTGCAGGTGCCACTCGACGCACGCCGCGCCCGCGTGGTCGCCGACGGTGTACTTGGTGCCCCGGTAGATCAGATGGGTGCGGTCCCACATGTCCGGCATCAGGTCGGCGTACGCGCCGGCCGACACCCCGAACGAGATGATCCGGTCGGGGCCCGGCTCCGGCGGCAGCACCGCCAGCTCGGCCGCGTTCTGCCGCGCCTGCTGCCGGATCAGCACCGCCGTCGCCGCCTCCTGCGCGAACAGCGTCGCCAGCCGGCTGTCGGGCGCGTCCTGCAGGTACTCCAGGAAGTTCTCCGCGACGCAGCGCAGATGCCCCGCCAGGTCGATCAGCCGCCAGTCGGCGCAGGGCGTCGGCACGTCCCAGTCGCCGGCGCGCTCCGCCAGCGCGCGGATCGCCGTGACGCCGTCCTGGTAGGACTCGAGTACGCGGCACCGGTCCGGCGGCGTGCGCTCCACGTGACATCCCCCAACGTCCAGAGCACCGTGTGCCCTCTCCGCCGGGACGCGTCCGCGCGCACGCTATGGCGGCGGGGGGCGCCCCGGCGTTCCCCGAGAGGGCAGACTCTCAAAGTTCGGTGGCGGGTGCCACCCGGTGACGCTGTGTCGTCACACGTGGTCCGGGACCTCAGCCGAGCGCGGCGGGCACCGTCTTGAAGCTCAGCCGGTGCGCCTCGCGGGCGGTGCGCAGCCGGTCGACCTCGTCGGTCCACGGGCGCACCGCCGGGCGCGCCTTGGCCTTGCGGTAGGCGATCTCGGCGGCGCGGCGCGTCTTGGCGTCCTGCCCGGCGCCCGCGTACACCTTCGGGCCCATCGCGACCCGCTCGGACGCCTCCGCGGCGGCGAGCACCGCGGTCATCGCCCTGTCGAACGCGACCGTGAGCGCGCGCAGCTCCGGCCCGGCCGCGCCCGCGGCCTGCGCGTCCCGCAGCTCCCGCTCCGCGTCGCCGGCCGCCGCGAGCCTGTCCTCGTACTCGGCGGCCAGCCGCTGGTCGGCCTCGTACGGCTCCGCGACGTCCTTGCTCACCCGGCGGCCCAGCGGCATGGTGGTACTCCCTCGACGATCCGACTGTCCGATCCAGGTAAGCGTACTCGGGGGTTCCGGCGTGTCGGCGCGGCGGACACCCGGCCGCGCGCCTTTACATAGTAAGGTAACTGCTCATGGTCCGGCAGCCCAGCATCAACGCCCAGCACCGCGCCCCCCTGTCCACCGAGCGGATCATCGAGGCCGCCCTGCGGATCGTGGACGGCCAGGGACTCGGCCGCCTCACGATGCGCCGCCTCGGCGACGCGCTGGAGGTCGAGGCGATGGCGATCTACCACCACCTCCCCCGCGGCAAGGAGCAGCTCCTCGACGGCCTCGTCGCGCACGTCGCCGCCGCCCCCGCCGACACCTCCGGCGGCGCCTCCGCCGGCCGCTGGCAGGACGCCCTGCGCCAGTGGGCCGCCGGCTACCGGGACAGGCTGATCGCCCACGCCGGGGTCCTCCCCCTCGTCGTCACCCGCCGCAACCCCGCCGCGCTCACCGCCACGGTCGCGTCCCTGCGCGAGGTCATGCGGAGCGGCGGCGTCGCCGAGGACACCGCCGCCGTCGCCGCGCACACGCTGCTCGGCTACGTGATCGGCCACACCGCCCTGGAGGTGCGCGGCACCAACGAGGACGGCGCCGACCGCGTCGTCGACTGGGACGCCCGCTTCACCGCCGGCCTCGACCTCATCATCGCCGGGGTGCGCTGAGCGGGTCCGGTCAGTCCTCGACGACGAGGACCTCCAGGTGCAGCGGGCCGTGCACGCCCTCCGCCCGGACCCCCTCGACGCCGTGGGTGGCGGACGGGCCGCTGATCCAGGTGAGCGGCCGCGCCGGATCCAGCCGCGTGACCGCCTCCGGGACCGTTCCGACGATCTGGTCGGCGTGGACGACGCACAGGTGGTAGCCCGGCACCAGGGTGAGCGCCCGCCTGCCCTGCGCGCGGCCGCCGTCCAGCACCACCGTGCCCGTCTGCGCCACCGCCGCCGCGCAGCCGGTCACCACGCCGTCGACGGCGGCGAGGGCGTCCAGGTCCAGCGCCGGGGTGTCGGCCAGCGCCCGCACCCCGTCCAGCTCCGCGAGCCACCCGAACGGCAGGTCCGCCGGGACGGCGATCCGCTTGGCCTCCCGCCCCCACAGCGCGGCGGCCACCGCGGTGCCGAGCTCGTCGGCGCCGACGTGCCGCACCGCGGCCCGGTTGTCGGCGACCCGCTCGGTGAACAGCGCCACGACGTCCGCCCGCGTCGCGGCCTGCGGCCCGGTCAGCCGGCGCGCGTAGCCGCGCGGCACCGGCGGATGCGCGCCCCGCGACCCGCCGAGCGCCTCGCGCACCCGGCGCAGCATCTCCTCCCGCGCGGTCATGCCCGGGTCCTGTCCCACCAGGCGCGGAAGCTCTCCGCCGGCGGCGCCGGCAGGTCGCGGGCCTCCGTCCACGCGCCGAGCAGCCCCGGCAGGCGGCGGATCCGCCCGCCGCGCGACAGCAGCCGCGCCCACCGGGTGCCGCGCCGCAGCACGGCCTCGTGCCGGCGCGGGTCGCCCATCGTCCACGCCAGGCCCCGCATCAGCACCATCTCCGGCGGCGGGACGGGCCGCCGGCGGCGCGAGTCGACGACCAGGCCGCGCAGGTGGACCAGCACGTCCGGGATGTCGATCTTCACCGGGCAGACGTCCGCGCAGGCCCCGCACAGCGTGGACGCGTACGGCAGGGACGCCATGGCCGCGCTCTCCACGCCGCGCAGCTGCGGGGTGAGGATCGCGCCGATCGGGCCCTGGTGGACCGGCCCGTACGGGCGGCCGCCCGTCCGCTCGTAGACGGGGCAGACGTTCAGGCACGCCGAGCAGCCGACGCAGCGCAGCGCGGCCCGCCCGACCTCGTCGGCCAGGGCCCGCGTGCGGCCGTTGTCGAGCAGGACGAGGTGGAACGCGCGCGGCCCGTCGCCCGGCGTCACCCCCGTCCACGACGACACGTAGGGCGTCATCCGATCGCCGGTCGACGACCGCGGCAGCAGCTGGAGGAACACCTCCATGTCATCCCACGTCGGGACGACCTTGTCGATGCCCGCGACGCAGATCAGCGTCTCCGGGAGCGTCAGGCACATCCGCGCGTTGCCCTCGGACTCGACCACCACGGCCGTGCCCGTCTCGGCCACCAGGAAGTTCGCCCCGGTCACCGCGACGCGGGCGCGCAGGAACCGGTCGCGCAGGTGGGCGCGGGCCGCGCCGGCGAGGGCCTCGGGGTCGTCGGGCAGGTCGGCGCCGGCGGCGGGCATCCCGCGCCGGAACAGCTCGGCGACCTGGGCGCGGTCGCGGTGCGCGGCCGGAGACAGCGGATGGGACGGCTCGTCCTCGCCGAGCCGGACGGCCAGGTCGCCGAGCGCGGTCTCCTGGACGGCCACGCCCGCGCGGGCCAGCGCGCGGTCCAGGCCGATCTCCCGGAGCGTCAGCGACGCCGCCTTCAGCACCTCCCCCGCCCCCGACGCCCGGACCAGGCCGGTGACGACGCGGCGCGCCTCGGCCGCGTCCGCCGCCCAGTGCACGGTGCCGCCCGCCTCGGTGACGGCGCGCTCCAGGTCCTCCAGGTGGGCGTCGAGGTTGAGCAGCGCCTCCTCGCCGATGGCGCGGCCGGCCTCGCGCAGGTCCTCCCAGTCGGCGGGCTCCGCGGCCGCCGCGGCCGCCCGCCCCCGCAGCCGCGCGGTCGCGCCGCGCAGGCTCCGGCGCAGGCCGGTGTCGGCCAGCGCGGGACGCGCGGCGGCGGCGAACTTCGGCATCGGGAGCGGGACCGGCCCGCCCGGCGCGGCGCCGGTCGCTCCGCCGGTCACGCCGCCGGTCGCGCCGCCGGTCATGAGGGCCCCGTCGCGGCGAGGATCTCGGCCAGGTGCATGGTCCGCACCCCGGCGCGCAGCCGCGACAGCGCCCCGCCGATGTGGGCGAGGCAGGAGTCGTCGACCGCGCACACCACGTCCGCGCCCGTGCCGCGGACGTGCCGGATCTTGTCGGCGACCATCGCGACCGACACGTCCGCGTTCTTCATCGCGAACGCGCCGCCGAACCCGCAGCACTCCTCCGCGGCCGGTAACTCGACCAGGTCCAGGCCCTTCACCGCGCGCAGCAGCCGCAGCGGCCGGTCGCCGACCTCCAGCGACCGCAGCGACCGGCACGACGGGTGGTAGGTGACCCGGTGCGGGAAGTAGGCGCCGACATCGGTGACGCCGAGGACGTCGACGAGGAACTCGCTCAGCTCGTAGACGGCCAGGCCCTCGGCGGCGCGGGCGAGCCCCGGGTCGCGGGCCGCCCGCGCGATCCGCGGGTAGTCGGCCCGGACGGCGGCCGCGCAGGACGCCGACGGCGCCACCACGACGTCCCCGCCCTCGAACGCGGCCGCGTACGCGCGGGCGAGGCCGGCGGCCTCCCGGTGGTAGCCGGCCGCCCAGTGGACCTGCCCGCAGCAGGTCTGCCCGGTCGGGAATACCACCTCATGCCCCAGGCGTTCCAAAAGGACGGTCACGGCCCTCCCCGTATCAGGGAAAAGCGCGTCGTCGAAGCACGCGACGGACAACGCGACCCGCATCGGCCTCACTCCCCCCAACGCCCTCAGGGCGTTCCCCGCCGACATCGTAGGGGTTTCGCTCCCGGCGGCGTGTCGTTCTTCGTCCGTTATCGCGCGGGAGAGACCCTATGCCTGACACCTCGGAGTGAGGGTGATCACACCCGACCGGTACTCCGGTACCAAAGGACAACCGTCCCAACGGGCTATAGCCGGTCCGGGCGAACCACTCCACACTGGGGTGCGTCATAAAGGAAAGCACCACCACCGACCAGTAGTTGAGACCGGAGGCACGCCATGTGCCCGCACCAGCCGCCCTGTCCCTCGCACAACGCACCCGACCGCGACGCAGCCCGCACGCTGGCCGCGCACCCCGAGCAGGGGTGGAGCCTGCTGTGCAACGGCGTCGTGCTCTTCGAGGACACCGGTGAGCTGCTGCCCGACGGGGGAGTCATCGCACCGCACCGGCCGACCGACCTGCAGGCGCCGTCGGCCGCTTGACCGGTCTCCACGGGGGACTAGTCCAAGCGGGTGATCATCCTCGGGGCAACGCCCACCCGCCCTCGCCCTCCGGGCCCGCACCGGGCCCGGATCGAGCCGTCACTCCCGGCCCGTCCGCACCGGACGGGCCG
>NZ_VCKZ01000446.1 GCF_005889745.1 Actinomadura geliboluensis
GGCTGGAGGGCCCGCCAGTCCAGGGCCACGGTCAGGACCATCCCGAAGACGGCGGACGCGGCGGTGCCCGTGTCGAGGTCGCGGCGCAGGTCGCCGGCGGTGACGGCGTCGCGCAGGACGTCGGCGACGACCTCGATGGCGCGTTCGCGGATCAGCCGGGCCGCGTGCTGCCAGTCGCCGCCCGCCCGCCATGTCTCCGCGATGAGCACGCGCGCGAACGGCTCGTGCTCGCCGATGAACGCGAGTTCGGCGGCGACGACCGCCTCCAGGGCGTCCAGCGGGGCCTTGCCGGACGCCGCGTCGCGCAGCGCGGTCGCGAGGCGTTCGACGCCGTACTCCAGCAGCGCCGAGAACAGGGCGGCCTTGCTGCCGAAGTTGTAGTAGACCGTGCCCTTGGCGACGCCGGCCCGTTCGGCGATCTGGTCGACGGTGGTCGCGGCGAGGCCGCTCTCGGCGATCAGCTCGATCGCCGAGGCGAACAGCTTCTCCCGCGTCGCGCTGCGCGCCACGTTCGCGCCTCCTAGAGCTTCGGGCCCCTAGAGCTTCAGGGCCGGGTGGAGCCGCTTGAGCGTCCACACCCGGTTGTGCCGGACGGCCAGGGCGGTGAGGGTGAGCCCGCCGGCCAGGAACGCCGCCAGCACCGCACAACCCTGCCATACCGCCGTCATCGGCCCGCCGCCGATCAGGTGCCGGACGCCGTCCACCACCCACGACATCGGCAGGTAGGGCCGGATCACCTGGAAGAAGCGGGGGCTGGTCTCGATGGGGTAGGTGCCCGCGGCCGAGGTCAGCTGGAGCATGAGGAGCGCGAGCGCGATGATCCGGCCGACCGGGCCGAACCGCGCGTTCACCCACTGGATCACGGCGAGGAACGCGGCGGACGCGAGCGCGAGGAACGCCACGAGGCCCGGCCAGTGCTCGGCGCGCAGCCCGAGCGCGAACCGCAGGACCGCGAGGACGACCACGGCCTGCGCCGCCCCGATCGCCGCCGCGGGCAGCCAGCCGGCGAGCGCGACGCGGCGGCCGGGCGCGGTGCCCGCCATCGCGCGCGGGTTCAGCGGCCGCAGCAGCATGTAGATGATCATCCCGCCGACCCAGAGCGACAGCGGGACGAAGAACGGCGCGAACCCGGTGCCGTAGTTCGGGACCGGGTTGTCGGTGGTGCTGGCCAGCCGCACCGGGTCGCTCATCATGCCGCCCCGCGCGGCGCGCTCGTCGTCGCCGTAGGCGGGGATCTTGCGGACGCCGTCGTCCAGCCCGGTCGCGAGCTTGCCGCTGCCGTCGGCGAGCTGGGTGAGAGCCGTCTCCAGCGTCACCGCGCCGCCGGAGAGCCGCCCGAGCCCGCCCTGCAGCTCTCCGGCGCCGCCGGAGAGCGTGGTGAGGCCGGTCGTCAGCTTGGACGAGCCGGCGAGCAGTTGCCCGGCACCCGCGTTGACCTGCCGCGTCCCGGCGTCGAGGCGGTCGATGTCGCGGCGGGCCTTGTCGACCTTGGCGGCGAGGGCGGGCGCGTCCTGGGCGATCTTGCGGGCGGCGCGCTCGACCGTCCGCGCGTCGGCCGCGACCTTGCGCAGGTCGCCGGTGTGCCCGCGGACGTACCCGTCCACCTGCTTCGCCACCGCCACGACCTGCGCGGCGGACCGGGTGAGGTCCTGGCGGACGTTCGCGGGGGTCTCGGGATGCGCGGCGAGATGCGTCTGCAGCTCGGTCTGCGCGCGCACGGCCCGCCGCACGGCGTCGCCGGTCTGCGCGGGCAGCCGCCCGGCGCCGTCGGCGAGGGCGTCCGCGCCCCGCGCGACCGCCAGCGCGGCCGACCGGATCTCGGGGGCGTTCTCGCGCAGCAGCGGGACGAGCGTGCCGCCCGCGCGGTCGACGGTCGTGGTGAGCCGCCGCATCCCCGCGGCGACCTGCTCGGTCCCGTCGTGCAGGTCGCCCAGCCCGGACGTCAGCTCGGCGCTGCCGGAGCGGGCCTCGTCGATGCCGCCCTTGAGGCGTCCCGCGCCCGCCTCCGCCTCGCCCGCGCCCTGGGCGAGCTTCCCGGCCCCGTCCTCGGCCTGGCCGGAGCCCTCGGCGAGCTTCCCGGCGCCGTCGGCGGCCTCGCCCAGCTCGCCGTGCAGCTTGCCGAACGACAGGAAGACCTGGTCGAAGTACCCGCGCACGGCCTCGGTCCCGGCGGCGGCGCTGATCTCCTTGAACGCGGCCTGCGCGAGCGTCCCCATGACGTAGTTGTTCGCGTCGTTCATCCGGAGCCGCAGCCCGGCCGGCTGCGGCGTGCCGTCCCCGGACGGCGACGCGATCCGGGCGCTGAAGTCGGACGGGATCGTCAGCGACAGGTAGTACTTGCCCGACCGCACGCCCTTGTCGGCCTCCTGCGCCGACACCGTCCGCCAGTCGAACACCTTGCGCTTCTCCAGCTCGTCGGCGAGGTCGGCCCCCGCGTGGACGGTCTTGCCGTCCGCCTTGGCCGGCCGGTCCTGGACGACCAGCGCCACCGGCACATGCCGGAGCCGGGCGTAGGGGTCCCAGAACGACCACAGGTACAGCCCGGCGTAGAGCAGCGGGAGGAGGACGAGACCGGCGAGCGCGACGCGGGTCAGCCGGTTGCGCTGGAAGCGCCGCAGTTCGAGGGCGCCCGGCGTCAGCGCGGGAAGTCTCATGGGGGGATCTCCTGGCTAGCTGGTCAGAGCGAGAGTTCGTGGGTGGCCACGCCCTCGGCGGGCGCGGCGTCATGGCACGCGGCGACGACGGTGACACCGCCGGACGCGATGGCGGCGAGCCGCAGCCACAGTGCGCGCTGCCCCTCGGCGTCCAGCCCCTCGCCGACGTCGTCGAGCAGGAGCAGGCCGGGGTCGCCCACCAGGCCGAGGGCGGCGCCGAGGAGCTGCTCCTCGTCGGGCGCGAGGTCGGCGGCGAGCGTCCGGGGATCGAGGTCGAGACCGGCCCGGTCCAGGGCGCGGCGCCTGCGGGCGTCCCGTCCCCGGAACCCGCCGAAGACGCCCTCGCGCAGGGCGAGGGCCTCGTTCAGGTGCTCGCGGACGGTCAGCGCCGGGTCGAGTTCGGTGACGCCGGGGACGATGCCGAGCGCCGCGACGCGCTGGATGTCGGAGAGGCCGGTGCGGCCGCCCACCCGGACCGTGCCCTCGGTGGGCCTCATGCGGCCGCCGAGGGTGAGGAGCAGCGCGGTGCGGCCCGTCCCGGCGATGCCGCTCACGGCGACCAGCGCGCCGGCCGGGGCGTCGAGGTCCGCGCCGCGGAACGCCCATCCCCGGGGGCCGCGCACGCCGAGCCGCCGGGCCAGCACGGGGAGTCCGGCGGCTCCGGGACGGCCCCCGCCAGTCCCGGAGCCGCGCGGCCGGGGTCCGGGGACGGTCGCGGCGGTCCCCCCGGCCGCGGCAGCCGTCCCCGGAGTCTGGTGCGCGGACGTCATCGCGGAGCCTCCCGGATTTGTACTGACCAGTCAGTTCAAATCTAGCCCCGCGATGAACTTCGCGAATCCACCTGAACGGTGACATCAGACACGTGACCGCTACGCCCCAGGTCACACGGTCCCAGAGGGGTGACTTCCGTCACATCGCCGTCAAGATGCCGCGCGACTGGCGCCGCCGCCCGCTGCCGCTGCGCGCCGCCGCCTACGGCCGCCTCCCGCTCCAGGCCCCGCTGATCGCCTGGGCCCTGCACGTGGCGCGCGAGGCGCGCCGACCGCGCCCCGGAGCCGCCCCGCCGCCCATATGATCATTTCTTCGCAGAGGCGACGACGAGGGGCCGGTGAACCGTGGAACCGCTGCGTCCGGAGGATCCCGCGCAGATCGGCGGCTACCCGCTGCTGGGCCGGCTCGGCGCCGGCGGCATGGGCCAGGTCTACCTGGGGCTGACCGGCGGCGGGCGGCACATCGCGGTCAAGGTCATCCGGGAGGACTTCGAGGGCCCGGAGGCGCTCGCGCGCTTCCGCCGCGAGGTCGCGACCGTCGAGCGGGTGCGGTCCCGGTCGGCCGCCGCGATGGTCGGCGCCGGGCTGGACGCGCCGCCGTACTGGCTGGCCACCGAGTACGTCCCCGGCCCGACGCTCCGGCAGGCCGCCGGCCGGCACGGGCCCGTCCCCGCGGCCACCTGCCTGCGGCTGCTCGCCGCGCTCGCGCAGGGCCTGCTGGAGATCCACCGGCAGGGCGTCCAGCACCGCGACCTCAAACCCGGCAACGTGATCCTCGCCCCCGACGGCCCGCGCCTGATCGACTTCGGCATCGCGCGCGGCGAGGGCCAGACGCAGATCACCCAGACCGGCGCGTGGAACGGCACCCCCGGCTACGTCGCGCCGGAGGTCGTCCGCGAGCAGCACCCCCTCCCCGCGTCGGACGTGTTCTCGCTCGCCGGCACCATCGCCTACGCCGCCACGGGACGCCCGCCGTTCGGCGGCGGCCGCATCGAGGCCGTCCTGCACCGCACGCTCAGCGGCGACATCGACGTGGACGGCGTCGAGCCCCGGCTGGCCGACCTGCTCCGCCGCTGCGCCGCCAAGGAGCCGGAGCAGCGCGTCGGCCTGGAGCAGCTCCTCCACGAGATCGGGCCCATCGAGCCCCTCGCCGCCGACCCCGCCTACCGGGCGATCGTCGGGACGGTCCAGGCGCCGCCGCTCAGCATCGCCGACGCCGCCGCGTCCGGCCTCGTCCCGCCGGACCGCACGCGGACCGTGCCCGGCGGCGCGGGGCCCGCGCGGTCGCGCGCCGCCGTCATCGCCGCCGGGGCGGCGGTGGTCGCCGTCGTCCTGGGCGGCGCCTTCGCGGCCCGCTTCGTCCTGAACGGCGACGACGGCGAGACCGGCGGGAAGGGGCCGAACGCGGCCCAGGCCGGCCCGGGCGCGAACGGCGGGCAGAAGACAGGCGGAGACCCGGCCACGACCGGCACGAGCCCGGCGGCGGCCGGACGCACTCCGTCCGCCGACGGCCGCCCGCCGGACGAGATCTTCGTCAAGGAGCCCACCGGCGACTTCCAGAACACCCGCTTCTCCCAGAAGGACTTCACCTGCCTCCCGGCGGTCCGTCCGGAGGACCAAGCCCTGGCCAGGGACCTGCAGAGGTCGGCGCCGCGCCAGCCGGTCACCGCGTCGTCCATCGAGCTGAGCATGCGGTTCAAGTACGCGCAGCCGTCCGGCTACTACGTGGCCGCGCAGATCCGCCCGCCCGCGGAGCAGCAGGGCAACGGCGTGACCGGCGTGGTGGTGAGCAAGCCGCACCTGGTACCGAAGGAGAACCAGGACGTGAAGCTCCAGTACCCGGCGGACTTCAAGTGGAAGGGCGCCGGGAACGGCACCTACCCGCTGATGAAGGGCGTCTGGACCGTCATCTGGTTGCACGTCCACCCGAACGGCGACGCGTACTTCATGGCCTGCGACGGCTTCACGGTCGCGTGAAGCCGTCGCCGTTCCGGTCGTCTCGGCGGGGCCGTCCGGTCAGCGGACGGCGATGACCGCGGAGCCGTGGCCGAACAGGCCCTGGTTCACCGCGATGCCGGCCCGCGCGTCCTCGACCTGGCGGCCCTCCGCCTGACCGCGCAGCTGCCAGGTCAGCTCGCACACCTGCGCGATCGCCTGCGCCGGGATCGCCTCGCCGAACGAGGCGAGGCCGCCGCTGGGGTTCACCGGGATCCGGCCGCCGAGCGCCGTCGCGCCCGAGCGCAGCAGCTCCTCGGCGCCGCCCTGCTCGCACAGGCCGATGTCCTCGTACCAGTCGAGTTCGAGGGCGGTGGACAGGTCGTACACCTCGGCGAGCGACAGGTCCCCGGGGCCGAGGCCCGCCTCCTCGTAGGCGGCGTGCGCGATCGCGGAGCGGAACGGGCGCTCCGGGACGGCGGCGGTCATCGCCGAGTCCGTCGCGAAGTCGGGAAGGTCCAGCACGGTCTTCGGGAACGTCGGCGTCACCGTCGAGACCGCCGGGATGCGCACCGGGTCGGCCACGCCGTGCCGCCGCGCGAACTCCATCGAGGTGAGGACGAGTGCGGCGCCGCCGTCGCTGGTGGCGCAGATGTCCAGCAGCCGCAGCGGGTCGGCGACCACGGCGGACTCGCGGACGTCCTCGACGGTCACCTCCTTGCGGTACCGGGCGTTCGGGTTGCCGAGGCCGTGCCGCGCGTTCTTCACCTTCACGGCGGCGAAGTCGTCGAGGGTGGCGCCGTACATGGCCATCCGGCGGCGCGCGTACAGGGCGAAGTAGATGGGGTTGGTCGCGCCCAGCAGGCGGAACCGCAGCCAGTCGGGGTCGTCGGGGCGGTCGCCGCCGACGGGCTTGAAGAAGCCCTTCGGGGCGGCGTCGGCGCCCACGACCAGCGCGACGTCGCACAGGCCCGCGAGGATCTGCGCGCGCGCCGTGTTGATGGCCTGCGCCCCGGAGGCGCACGCCGCGTAGCAGCTCGACACCCGCGCGCCCGACCAGCCGAGCGCCTGCGCGAACGTGGCGCCCGCGATGAACCCCGGATACCCGTTGCGGATGGTGTCGGCGCCGGACACGTACTGGACGTCCGTCCACGACAGCCCGGCGTCGGCGAGCGCCTCCCGCGCCGCCGCGAGCCCGTACTCGACGAAGTTGCGGCCCCACTTGCCCCACGGGTGCATCCCCGCGCCCAGGACGGCGATGTCGCGACTCACTTGACGGGCCTCCACATCCAGACGGTGTACTCGGCTTCGTCGTCCTCGTAGAGGGTGCCCTCGGTCAGCTCGACCTCCATGCCGACCTCCAGGTCGTCCACGGTGACGCCGGGGACGACCTGTCCCAGGACGACCATGCGCTCGGCGTCGAGCTCGACGGCGGCGACCGTGTAGGGGACGAACGGGTCGGGGGAGACGTACGGCGGCGGCGGCTTGTAGCGCGCGTCGGCGTACGACCACACGCGGCCGCGCGGGGACAGGGCGTACGGCTCCAGCTCCGAGCCGTCCTTCGGTCCCGTGCAGCCGGGGTTGCGGCACGCCAGCTCGTTGCGCGGGAAGTACGGCGTGCCGCACGACGAGCATCGGGTACCGAGCAGGCGGACGTCGCCGTCCGCGGTGGTGTACCAGCTGTCTCTTATACCCATCT
>NZ_VCKZ01000447.1 GCF_005889745.1 Actinomadura geliboluensis
CCCTCGCCGACAGCCCGGCTGCAGATGCCCCCGGTCCGCCGTCGCGGTGGCTGCCATGATGAAACTTACGAGGCATCGCGGGAAAAACCATACTTTGACGGGGTGATTTTGTGAACAGCATCGTCCATCGATAGGTGTGAAGCACAGTGCACTCCACTCAGCTCGACCTGCCCCCAGGGTGAGGAGGATGCGTCTGCACAGCAGGACGGAGTCGGCTAGCTCGTCCACCCGTCGCCTTCGACCGATCGTGGCTGTGGCGACGCTGGTGGAAGCGGCGTCCAGGTACGCTGCCGGGGGGCAGGTGACGCTCCCGCACTGTGTTTGCCTCCGGTGAGGTGAGGGCGAACGGATCCCTTCTGAGAGCGAAGTCCAGGGAGCCATCAGTCACGCTGCCGCCAGCACCGCACTCCCAAATCGGCGTCAATCGTCTGATCAATTGCGTTCATGTATGCGCTCATCGATCGAGGGACTCTGCACGCAGCCGCGGACACCGCCGCGTTATGACCCCGTTCGCGTCGGGGCGTCATCTGGGACGCGCGTGAGCGACTCAGAGTGGCGACCGAGCATGATGACGAACCATGGGGCTGATCGGAAGACTGTTCCGGCGCTAGATGATAGACCTGTTGTGTGGCCGTAATTCAGCACCTGTCGATGAGGGTCCCCTGGCGAGACCGTCCGTGGGATCAGTTCATCTGTGACGACCCCTTGAGTAACTCGTCGTGCACGTTGCTCGCCGCGATCGGCAGGCGACGGGATGACGCGTTCGAGGTCACCCACTCGAGCGCTGGGATCGATAGCCTCGATCAGGACCGGCTACCGTGCCTTAGCGAGCGCGCGACATTTATGTCACCGTTGGGATACTCCGTCGTCAAACAGCACCCGTACCGGCATAACAGTGCGCTAAAGGGCAAGCTGTACGACACCCCCGTCACTCTTCCTGGGTACGCGTTCGAGGCAGTTCCGTTCCGCTGGATGAACCGCGAATCCTTCGCGCAGGAGATCGGGCATGACCGAGTCCCCTCCTTCAACCTGACCGCGGAAGAGGTTGCTGATGCCACACTGCGCTATACCCCGCCTTGGGTGATGGACGGAGAAAACCAACGTGCCATCATGGAGGCATTCTTCGAGCCCGTCGCCACGGGCGATTCGTTGGTCTTCGCCTACCTGAAGCACTCGCCGCTTCAAGAACAGCGCACCGACCGACTACTGGTCGGTGCCGCACGGGTCACGCGCGTCACTCCGCCTGCAATGTGGGATCAATCGGAAGACGCGCCGTTCAGGTCCTCCATGTGGGAGACGATTGTCGAGCACTCGCTACGTGTCGACATGACCGACGGGATCTTGCTGCCCTACCAGCAGCTCATTCCTCTGATGGACGAGGGAACCGACGTCGACCCGGCGCTCGCATGGGCTCCTGAGGGTCGCACGGTCGAGTTCTCGTACGTGACCGAGCATCTCTCCGACGATGCCGCCCTTGAGGCGCTGGCCTCTCTCCAATCAGCTGCCGAAGGCATGCGGGGACTGGGCATCGAGGTACCTGACGCTGGCCGTGAGTGGCTGCAGAGTCAGATCGAGCGACTCTGGCAGCTGCGTGGTCCCGTTCCAGGCCTACCGGGCGTGCTCAAGGTAATCGGCGTCCAGCAGCCGTACGTGGCAGCGCGAGCAGTGATCGGAGAGGCTGGAGACGAAACTGACCCGTGGGACCTCCTGCAGACGGTCTTCACCGACCCGTCTGGCGCGCCGAGCACCATAAAACCGCACATCGGTGCCCTCCAAGCCAGGATCTGGAAGAAGGTGCCGTCCGAGCGTCAGGCTGTCCTGCGGTTGCTCTCCGGCTTCGACATCTCCCCGGCCCAGGTGCAGATGCTGCTCGAAGGTGATACCGAGGTCGAAATGGTGGCCGAGGACCTGCTGGAGAACCCGTACCTTGCTTCAACCTGCACCTACGGCATGGTAGAGCACGTTCCGTTCACGACCGTCGACCGTGCGTTGTTTCCGTCGACACACGTCACCTGGAAACCTCCGATTCCCGATAAGCTCGAACTGGAGGGCCATCTCGACCGGCGCCGGATCGAAGCACTGCTGACCGATGTGCTCGAACGGCAAGGACGGCAGGGTGACACGGTCGTACCAGAACACGAAACCATCACGCTGGCAAACGATGTTGCACTTGCCCAGCCGCCTGCCCTGACCACGACGATCTTGGCAGGCCTCGATCTGGACCATGATGGACTCAACGAGTGGAGCGAGTGGTCACCACTGACAACTCTCTCGCTCGCTCATGGCCAACCTGCGTACAAACTCACACGCTTCGAAGAAACCTCTTCCGTCATTCGGGACTGGGTCGAGGCTCAGGAGAGCCGGGTCCCCTACGGGCCGGTCACGGACGCCAGGACAGCGCTGGACAATGCGCTGGACCAGAACCAGGACGTCACGGGAGACATCGACGAATTGGAGGACCGCGCCCGCACCGAGAAGGCTGCCGGTCTGTCTGCGCTCCATGAGGCGCCGCTTTCGGTGCTCATTGGGCCGGCAGGAACGGGTAAGACCACGCTGCTACGTGCCTTGGTTGAGTATCCCGAAGTTGCCGTCGGCAACGTCCTCCTCCTTGCGCCGACGGGTAAGGCGAAGGTCCAACTGGAAACCAAGGTCAAGTTGCCCGCCAGGACGCTTGCGTCTTATCTGAGCAGCACCAAGAGGTACGAGGGGGAGACGGGCCGTTATCTCGTGTGGGGAGACCAGCAGCCACGGCACAACTATGCGCTGGTCGTCATCGACGAAGCATCGATGCTTACCGAAGAGATGCTCGCCGCTACCCTTGATTCCCTTGCTGGGGTCAAGCGACTCATCCTTGTCGGCGACCCGCGCCAGCTACCACCAATCGGCGCTGGCCGTCCCTTCGTCGACCTCGTCAACAAGCTCCGGCCTGACAAGTTCAGCAGCTGGGTTCGGGTTGCACCCGGCTACGTCGAACTACAGGTGCCTCGGCGGCAACTCGCTGATGGTAGCCATGGTGAACGGCACGACCTCGAGCTGGCGGCCTGGTTCGGCGACAACACCCGAGGGGCGGCCGACGAAGCCATTTGGGCAGAGCTGGCCGCCAACCCCGATCTGCCCACCGTGCGATACGTGCCCTGGAGCGACCGGACTGCTGTTGAGGTGCTGACTGACGAGCTTGAACATAATCTCAATCTCGACGGCGACCCCGACCCGATACGAGCCTTCGCGCTCACCTACGGCGGCGTGATCAACGGCCCCTACCTGAACTGGCAGGTCGGCGCGGGTAAGGACGCCGAAAGATGGCAGATCCTATCCCCGACCCGATCACGAGCGTTCGGCACGGTAGAGCTGAACCGCCACATCAAACGCACGTATCGGGGCGGCGACACCTCGTGGGCACAGAAGAACACCCCGAATGGCAACATCCCGAGGCCTATCGGACCCGAGCTGATCGTTCGCGGTGACAAGGTCATGCAGACCACCAATAAGAAGCTGTCTGCGTGGCCCAAGCACGGCGGAATGAACTACGTTGCGAACGGAGAAATCGGCGTCGCCATCGGATATGTGACGCCAGCAAAGAAGGCGCCGAAGAATAAGCTTCGCCTCAACGTCGAGTTTTCCTCACAACCCGGATTCCAGTACTCGTACTGGCCGACGGATTCTGATGACGCGCTACTCGAACTCGCATGGGCGGTCACCGTCCATAAGGCGCAAGGATCAGAGTTCGACACGACGTTCCTCTTCCTCCCTGCTCGGGCCAACGTCTCTCGCGAGCTCATGTACACCGCCCTCACCAGGCAGAAGGACAAGGTCGTCATCCTGCATGAGGGCACACTCTCCGACCTGCGGGAGCTCGCGCAGCCCTGGCGCTCGGAGACCGCTCGGCGGCTTACCGACCTGTTCGAGGTTCCACACCCGGTAGAGCTCGAGATCCGGGGCGAGGGTCGCCGCTTCGACCGGAAGCTGATGCATGTTTCAGCAAGCGGTATCCCGATGGCGTCGAAGAACGAGGTCATCATCGCCGGTCTTCTCGACCGACTTGTTCCAGGTCATTGGCGATACGAAGAGCCTCTGACCGGTTCCGACGGACGCGTCGTCCTCCCTGATTTCACGATCGCGGCTGCCGATGGGCGAACGGTGTACTGGGAGCATGCGGGCATGCTCGACCTACCCGACTATGCCCGGAAGTGGGAACTCAAGAAAGCCTGGTACGCCGACAACGGCATCCTTCCGCACGACCAAGGTGGCGGATCGAACGGCTCACTCATGTGGACTGATGACCTCGACGGCGCCAATGCGAAGGCCTGGTTGATGCTCGCTTCCGAGGTTCTTGGGGTAACGCCGGCCACGATTCCGAAGTCATCGGGCGACAAGCAAAGCCAAGCACGGCGAGTCAGGAGGCAGGCGCGACGGCGTCCAAGGCAGTAGGGAACGAAGCCGAGTGCCAGGTTGGATGCTCGAAGATCGATGGACGACGGTCACGGAGTCCCAGTTCGAGCATGAGCGGCGCGGCCTGGAGGCGATTCGGGAGCAGCTGCCAGACGCTGATCCGTGGCGCGCACGGTCGAACTTCACGTTCACCGCCAACACCGGCCACATCCGGGAGGTGGACCTGCTGGTCGTTACCCCCGGTGGCGTCCACATGATCGAACTGAAGAACTGGCATGGCCGCGCCTAGCCACCAAGAACGGCACCTGGGTGCAGACGACGCCGACCGGACGCCGCGTCCCGCATGGCAACCCGCTGCATCTGGCCAACCAGAAGGCCAAAGAGCTCGCCGGGCTGCTGGCCCAGAAGGGCGAACGCGTGTGGGTCGGTGCTGGGGCGTGCTTCACCGACTCTCGCTGCGGGTCCGGCTGCCGGTGGGTGAGCAGCACAGTGTGCAGACCATCGATGAACTCCTGTAGATGCTCCGCCGTCCCCCGAATGACGAGCGACGGCGGATCACCGGTCCCCGCTCCCGGGCGATCAAGGCCGCGCTGGACCGGGTCGGCATTCGCCGCAGCGAGGCGGAGTTCAAGGTGGGCCCGTACCTGCTGGAGCGCAACGCGTTCGACACGGGCCCGACCTGGGCCGACCACCTGGCCCGGCACAGTGAACTGCACGAGCCGGCGCGGCTCCGGATCTATCTGAGCGAGCGCGGCGCCGACACCTCTATACGGCGGTCGGTGGAGAGCGCCGCCCGGCGTGGGGCCGACGTTCTGCAGCGGTTCCGTCATCCGGGCGTGGTCCAGCTGAAGCAGTACGACCCATCCGGTCACTCCGCCGGCCCCGCCCTTGTGCTCGACTGCGACCCCCACACTCTGCGGCTCGACGAGTACCTCTTCCGCTACGGCGACAAGCTTGGCATTCTCGACCGTATGGCCCTGGTCCGGCAGCTCGCCGGGACCGTCCGCTCTGCCGAGTTGCGCTGCGGTCGCTGCTGCTCGTTCTGTCGGCTGTCGCTTGCCTGAGCGGTCGCCGGCGTGGGGGGCGGTGTACGCGGCTGACATCACCAAGAGGCCGCGACGTGTCCGGCCGCTGCTGCGACGGCGGCACGGGCTGGTGCGCTGGCGGCGGCAGCGGTGACCGCGAGGCAGGTCAACAGCTGGCGGCGCCGCACATCGTCCTCCGCGGGTGGGTGGATCGTCACCGTAGAGGTGATGCCCAGTGCGGCCGGGGTGATCTCCAAAACTTCGGCGAGGCGGCGAAGGGTGGATAAGTCGTCCAGGGCCTGGGCGCCGGTCTCCAGGCGGGAGATGGTGGAGTGTGAGCAGTGGAGGGGGTCGGCGAGGTCGCGCTGTGTCCAGCCGCGGGCGACACGGGCAGACAGGACGAGCATTCCGAGGCTCGGGCTCATGGCGGCCCCCCGGATCAGAGGAACGAGCTCAGGAGAGTTATGCCCGCCGAGCGCTCGTCCGAGCCATGGTTGAGTGACCCTGGCTGGGTGCATCGTCCGGATCGTGTCGGGTGGCTCGCTGGCAGCGTCGCGAGCGGGTGGGCAGAGACTCAGGTTTTGAACGGTGGAAGGACGAGGCGGTTGTCTCTCGGCGCTGGTCTGGGGCGGACGGTGTCCGTGGGTGGTGGCGGAGTTCGCGGACAAATGACGGACAAAAGATCTTGAGGCCGGTCTCCTGTGTGGAGATCCGGCCTCTGATCTGGCGGTTTCTGTCGGGGTGGCGGGATTTGAACCCACGACCTCTTCGTCCCGAACGAAGCGCGCTGCCAAGCTGCGCTACACCCCGGTTGGTGGCTGCCCGGGAGTCGTACGTTCTCCCGGCGCCTAGTCCACCTTAGCGGATGTCTGGGGGTGCTGCGTCCCTATTTACGGGCTGTGAAGGCGGTCACTGCGCCGGTGGGGGTGAGCTCTATGTCTCTGAGGCCGGCGTTCGTCAGCCAGGTGTGGAGGTCTTCGGTGGTGCCCGGGGTGCCGAAGATGCCTAGGCGTTGGAAGGTGCTGATCAGGGGGTCGCGGTTGGTGCCTCGGACCAAGGTGGTGCCGCTCAGGGTGCCGCCTGGGCGTAGGACGCGGGTCAGTTCGGCTATGGCTGCGGCTGGGTCGTCCAGGCAGTGGAGGCCGTTGTAGGTGACGCAGGCGTCGAAGGTGGCGGGGTGGAAGGGGAGGGCGTAGATGTTGGTCTGGACGAGGGTGTTTGTCTTGCGGCGGGCTCGGTGGAGCATGGTGGCGGAGAGGTCGGCGGCTACGTGGCGGGGGCCGCGGGCGGCCATGCCGCCGCCGCAGGGGATGTCCAGGGTCAGGGCTGTTGGGTCTTGGGTGGATATGGCCCTGTGGAGGTTGGCTATGTCGTAGTTCCAGAGGATGCGTGCACCGAGGCGGGAGAGTGCGCGGTTCTGGACGGCGTAGTCGTAGAGGGTGGAGAGGGCGGTGGCGGTCTTCCAGTTCACGTCCGGGGGACGAGGGTCAGCAAGGACGCCTCTGGGGGGCAGCAGAAGCGCATGGGGGCCTTCGGGGACGTGCCCAGGCCCGCGGAGACGTGCAGCCAGGAGCCCTGGTGCCGGTGCAGGCCCTTCACGCGGGGGCGGTCGAGGCCGCAGTTGGTGGCGAGGGCGCCGTAGAAGGGGACGCAGACCTGGCCGCCGTGGGTGTGGCCGGCGAGGAGGAGGTCGTAGCC
>NZ_VCKZ01000448.1 GCF_005889745.1 Actinomadura geliboluensis
CCACCCAGGTATGGGGCGGGCAGGCCGGCGCCGCGCAGCCGCCCGCCCTCCCGGACCCGGATGCCACGCAGCTCGCCCCCGGTCCGATGCAGCCCGCGCCCATGAACCCCGGCTTCCAGGGCGGGTTCGGAGGCGGGGACTTCGACCAGACCCGGATGGACCCCGGCGCTCCCATGGGAGCCCCGCCGATGGGCCAGATGGGCACGATGGGGCAGCCCGGCATGGGCCAACCCGGTATGGGGCAGCCCGGCATGGCGCCCATGGGCGGGATGGCCCCCATGGGCGGGATGGGGCCCGGCGGTCCCGAGTACGGCGGCTACCCGCCCCAGCACCCGGGCGGCTCGAAGGGCGGCGGGACGAGCAAGCCGCTCATCGCCGCCGTCGCCGCGCTCGTCACGGTCGCGGCCGGGGCCGTGGTGTTCGTCGTGTGGCCGTCCGGTGACGACTCGTCCGCCAGCACGTCGCCGACCGCGACGCCGTCCAGCCAGCAGGTCGCGCAGAAGAACACGATCCCGCCCGAGACGAAGCAGCAGGCCGCGGTGCTGAACGGGATCCTGGACGACAGCGTCGCCACCCGCCGGGTCCTCGCCGGGGCGCTCGGCCGGGCCGGCAAGTGCAAGACGCTGCCGCAGGCGATCCAGGGGTTCCAGCAGGTCGCGCAGCGCCGCCAGGACCAACTCGGCCGCACCAAGGCCCTCCAGGTCGACAAGCTGGCGAACGGGGAGCGGCTGCGCGGCTCGCTGTCGGAGGCGCTGGACGCCTCCCTCCAGGTCGACCTGGTCCTGCTGAGGTGGGCGCAGGCGAACCAGAGCAAGTGCCGCGGCAAGCCGAAGCCGAGCGCGGCGCAGGTGCCCGGCCGGGCGGCGCAGGAGCGGCGCGCGACCTCGGCGAAGAAGAAGTTCGTCGTCCTGTGGAACCCGGTGGCGAAGAAGACGGGCCAGCCGCAGCGCAGCTGGAGGCGCGTGTAACGATCGGTGACGGCCGGTTACGGCCGGGTCTCGAACGGGGACGAACCGCCCCGGCCCGGTGGTCCCGCGTTATCTTGTGACCGATCGTTTTCACGGGGGCAGGGAGCCGTCATGCGGTGTCCGAACTGCGGGACCGACACCACGTCGTCGTCCCCGACGTGCATGCGCTGCAACGCGCCCCTGCCGCCGGACGACGACGCGACGGTCGGCGACGCCACGGCCCGCGACCCCTTCGGTCAGCCGCCCGGCGGGTTCGGCCAGCCCCCCGGCGGGTTCGGGCAGCCGTCCGGCGGGTTCGGGCAGCCGTCCGGCGGCGACCCGTTCGGCGAGGTGCCCGTCCCCCGCGACCCGGTGCCGCCGCCGTGGGCCGGGCAGAGCCCCACCCCGTGGGAGCCCGCGGGCGACTTCACGACCCCGATGCCGCCGTCGGACGAGCACTCGACCCAGCTGTCCCCCGAGCCGTGGGCGGAGCCGCCGATCTGGCAGCCGCCTCCGCCGCCGGGCCGGAGCAGGCTCCCGTACCTCCTGGGCGCGGCCGGAGCCGTCGTCCTCCTCGGCGTGGCGCTCGCCATCGTGTTCTGGCCGAGCGGGTCGAGCGGCCCGGAGCGTCCGCCGGCCGCGGTGCAGGAGTCCGCACCGCAGGAGTCGTCACCGCCGACGCAGGGCGTCGTGTCCGAGACGGGCGACACCGGCGACCTCGACGCGCAGGCCGGCGCCGTGAACGAGCTGCTCGAGGCGATGGGCGCGACCCGCTCCTCGCTCGGCACGGTCGTCGAGGAGGGCTGCACGACGAGCGGCCTGCAGCGCATCCTCGAAGAGCGGCGCGGCCAGCTGGAGAAGGCCCGCGAGCTGGAGGTCGGCGCGATGCAGAACGGCACCCAGATGAAGGACGCGCTGATCCGCGCGCTGGAGGCGTCGACCGAGTCGAACCAGCGCTACCTCGACGTCGCGCCCGGCTGCCCGTCCGACGGTGAGGTCGCGGACGTCAACCAGCGGGCGAGCAGCGCCAAGAGCGAGTTCATCGGCTACTGGACGCCGATCGCCGAGCAGGCCGGGCTGCCCGCCCGCACCGAGAGCGACATCTAGCCCAGCTCAGGGGCGTCAGCCACCCACGCCCAAGGCCGCGCCGAGCGCGCCGACGGCCTCCGCGAGCACCGCCACCCCGGCGACGCGGCGGCCGAGGCGGGCGAGAGCGCCCTCCATGCGCTCGGGGTCGGGGTCGCCGGAGCCGGCCTCCTCGCGGACGTCGGCGAGGTCGCGGCGGGCCCGTCCCGGCTCGGCGAGTTCGGCCTCGTGCGCCGCCAGCAGCCGTTCGAGCCGGTCGAGCGCGGCCGCGACGTCCGCCGCCCGCCCGGCCGGTGCGGCCTGCTGGTACTGCGCGACGTTGTCGCCCGACGCGACCTGCCCGGACACGTTGGCGTTGCCGCCGATCCTGATGCCCCGGTCGCCGTGCTCGCTCATGCCGCCTCCACTGGAAGGTCAGGGGTTGCCGCGGCGGGCGCCGCCGCCCTGCCGCTGGTCGACGCGGCCGCCCGCGGCGACCTGCCCGTTGACGGTGCCGCCGGTCATGATGACGCCCTCGTTCATGATGACGCCGGCCTGCACCCGGTAGGCCGACACGTCGAGGCCGCACTCGTCGCCCAGGTAGTCGAGCAGCGCCTCGTTGACGCGCCACTCGATCAGCCGGGTGTACTTGTCGGCGTCCATCTCCTGGACGTAGGTGTCGAACGTGTCGGCGGCGCACACCTCCCGGACGCTGACCCGCGCGCCGTAGTCGTGCACCAGCCGCTGCGCCGACGTCTGCGCGAGCGTCGCCACGACCAGGCTGCGCGCCATCGCCCAGCAGGCCGCGACCGTCCGGACGCCGGGCAGCACCATCGCGCGCAGCATGCCGCGCCGCGCGCGGGCGAAGGCGCGCAGCACCTGGCCCCCGGTGCCCCAGGCGGGCAGCAGGTCGACGACGCGGAACTCGCGCCGGACGGGCGGCAGCACGGTCGCCGCGAAGTGCCCGTACAGCATCCGGCCCTCGACCGCCAGGTACACGAAGGCCGTGAGGGAGATGTCCTGCTCCTCGGCGGGGGCGACGATCCGCCCGTCCCGGCCGAGCACCGCCTGCCCGTGGGCGCCGACGGTGACGCGCTGGAAGCAGCGGATGTGCGACTGCGGATGCCGGATGAGCGCCTCGGCGGCCTCCGGCGTCGCCATCGAGAACGGGCAGCCGTTCGCCGGGTCGATCAGCGGATGCGGCGGCAGCGTGATCGCGTTCGTCGGGTCGGCGGGACGGGTCCGCCGCACGCTCTCCCCGCGTCCGGCGATGTGCATGCCGGTGAGCAGCGCGGTGATCCGCTCGTTCGGCGGCAGCGGCTCGGCGTCTCCCGCGCGGCCGGGCGGCCGCTCGTCCCGCATGGCGTGCAGCCGCTCCCGGACCCGCAGGTGCATGGTCATCGGATCGACGCGCGGCGGAGCGCCGTCCTCGCCCTTGGCGCCCTTCGTGAGGTCGACGGGGCCGGTCGCGGGCCGGTCCAGTTCGAGGACGATCGACCAGGCCCGCGCCCAGGGCGAGGTGAGGTCGCCGGCGCCGATGAACGGGTTCGTCCCCGAATGCAGCGTCACGTTGCCGCGCTGCGCGGACCGGACGCGGGCGAGCACCCGGGTCGCGCGCTCGCTGAACGTGCGCGGCGGCGCGGCGGTGGAGCCGGGCGCGAGGTCGCGCGCCAGCACCCCGTAGACGGCCGCGAGATGCCCGATGATCGTCAGAGCCAGCACGAGGGTGAGGATGATCAGGCTCGGCACGAGCAGGTCCGTCTGGAGGAGCTCAAGCGGCCCCTTGGTCTGCTCCCGCTCGTAGGAGCTGAACCCGGAGTCCTCGGCCCACCGCTCGCCCGCGAGGACGAACAGGACGCCGAACACCGCCCACATGACGACCCCGGAACCGAGCCACGCACCGGCCAGCCGCCACCCCCAGGGGAGCCGCCGCCACGGGACCGCCGCCAGGCTGACCAGCACCAGCAGGACGAAGAAGTACCCGACCGCGACGAGTTGCAGGAAGACGAGCGCGGCCAGCCAGATCCCGCAGAGGACCAGGTCGCGGACGAGCCGGTAGCGGCGCGCCCGGAGCGCGTGCAGCACCACCGGCTCCACGTCGAACCCGTAGGACGGGACGACGGCGCGGTTCTCGTCGTCCAGGAACTCGGCGATGACGCGGTCCCCGATCCGCCGGTCCAGGTAGACGGCTGCGCACAGGTACCGGGTGGTGTTCTGCATCGGCTGCCGGGACGTCTCCGCGCCGGGCTGCGCGTGGTAGAACGGCGGCGCGGCGCCGGGGGTCGCCTGCTCCACGGTCATGCGGACGAAATTATCCGGATCATGCCGTTGACACGTGAGAAAGCGCCCAGTTGTGGCCGGGTGGCCACACTTGGTCACGACTCGGGCGCCTCCTCCGCGTCCCGGGCCGGGGCGAGGAACGAGAGCCCGGCGGAGGGGTCCTCGAAGGGGTGCACGAAACGCTCGAACCAGCTCAGCACGGGTTCGAGCCACTCGGTGACGCCCATCGTCCGGGCGACGTGGTCGATCTGCTCGTCCTCGTCGAAGCCGATCGCGACGACGGAGAGGTCCTGGTAGAAGCCCGCCTGGTCGTCGTCGCCGTACAGGGCCGTGAGCGCGATCGGCCGGTTGCGGGCCAGCTCCATCGACAGCGGGTGGCGGCGCAAGGCGCGCAGCCGGTGGCCGAGCCTGGCGTCCGGCGGCTGCTTGAGCCCGGCGAGCGGGTAGTCCAGCGGCGGCGCGAGGGCGTGCTTGTCGGGGGCGCCGCCGCCGTAGGGGAACAGGCGGTCCAGCTCGTGCAGCCACTTGACCTGCGGGATCATCCACTGCGGGCCGGGCGCCCCACCGGGCGCGGCACCGCCGAGGAGCCGCCCGGCGACGTCCGCGGCGGCGGCGGTGAGGTCCGCCGGCGGGTAGCCGGCCCGCAGCGACCGCGACCGCCGCGTCACGGCCCGTTCGAGGACGGTCGCCAGCGCGCACTCCCGAAGCCTCGGTGCCAGCCGCGACCACGACCGCCCGAGCTCCGCCGGGACGGCGGGCAGCGGCCGGTTCACCACATGCGCCAGCACGAGCGTGTCGGCCCACAGCCGCAGCCACGCCCAGTCGGCTCCGCCGGCGAGGAGGTCGGCCTCGCGCAACTCGAACAGCGTGCACGCACGCCCCGACCGGCATTCGCAGCCGCAGGCCGCGGAGCGCCGTCCGTCCACGGGCGGCGGCGGACCGGGCAGCTCCGCCTCGCGCCCCTCGCCCAGCGGCACCCGGACCCGCAGCGGACGGTCCATGCCGTCCGCGAACACCGCCGCGACGCCCGGACGCAGCGACACCACCTCACGCGACTGGTCGCCGTCCAGGTTCATCGCCGCGCCGACCTGATGCCGGTCGTCGAACGCCGGCAGCCGATGGACGACCTTCAACGCCGTGTTCTTGATGACGTCCGGAACCAGCTTCGTCGGAATCTGCTCGGCGACGATGATGCCCTCGCCATAGGCCCGGATCTCGGCGAGCATCCCGGCGAACAACTCCACCGCGTGCGAACTGCCGCGCTCGGGCCCCCGATTGCGAAGCAGCCGATGCGCCTCCTCGATGACGATGACGTGCCGCAGCACCGACCCCGTCGCCCTGTCGCGTTTGCGCTCCCGCATCCGCAGATGCTCGACGATGCGGATGATGAGCGTCCCCATGAGGAACGCCTTGTCCTCGTCGTTCGCGACGTCCTCGATGGCGAGCACGATGTTGTCGCGCAGCATCCCGCCGATATCGGCCGGGTGCCCGCCCTCGAAGAACCGCCCAGCGGACCCGATGCGCAGCGACCGCAGCCGCACATCGACGAACCCCTGCACATCGGCCATCAACTCGCGCCCGTACCCGACATCCTGGATGACCTGGAGCGCCGCGTTCTGCAACTGCTCCAACGTCGGAACCGCGGGCTCGATCAGTGACCCGGGCACACCCGCGCCCGTCACCACGTCCCACCCGTTGTTCTCGTACACCCGCTGAAGCGCCTGCGCCATGATCTGCGGGAACGGCTCCTCCGCGTCGAACGCGGCCTGGAACAGCGCCCGCACCATGTCGATATGCGCCTGCACCGGATACCCCGGCTCCGGCGCGAGTGGATTCACCGACAACGGCACTGAATCAGGGTCGGACGGATTCACCACCGTCACCGGCCCGCCCAGATCCTGAATGCGCCCCGCCATCGCCGCGTACTCCGACTTCGCCGGCTCGATCGCCAGCCAGGGAATGCCCGCCCGCGTCAACTGCTCCAGCAGATGCCGCACGGTCTGCGACTTCCCGGCGCCCGTGGCGCCCGTCACGAAAACATGCCGGTTGATGGTCGAGCGGGGCACGGCGAACCGTCCGACCTCCCGGTCCTGCCCGTCCAGGATGGCGCCCAGCTCGATCTGCGGCTCCCCGCCCTGCGGCTCGGTCTCCGACGTGACGTCGAAGTACCCGGCCTCCAGCACCCGCAGCCCGGGGACCTCCCGCCGCGGCAGCCCGGCCAAGGCCGCCAGCGCCCCCGCCGTGGCGACGAACGGGAACCGCTGCTCCGCCTCCGCCATCGGCCGCACCGGCACGGGCGGCATCCCGGGGCTGAGCATCTCGGCGAACGACCCGCTCCCCTGCCCCGACCTCAGCCGGTACGGATGGTGCCCGAGCTCCATCGACCCGACGAGCACGGGCGCGATCTGCCCTAGCTCGTCCTGCGACGCCGCCCCCGCCACCACCCTGACCTGCCACAGCCCGGCCTCACGGAACGCGTCCAGCTCGGCGAGCCGCTGGTCGGCCCGCGCCACCGCCAGCCGCGCGTGCTCGTCCTCACCCCTCCGGAGCATGCGCAGCTCGTGGTGCAGCTCCCGCATCTCCTCGTCGATCATCCGCTCGTCGCACGGATCGGCGACGACGAACCACCCGAACGGACGCTCCATCAACGTCACGAGCGTCGCCTCGAACAACCCGGGCCCGCCCGCGGCCCCCTGCGGCGCGAGCCGTCCCGGACACCGCGTCCACGTCATCCGCTCCGCCTGCCGCAGCCACCCGTCCCCGACGGGCACCCCCCGCGCCCCGCTGGGGAACAGCAGCCCGTGCGTCTCGACAC
>NZ_VCKZ01000449.1 GCF_005889745.1 Actinomadura geliboluensis
GGACGGCCGACGACCGCGACCTGCGCGACGCCGGGATGCCCGGAGATCACCGTCTCGATCTCGACGGGGTAGATGTTCTCGCCGCCCCGGATGATCATGTCCTTGCTGCGCCCGGCGAGGTAGAGGTGAACCGGTCGGCCCGGCCACGGTCCGGACGGCCGAGCAGGAGCGGCAGCGCGGCGAGGACGCAGTCCGCTGGGCGGCGACCGGCGGTGCCGGCGGCCCGACCGGCGCAGCAAGTGAAGGGAGTAGTGGCCATGGGGCATGAGGTCCGCACCTACGGCGGGTGGCGGCGCCGGCACGGCATCGGCCTGCTCGGCCTCGACACCGCCTCCACCTTCATCGCGCTCGCCGCGGCGATGCTGCTGGTCCTGGTCGCCGCCATCGCCCCGCAGCTGCTGGTCTATCTGCTGCCGCCGGTGCTGGTCGGCGGCGGGCTGGGCCTGGTCCGCATCGGCGGTGTCCCGTCGGCGCGGCTGGTGCTGGCGCGGTGCCGCTGGCAGTGGGGCGTGTGGCGCGGCCACAACCGCTACCGCGCCGGGGTCGTGACCGACCATCCGCGGGCGTTCCAGCTCCCGGGAGTGCTCGCGCCGTTAACGCTGCTGAGCGCCGAGGACGGGTACGGCGGCCGGTACGGGATCGTGTGGGACCGCCGTGCCGGGCTGCTGACCGCCACCCTGCGCGTGGTGCCGACCTCGACGTGGCTGGCCGACCGCGGCGACGCCGACGCCTGGGTCGCGGGCTGGGGCGGGTGGCTGGCCGCGCTCGGGCACATGCCCGCCGTCCGGTGGGTGACGGTCACCGTGGAGACCGCGCCCGAGCCAGGCTCCACCCTCGCCGACGCCGTGGACCGTGCCATCGTCCCGGCGGCGCCCGCTCCGGCGCGCACCATCATGGGCGAGCTGGTCCGCACCGCCCCGGCCGCTGCCGCCGACGTCGACACCCGCGTGTCGATCACCTTCGACCCGCGCGCGTCCGCGACCCGTCCCAAAGACCTGTACCAGGCGGTCGCCGACCTGGGCCGCACCCTCGACGGGCTCGCATCGCGGCTCGGCGGCTGCGGTGTATCCGTCCTCGGGCGGGCCACCGCCGCCGAGATCGCCGGGGCCGTGCGGACCGCGTTCGACCCCAGCGCACGCGGCGAGGTCAACCGGCTCCTCGCCGGCCCCGCCGCAGACGATGTCCTGAACTGGTGTGACGCTGGGCCGGTCGCCGCTACCGAGCACACTGGGCACTACGAGCACGACGGCGGTGTCTCGGTGAGTTGGGCGTGGCATGAGCCGCCGCGCCAGAACGTCCGCTCCGACGTCCTGGCCCGTCTGGTGGCGCCCGGCCCGTTCCCCAAGCGCGTCACGCTGCAGTACCGGGCGCTGCCTGCTGCGGCCGCGAGCCGGGTCCTGCAGCAGGAGGTGAACGCGGCGGCGTTCCGGACCCAGTTCCGCCGCCGCACCGGACGCGACGAGACCGCCCGCGACAGCTGGGATGCCGCCCGCGCCCGCCAGGCCGCCGCCGAGGAGGCCATGGGCGCCGGGGTCTGCCTGGTCTCGCTGTACGCCACCGTCACCGCCGCCGATCCTGACCAGCTCCGCCGCGCCGCCGCGCACGTGGAGACCGCGGCCGACTCGGCCAAGATCCGGCTGCGGCGCCTGTGGGGCAGCCAAGCCGCCGGCTTCGCCACCACCCTCCCGTGCGGCATCTGCCCACCCGAGCTGTCCCGCCGCCTCATCCACTGACCCCGAAGAATCCACTGCCCGAAGAGCCTTTGACCTTGAGGAGGTCGTGCTTGCCGAACGCCGAAACACTGGCCATGTCCGAACCGCTCGCCCCGCCCTGGGGGTGGCGCGGGCGTGGTGCCGGACGCGCCGCGCACGTCGAAGCCGCACCCGAATACCAGGCCACCACCAGCCAGGTCTGCGGCCTGTATCCCTTCACCGCCGGGTCCGGCACGCCCACCGCCGGCACCCCCGTCGGGCGCCACCAGCTCTGGGGCGAGGTCGTCTGCCTCGATCCCCTCGCCTGGCTGCGCGAAGGGCTGGTCACCAACCCCGGGATGTTCGTCCTCGGGCAGCCCGGCACCGGGAAATCCACCCTCGTCAAACGCCTGGTCACCGGCGCGGTCGCGACCGGCACCACACCCATCGTCCTCGGCGACACCAAACCCGACTACACCCGCCTGGTCGAGTACCTGGGCGGGCAGGTCATCCGCGTCGGACGCGGCGCAGACCGCATCAACCCCCTCGACGCCGGGCCGCTGGACGAAGCGCGCCGCCGCCTGTCCGGGGCCGACACCGAGACCCTGCGATGGGAAGTGCGGTCCCGGCGGCTGTCCCTACTGCTGGCGCTGGCGACGCTGGTACGCGAAGCCCGCATCACCAACGCCGAGGAGGTCGTCCTCGGCCGCGCCATCGACCTGCTGGACGACCGCCTCACCAGTGAACCCACCATCGTCGACGTCCTGCACATCCTGGAGCAGGAGCCGGACGAGTTGCGGGGAGCAGCCCGCACCGATTCGAGCGACGCCTACCGCGCTCAGACCCGCGATCTGGTCTTCACCCTCGACCTGCTCATCTCCGGGTCCCTGGCCGGCGTGTTCGACGCGGCCACCACCCGGCCGCTGAACCTGGACGCACCCGCGATCAGCGTCGACATCTCCCGCGTCCGCGCCGCCGGCGACAAGCTCCTCACCGCCGCGATGCTGTGCACCTGGGCCTACGCCTTCGGCATGGTCGATGCCGCCACCGCCCTCGCCGACCTCGGCGCCGCCCCGCGACGCTCCTACCTCGGCGTGATGGACGAGCTGTGGCGCGCGTTGCGCGGCGCTCCCGGACTGGTGGAGCACGCCGACGCCCTCACCCGCCTCAACCGCGCCAAGGGCATGGCCTCGATCATGATCACCCACTCGCTCGCCGATCTGGACGCGCTGGCCAGCGAGGAAGACCGCGCCAAGGCCAAAGGCTTCGCCGACCGCTCGGCCATCACCGTCCTGGCCGGTCTCCCGCCCCGCGAACTGGCCCGCGTCCACGAAATCACGCCGCTCACTGGCCCCGAGCAGCAACTGGTCACCTCCTGGTCGGCGCCCGACTCCTGGCAGCCCGGCGCCCGTCACCCCGGCCGCGGCAAGTACCTCATCAAGACCGGCGAACGCCTCGGCATCCCCGTCGAGCTCTCCCTCGTCGGCCCCGAAGCCGACCTCTACGACACCGACCAGGCCATCAGGGCGACCGCATGACGCGTGCACTGGGGCCTCGTGCATCGCTGTGGCACTCCAATGCCGCCGCCGGATGGCTGGTCCTCGCCGCCTGCTGGACGCCCATCGTCGGGCTGTGGATCGTGTGGTTCGCGGCGAAGGTGTGCGCTGTCGCGGCAGGCGGGACGGTCATGCCGTTCGGCACCGACTTCGCACTCGCCCTCGCCCGAGGGCGGACCGATCAAGCCTGGCCGGGCACGCCGACCTGGCTCGTCCTGCTCATCCTGGTACTCCTGGCCACCGCGCTCGTCTACTGCGCTGGGGAGATCTGGTCGCGGGTCGCACGCCGTATCCCCCGCCCCGGAGATCCCGTCGCCGCGCTCGCCGACAACCCCAGCCTGACCGCCCTTCAACCCGACGCCACAGCGAAGAAGGCCATCGAGCTGCGCCGCTCCCTCACCACATCAAACCCCGGCACTTTGAAGCCGGACGACATCGGCCTGGTCCTCGGAGACGTCCTCCTCCCAGGCGAGCGCAGCGGCCCAACACTGTTCGCCTCGTTCGAGGACACGGTGGTGGCGTTCATGGCACCACGCTCAGGCAAGACCACCACCCAGTCGATCCCGCACGTGCTCTCGGCACCCGGACCGGTCATCGCCACCAGCAACAAGGCCGACCTGTGGTCGGCGATCGCCACCGTCCGCGCCCAGCGCACCGGCGGGAAGAGCTGGCTGTTCGACCCGCAGCGCATCACCTACCAGCCGCAGGCGTGGTGGTGGAACCCGCTCGCCGGACTGTCCACGGTCGAGGACGCCCACCGCCTGGCCGGGCACTTCGTCCTCACCGTCGACGACGGCCAGAAGAAGGACCTGTGGGGGCCGGCCGCGCAAGACCTGCTGTGCGCGCTGTTCCTGGCCGCCGCCACCTCCGGCCGGTCACTGCACCATGTCGCGCGGTGGCTGGACGAGCCCGCCGTCCCAACCCCGATCGAACTGCTGCAGGAGGCCGGGTTCCAGCTCATGGCCTCCTCCCTCAAAGGCACCCAGAACGGCGCCGTGGAGACCCGCGACGGGATCTACCAGACCGCGCGCACCGCCGCCAAAGCGCTCCGCGACCAGGAGATCCTCGCCTGGGTCACCCCCGACCGCAGCCTGCCGGTCTTCGACCCGCACGCGTTCGCCGGCTCGCGCGACACCCTGTATCTGCTGTCGAAGTCGCTGTCGGCCGCCGCCCCGCTGATCGCCGCGCTCACCGACACCACCATGCGCGCCGCCGAACGCCGCGCCGAACAAGCCGGCGGACGCCTCGACCCGCCCCTGATCGTCGCCCTCGACGAGGCCGCCAACATCTGCCGCATCGCCGACCTGCCGCAGCTGTACTCCCACCTGGGCTCACGCGGCATCATCCCGGTCACCATCCTGCAGAGCTACGAGCAGGGCGTCACCGTCTGGGGCGAACCCGGAATGGCCGCGCTATGGGGCGCGGCCACCCGCAAGCTCATCGGCGCCGGGATCGACTCGCCCCGGCTGGTCCGCGACCTGGCCACCCTCATCGGACAGCACGACGTGCCCGTCCGGTCCATCACCTACAGCGACGGACGCGCCAGCGAACAGATCTCCCTGCGGCCCCAGGAGATCCTCCAGGCCGCCGACATCCGCGCCCTGCCCACCGGGACCGCGCTGCTGCTGGCCACCGGCACAAAACCCGCCCTCATCCGGCTCCGGCCCTGGTATAAGGGCCCGCACGCCACCGCCATCAGCACAGCCATCAAGACCGCCGATACCGCAATCGCCGAGGCAGCCCGCCACCACCACAACCACCCTGACACCCCGACCACGCCCTAGCCCGCACCACCGTCCACATCCACATCCACGTCCAGACAGAAAGGGGCCTTCAGATGCACGCACTCACAGCTTTGGAGGCTTCATGCCCACCTCTGCTCCGCCGGCGACCGGCGGTAAACGCCCCGAGTCCCTGTACCCGGATGTCACCGCCTGGGTCAGCGAGCATTTCGTCCCGATGTACCGGCGGACGCTGGGCGGTGAGTTCCGCTGGTGCGCCGAATGGTGGCGGCACGGCGAGGCCATCTCCCGCCTGACCGCGCTGTGGTTCGCGTGGGAGGCGATGCGGCTGCAGGGCGCCACCGGCATGGCCCTGTGGTACCGCGACCACCTCGACCACCAGCTCCCCGTCCTGCTCGGGCCTCGCGGCCCCTTCTACCAGTGCACCGAGAACGAGCACCTGGCCCCGCACGAAGCCCGCACCGTCCCCGTCCCCGCCGGATGGCTCGCCTTCGACACCAGTAAAACCTCCCCCACATCGCGGCCGGTGCACGCATGACCGAGCGGATGGAAGCCGCCGCGCTGGCGTTGGACGCCTACGAACAGTACTTGTTCGGTGACCTACCCAACGGGCACCGCACCGACCGCGCCGAAGCCGAAGGGCTGCTGCACGCGCTGGTGGTCGATCTCATCAACTACGGCGAGGGCAACCGCCTGGACGTGGTCGACCTGCTGGACGCCCTCGTCCAAGCCCGCATCGATCGCGGCGGCGCCATCACCAACCCGCGCTACAGCTTCCGCCTCGACGCCGAGGTCCAGTTCCGCGACCGCGACATCGAACCCCATCGGGGATTCATCACCGAACTGAAGTCCTCCGGCCCCGGACAGGACCCCGAGTGCGTGCTGCGGATCCCCGGGATCATCGATCCTCAGCACACCAGCTCGGCCGCACTGGAGCCGGCCACCCGCATGGTGCCGCTGTCGACCCGCACCGCCGGGACCGTGTTCAGCGCAACCGCGGCCGAAGACACCATCACCGACCTGCTCACCCGCCTATCGGCCGGACATCACGAAGCCGACGCCGACCGCGATCCGCTCGTACTGGCGGACCTGGCCGAACTGTCGACCGCACTGGCCGCCTGGTCGGGCACCAAACCCGAGCACGTACTGCAGCACCTTCGCCATCGCTCAGGCCAGATCCTTGCCGCGCCCGACGGCTGCTCGCCGGCCTTCCGGCGCGCCGCAACCGGATTCCCCAACGACATCGCCGCTCTCCTGGCCGGTGAGCAGCCCACCCGAGCGCGCTCCAGCCGCACAGATCCACCGAACCCGAACCGGCGCCCACGCCTGATGTGACCAGGCCCGTTACTCGCCCGCGTGAATCTTCGGAGGTACAGCATTGTCCGATCCCGATGAGGCCGTCGCCACCGCGCTCGACGCCTACCAGCAGCAACTCCTGCCCGATGACGGCGCCAGCCACCGCGCCGACCCCGCCCTGGCCGCGCCGCTCATCACCTCGCTGGTCGAGCAGCTCGCCCGCTACGCCGACCGCCGCGACCTCGACATCCACGACACCTTCACCGAACTCCACCAGCAGCATCTGGACCGCGGTGGGCACGACCACGACCCGAGCTACAGCTTCCGGCTCGGCGCCGAAGTCCAGTTCCGCCAAGGACGCACCGCCACCGGAGCCAAGACGCACCATCCGCTCTGGCGCGGGTTCATCACCGCCCTGGCCACCGCACCCGACGGCGAGCACCAGTGCACGGTGCGGATCCCGGGCATCAACGAGGGCCTGCATGTCGCCGCCTCCGAGCTGGAGCCGGCCGACGCGCTACTGCCCCTGCCCACCCGGACGGCCGGAGTCGTCACCCACGCCCGCGACGCCGAATCGACGATCGTCGACATCGCCGTCCGGCTCAAGCGCGCCGCAAACAACGGCCTGGTCCCCGACGAGCAGGCACTCGCCGACCTCGCGCAGCTGACCATGCGGCTCAGCCGCTGGTCCGGTGGCCGACCCGACGCGATCATGCGGCACTACTACGACCGCATCATGCGCGCCGCCCGCAAACCCTCCAGGGGTCGTCCCGGCCCTGACGCGGCTGCCCGGCTGGCCGCAACCGAATTCCCCC
>NZ_VCKZ01000450.1 GCF_005889745.1 Actinomadura geliboluensis
CCTCGATGAGGGTCTTGAAGCGGCGCAGGTCGCCCCGCACGCGGTGCGTCAGCGCGCCGGTCCGGTCCCCGGCCCTCCCCGCGAGGCCCTCGGGGTCGAGCTCCAGCTGCGCGGTGACGCGGGTGGTGGTCTCGTCCAGGCGGTGGAACGTCACCACTCCGGCGAGCGTCGGGCCGTTCCGGGTCGTCCAGCGGAGGGTCCTGTCGCCGAGCCGGCGGATCTCCTCCACGCCGTCCATGAAGCGGGGGAACGCCTGGAACCGCGTCCACTGGTCGTAGGCGGTGCGGATCGGGACGGTGACGATGACCGACTCGGTGATCGTGCTCACGGCTCCACCTCACCTCCTGCCTCACCGCCCGGTTACCCGCGTGGGGTGCGTCTATCCCCGCGGCCCCGCGGATCCGTGTGATCGCGTTTCTGGCGGGTAGGGGGACGGCACCGAGCGACAGCCTCCGCCCTCGCCGGCCTCGTCCGCAAAGGAGAGCACCGCATGACGTCGGCGCAGTCCACCCGGTTCAACGACGGCCAGACCGAGATCCTGCTCGCGGAGATGAACCGGCTTGCGGAGGACGACCCGCACAGGGAGCGGCTGCGGGCGCGCATCGTCGACATGCACGCCCCGCTCGTCCGCGGCGTGGCGCGCCGGTACGCCAACCGTGGCGAGCCGCTCGACGACCTCCAGCAGGTCGCCTACCTGGGGCTGGTGAAGGCCATCAACCGGTTCGACCCCGGGATCGGCGACCGCTTCGTCACCTACGCCTACCCGGTGGTGACCGGGGAGGTGAAGCGGCACTTCCGCGACAAGACGTGGGGCATCCGGGTGTCGCGCCGCATCCAGGAGCTGCGGCCGGTCCTGCAGCGCAGCGTGCAGGAGTTCACCCGCGAGCACGGCCGCTCCCCCACCACCGCCGAGATCGCCGAGCTCATGGGCATCGACCAGGAGGAGACCGTCGAGGTCATCATCGCCTGCGACGCCTACCGGCCGCTGTCGCTGGAGGCGCCGGCGGACGGGTCGCCGAGCGGCGAGAACGGCACGGTCGGCGAGTACCTCGGCTCCGACGACCCGGCGCTGGAGGCCTTCATCGACGGCCACGCCCTCGGCCCGCTCATCGACGACCTCCCCGAGCGGGAGCGCACGATCCTGCTGCTGCGGTTCTTCGGCAACAAGACCCAGACGCAGATCGCCGAGCAGATCGGGCTGTCGCAGATGCACGTCTCCCGGCTGCTGCGCGCCACCCTCGACCGGCTGCGGATGGGCCTGCTGGCCGAGGGGTGAGCGCACCCCCCGGCCGCACCGTCACGGTCTGGGCGTCACGGTCTGGGCGTCAGAGTTCGGGCGTCAGAGTTCGGGCGTCAGAGTTCGGGCGTCACGGCTTGGGCAGGGTACACGCCTTGCTCAGCACGACGTCGTTGCCGGCGCCGAGGCAGCGCGCGAGCCCGTACGTCTGCTGCCCGTAGTGGGTGCCGTGGCGGACGGTGATCTCGCCGTCGCGGGCGACCTCGCACGGGTTGTTGAGGGTGCAGCGCTCGCCGTCGTCGTTGCCGGTGTTGTTGACGCCGACGACCTGGCCGGTCCTGGTGCTGATGATCGGAGAGCCCGACGTGCCGTGGATCGTCTCGCACTGCGGCGTGTAGCGGAGGGAGTCCCGCCACGTCCAGCCCGCCTCGCGCAGGCGGTAGACGGTGGCGTCGATCCGGCAGCCGTAGATCTTCCGCCAGTAGCCGGACACGACCCGGATCTCCGTGCCGTCGTGCGGCCTGGCCGTGGACAGGCGCAGCGCGGACACGCCGTACCTGCTCTTGATCGCGGCGTAGGTGGTGTTCAGCCGGTAGACGGTCACGTCGGTGTCGGTCATCGTGGCGTACTCGACCCTGGTCGCGGTGAGGGTGCCGAGGTCGCCGCGGCCCGTCCGGTCGAGGAGGCGGAACGTGCGGGACGAGGGCTGGTCCACGACGACCTCGCCGGCCTTCGGCATCCCCGACTCCAGGCAGTGGCCGTTGGTCAGGACGAGCGCGGCGTCGGTGTCGCGGGAGCGCGGCCCCCGCACCAGCGACCCCGAGCAGTTGCTGAGCGCGACGATGCCGGTGAAGTCGACCTCCGCCCGGCCCTGCTGCGCGGCGGGCTGGAGCGGGGCCGGGAGCGGCACCGGGAGCGGCTCGGGAGCGGCCTGCGCGGCACTGGCGGTGAGCGTCGCGGCGCCCGCGGCGGCGGCGAGAACGGCTGCGGCGAGGCGTCTGGGCATGCGGGGTCCTCTCGGCGGGCCGGAGCAGGCTCCGGTCGGTGACGGCGCTGTCACCGACCGGATGCTAGATCATCGGCGGCCCGTTGAGAAGGACCCCGGAGGGGGTCTTTCAGTCCACGTCCACCCAGCCGTAGGTCCGCTCGACGGCCTTCTTCCAGCCGGCGTAGCCGCTCTCGCGCTGATCCTCGTCCCAGGTGGGGTTCCAGCGCTTGTCCTCGTTCCAGTTCTGGCGGAGTTCGTCGGTGGTGTGCCAGAAGCCGACGGCGAGGCCGGCGGCGTAGGCGGCGCCGAGGGCGGTGGTCTCGGCGACGACGGGCCTCGACACCGGGACGCCGAGGATGTCGGCCTGCAGTTGCATGCACAGCTCGTTGGCGGTGACGCCGCCGTCCACCTTCAGGACGTCCAGGGTGACCCCCGAATCCTGGCGCATCGCCTCCACCACGTCCCTCGACTGGTAGCAGATCGATTCCAGGGTGGCGCGGGCCAGGTGGGCGTTGGTGTTGAAGCGCGACAGGCCGACGATGGCGCCGCGCGCATCGGAGCGCCAGTAGGGGGCGAACAGGCCCGAGAAGGCGGGGACGAAGTAGACGCCGCCGTTGTCGTCGACCTGCCGGGCCAGCGACTCGCTCTGCGCGGCCCCGGAGATGATGCCGAGCTGGTCGCGCAGCCACTGGACGGCCGACCCCGTCACCGCGATCGACCCCTCCAGCGCGTACACGGTCGGATGGTCGCCGAACTTGTAGCAGACGGTCGTGAGCATGCCCGCCTTGGACCGGACGAGTTCCTCACCGGTGTTGAGCAGCAGGAAGTTGCCGGTGCCGTAGGTGTTCTTGGCCTCGCCGACCGCGAAGCACACCTGCCCGACCGTCGCGGCCTGCTGGTCGCCCAGGATGCCGGTCAGCGGGACCTCGCCGCCGAGCGGGCCGTCCGCACGGCTCATCCCGTACGGCTCCGGAGCGGACGACGGCTTGATCTCCGGCAGCATCGAGCGGGGGATGCCGAAGAACGACAGCAGCTCGTCGTCCCAGTCGAGGGTCTCCAGGTCCATCAGCATGGTGCGGCTGGCGTTGGTCGGGTCGGTGACGTGCACGCCGCCGTTCACCCCGCCGGTCAGGTTCCACAGCACCCACGTGTCGATGTTGCCGAAGACCGCGTCGCCCGCCTCGGCCGCCTCCCGCACCCCGTCGACGTTCTCCAGGATCCACTGGATCTTGCCGCCGGAGAAGTACGTCGCCGGCGGCAGCCCGGCGCGGTGCCGGATCGTCTGCCCCCGCCCGTCGCGCTCCAGCGCCGACGCGATGCGGTCGGTGCGGGTGTCCTGCCAGACGATCGCGTTGTAGTACGGGCGGCCGGTGCGCCGGTTCCACACCACGGTCGTCTCGCGCTGGTTGGTGATGCCGAACGCGGCCAGGTCGGTGTGCCCCAGGTTCGCCTTGTTCAGCGTGCTCTGGACGACGGCGCGGGTCCGCTCCCAGATCTCGGTCGGGTTGTGCTCCACCCAGCCCGCCCGCGGCAGGATCTGCTCGTGCTCCAGCTGGTGGCGGGCGATCTCGTTCCCGCCGTGATCGAAGATCATGAAGCGGGTGCTCGTCGTGCCCTGGTCGAGCGCTCCGACGAAGTCGGCCATTACTCTGCCCTTTCTGCCGGCGGGGCGGGTCCCCGTCAGGAATCGTCCTCGTTCAGGCGCGGCTCGAGCGTCTCGGTCACCTCCTGCTCGGGCGGGATGTTGCGCCCGATGAGCAGGACGTAGAGCGCGGCGCCGAGGAGTCCGCCGATCAGCGGCGCCGCGATGGGCACCCAGAAATAGAAGTCCCCGTACTGGTCCCGCCACGCGCTCTCGTATCCGGTGATGTACTGGGCGAGTCGCGGCCCGAGGTCGCGGGCGGGGTTGATCGCGTACCCGGCGGCGGACCCGAACGCCATCCCGATCGCCACCACGACGAACCCGATGATGAGCGGCGCCATGTTCGCCAGCGGTGGCGAGTTGCGCGGGTCGACGAGCGCGAGGACGAGGAAGAGCAGGATCGCGGTGCCGATGATCTGGTCGCGGAACGCGCCCCAGGTGTGGATCGGCAGGGACCCGTTGCCCGGCATCGTGGAGAACACGAACTGCGTCTTGGCGGTCAGCCCGGGGTCGAACGCGTGCAGGATCTCGGTGTAGTTCCACCGGACGATCAGCGCGGCGACGAAGGCGCCGAGCACCTGCGCGAAACAGTACGGCAGCACCTTGCGCCACGGGAAGCCCCAGAAGACCGCGAAGGCGACGGTCACCGCCGGGTTGATGTGGCCCCCGCTGATCCGCGCGCACACGTAGACGCCCAGCGTCACCCCGAAGCCCCACGCCCAGGTGATGGCGTCATGCCCGCCGAGGCTCTGCGGGGCCCCGAGCCCGCTCCCCGCGATGACCTGCGCGACGACGCCGACGCCGAACAGGATCAGGATCATCGTGCCCGCGAACTCCGCGATCATCTCCCGGGCGAGCTCGGGAATCGGCCATCGCGACATCTCTCCTCCAGGACCTATGGCGTAGGGCACGACCACCGCGAACGCGGGCGCGCCGGGCCGGCCGGGCCGGCGGCTCCCCCCACGGCGACGCCGGCGCGCCGCGCCGTTCCGCGCACACGCTCATGATCGTGATGGCGGGATGTTTCCCAGCGAGAGCGTCCCTACACGGTCAGTGACCGCGAAATGCCTCCGCCAGCCACCAGGAGGGGCGGTCGCGGGTGACCTTGGCGTCCACGACCATCGGCCGGTCCCGCGGGCCGGCCAGCCAGTCCGCCACGGCGGCCAGGTCGTCGCGGCACCGGACGGTCGCCGCCGCGCAGCCGAAGCCGCGGCCGATGGCGGCGATGTCCGCCGGCGGGAACGTGACCGTGTCCAGCGGGTGCCCGCCGGGACCGAAGTGGTGCACCTCCGCGCCGTACGCCTCGTCGTCGTAGACGACCACGAGCAGGTCCAGGCCGAGCCGGACGGCGGTCTCCAGCTCCGCGACCGACATCAGCGCGCCGCCGTCGCCGAGGGCGGCGACGGTGAGCCGGTCCGGGCGGGCCACGGCGGCGCCGACCGCCGTGGCGAGGCCGAGCCCGACCGACTGGAACGCCTGGGTGAACACCAGCCCGTCGGCGTCCGGGACGTCCAGGAACATCGCCGGGTAGCCCATGAAGTTGCCCGAGTCGACGGCGACGGTCCGCTCCCGGGGCAGCATCGCGTCGAGCGCGATCGTCAGCGTCCGGGGGTCGATGCGGGGCCGGCCGTCGTCCTCGCCGTCCGGATCCTCCTCGTATGGGACGTCCTGCCAGCGGCCCTCGCGGGCGAGCCGCTCCCGCACCTCGGGAGTGCGGTAGCCGGTGGCGCGGTGGCCGCCCGCCGCCAGCTCGGCGAGCACGGCCCGCGCCGTCTCGGCGGCGTCGCCGATCAGCCCGAGGTCGACCGGGCGGTGCGCGCCGAGCGCGCGGGCGTCGACGTCGACCTGCACGACCGTCGCGTCCGGGGCGATGAGCGCGCCGTGCCGCGTCGTCCACATGGTGAGCGAGCAGCCCCAGCCGACGACCAGGTCGGCGCCGCGGATCAGCTCCGCGGCGGCCGGGGTGGCGAACCCGCCGCTGACGTCCAGCGCGAACGGGTCGCCGGCGAACAGGCCGCGCGCGACGGCCGACGTCGCGGGCAGCGCGCCGCAGCGGGCGGCCAGCTCGGCGAGCGGCTCGCGGGCGCCGGCCAGCCGGGCGCCGCGCCCCGCGATGAACACCGGCCGGCGCGCCGCGCGCAGCGCGTCGGCGAGCCGGGCGACCGCCGCCGGCGGCGGCACCGGCAGCGGCGGCACCTGGGCGGGCCGCGGCCGGTACCCGGCGGGCAGCGCGCCGGACCGGCGCCCCGCCTCGTCCGGGAGTTCGGCGCCCTGCACGTCCAGCGGCAGGCCGAGCAGCACGGTGCGGCGCTCGGCGACCGCCGTCCGGCAGGCGCGCGCCACGTCCTCGAGCGCGGTCCGCGGCGAGTGGACCCGCTCGGGCACCGCCCCGACGGCCGCGGCGATCGCCGCCTGGTCGACCCGGAAGTTGGAGCGGACCGCGGCGGCGGCCACCTCGCCCGCGACGACCAGCAGCGGCGTGCGGCTCTTGGCGGCCTCGGCCATGCCGGTGACCGCGTTGGTGAGGCCGGGACCCTGGTGGACGCTGACCACGCCGAGCCCGCCGCTCACCCGCGCGTACGCGTCCGCCATCGTCACCGCGCCGCCCTCGTGCCGGGCGGCGACGTACCGGGCGCCGTGCGCGATCATCGCGTTGGTGACGTGGAAGTTGCCGCTGCCGACGACCCCGAAGACCGTGCGCGCGCCGAGCCGCGCGAGGGCCTCCCCCACGGTCGCCGCGACGATCATCGCTCGATCAGCGCGAGGACGCGGGCGGGGCTGCCGGAGCCGCCCTCGATCGGCAGCGGCGCGGCGACGAGCACGGCCCCGCGGGCCGGCAGCCGGGCGAGGTTCTGCAGCTGGGTGAGGCCGTACTTGCCCGCGCCGAGGAAGTAGGAGTGGCACGGGAACGGCGGGTCGAACCCGTGGGCGGCGCCCGCGTCGGTGCCGACGGTCTCGGTGCCGAGGCCGATGACGGGGGTCTCCTCGGCGAGCCACCGGGCGCACTCGGCGGAGATCCCCGGCGTGTGCGGGCCGTTCTCGTCGGCGTTGAGGAAGGCGCCCTGGTCGCCGGACCGCGCGTCCCAGCCGGTCCGGTACAGCAGCCAACCGCCGTCGGGGAGTGGGCCGTTCGCCTGCTCCCACTCGCGGACGTGCTCGATCTCCAGCAGGAAGTCGGGGTCGGCTTCCGCTTGCTCTTACACCTCCGGCAGCGGTAT
>NZ_VCKZ01000451.1 GCF_005889745.1 Actinomadura geliboluensis
GTTCGAGGGCGCCCGCGGCCTGTCCGGGGTCGGTTTCGCCACCGCGGCCGTCGCCGGCCTCGCCATCGACGGCGCCGTGCGGATGTGCTTCGCCACCTGGGACCCGGTGTGGCGGGACGGCGTCGGCCCCTGGCTGGCGTGCCTGGCGTTCGTCGGCGTCGGCGCCGCCGCGCTCTACCGCGAGCTGGCGTCCGGGCCGATCGCCCCGCCGGGAGTGTCCTGGCGGGACGCGCTGGGCGCCGCGGCGTTCGGGCCGTTCCTCGCGGTGCAGGTCCTCGTGCTGTCCAGCCCCGCGTTCGTCGCGTCGTCCGGCTGGCTGTCGCTGACCGCCGCGCACGTCACGATCGTCGCCGGGCAGGGGCTCGCGCTCGCGTTCCTCGCCTCCGGCCTCGCCGTGCGGGCGGTGCCGGGCGGCGTGTGCGTGCTCGGCGGGACGCTCCTCGGCGTCGGCGCGGGCGCCGTGGCCGGGACGTACGCGGTCGCCGGCATCGAGGTCGTCCCCGTCGTGATCGTCGGGCAGGTGCTGGCGGCGTGGCTGCTGGCGGTGGCGGTCCGCGCGCCGCTGCGCCGCGCCGGGACCGGCGGCCCCGTCCGGCGGATCGACGCCGGCGCGGCCCTCGGCGGCCTGCTGATCGCCGTGGTGCTGATCCCGTACCAGGTCAGCGCCGTGTCGCCGCTGCCGTTCCCGAACAACCTGCTGCCCGGCCTCGCCGGGATCCTGCTCGGCGCGCTCGCGGCGTTCGCGGCGGCGCGCGGCGGCCCGCTGCCGGCCCGCGCCCCGCTGCGCGCGCTCACCGCCGGGGGCGCGGCCCTGCTGCTGCTCATCGGCACCGCGGTGTTCACCGTCGCGGCGCCGGACGGCAAGGCCCCGCCGGCGGCCGCGAACGGCCAGGTGCGGGTGCTGAGCTACAACATCCACGACGCGGTCGACCAGTCCGGGCGCCTCGACCCCGAGGGCATCGCCCGGGTCATCGAGGGGCAGCGGGCCCAGGTCGTCCTGCTGCAGGAGGCCGGGCGCGGGGCGCTGACGTCCGGCACCACCGACGTCGGCGTGTGGCTGTCGCGGCGGCTCGGCATGAAGCTGATCTGGGGCCCGGCCGCCGACGGGCAGTTCGGCAACGCGATCCTGACCTCGCTGCCGGTGCGCAAGTCCGGGAGCGGGCGGATGTCGCGCGGCGACTGGTCGCAGATCCGCGGCTACGTGTGGGCGCGGCTCGCCGTCGGGAAGGCCACGATGGACGTGTGGTCGACGCACCTGGAGGGCGGCGACGACCAGGCCGACGAGCGGTCCCGGGAGATCGCGGCGCTGCTGCGGGCCTGGGGCGGGGCGCCCCGCACGATCATCGGCGGCGACTTCCAGACCGACGCGGGCAGCCCGGAGCTGGCCGCGCTGACCGACGGCACCGACCTGCGCAGCGCCGCGCTCGGCGGCCAGGCCTACCCGACCCGGCCGGACGGCTCCACCCACGACTGGATCTTCGGGTCGGACGGGGTCCTCGTCACCGACTACGAGGTGCCGAAGTCCGACGCCTCCGACCACTACCCGGTCGCGGTGACCGTCCGGATCGGGCGGTGACCCGCCCCCGGCGTCCCCGCGCCGCTAGGGTCTGGACATGAGCGCGGCGAACCGGGAGGCGGGGGTCGCCCCCACAGGGAGCAGGCCCGTGAGCGAGTCGGCGGTCGCGATCGAGCGGGCGGGCCCGGACGACGCCGGGGAGCTGATGACCGTCCAGCGCGCCGCGTACGTGGCGGAGGCGCAGCTGTACGGCGACCCGTTCCTGCCGCCGCTGGTCGAGTCGGTCGAGCAGCTGCGCAAGGTCCTCGCGGGGGACGCGGTGGTGCTGAAGGCGGTGCTCGGCGGCCGCGTCGTCGGCGCGGTCCGCGCCCAGTTCAGCGACCACACGTGCCTGGTGGGGCGGCTCGTCGTCGTCCCCGACCTGCAGGGCCGCGGCATCGGGCGCCGCCTCATGGCGGAGCTGGAGGGCGAGGTCGCCGGCCGGGTGGACGCCTGCGTGCTGTTCACCGGCCACCTCAGCGACGCGAACCTGCGGCTGTACCGGCGGCTCGGCTACAGCGAGACGCACCGCGAGCGCGTCGCCGCGCACCTCACGCTGGTGCACATGCGCAAACCCCTCGTTCCCGTCGAAACCGGCTAGCCATTAGGGTGAGCCCGTGCTGAAAGTGGGACTCACCGGCGGGATCGGCTCGGGCAAGAGCGAGGTGTCCGCGCTGCTGGACGGGCACGGCGCGGTGGTCATCGACGCCGACAAGATCGCCCGGGAGGTCGTGGAGCCGGGCACCCCGGGCCTCGCCGCCGTCGTGGCGGAGTTCGGCGAGGACGTGCTGCTGCCGTCCGGCGGCCTCGACCGCGAGAAGGTCGGCCGCATCGTGTTCGCCGACCCCGAGCGGCTCGCCGCGCTGAACGCGATCGTCCATCCCCTCGTCGGGGAGCGCATGCAGGAGCTGATGGACGCCGCCCCCGCCGACGCCGTCGTCGTGTACGACGTCCCGCTGCTGGCGGAGAACGGCCTGGCCCCCATGTACGACGAGGTCGTCGTGGTGGACGCCCCCGAGGAGACGCAGCTCGACCGCCTGACGTCGCGCCGCGGCATGACGGAGGAGGACGCCCGCGCCCGCATGGCCGCCCAGGCGTCCCGCGCCGACCGCCGCGCCGTCGCCACCCACATCATCGACAACTCCGGCACCCTGGACGACCTGAAGGCCCAGGTGGACGCCCTCTGGAAGACCCTCACCCACCGCACCGCCCCCTGACGCCGCGCTCTTAGAAGGGGGCGTCGAGGGGGAGGCGGTGGACCTCGGGGAGGTAGGGGTCCAGTTCGCCGGGCTCGAAGCGGCACATTCCCACGGCGTACCAGAATTCGGCGGTGGCGTTGCCCTCCCACTTGTAGCGGCCGTCGGGGGCCAGGGCGGCCCAGCCCTCGGCCAGGCCGAGGAGGGTCGCGTGGCGCGCGGGGGCGTCGCGGTCGGTGACGTCCCAGAGGATGATGGCGCCGTCGTCGCCGGCGGTGGCGAGGAGTGTGCCGTCGGGGCTGAACGCCGCCGACCAGATGCGGCGGGTGTGGCCGGTGAGGGCGTGCAGGAGGCGCCCGGTGGACGGGTCCCAGAGGCGCACCACCATGTCGTCGCCCGCGGTGGCGAGCATCGTCCCGGACGGGTGGAACGCGGCCGTCCACAGGCGCCCTGCGTGGTCGGTGAGGGTGTGGAGGGTCTCGCCGGTGGAGGAGTCCCAGAGCCGGGCGGTGCCGTCGTTGCTGGCGCTGGCGAGGACGTCGCCCGACGGTGAGAACGCCACCCGGTAGACGCGGTCGGTGTGGCCGCGCAGGGCGGCGGTGAGCTCGCCGGTGCGGGGGTGCCACAGCCGGACGGCGCCGTCGTCGCAGCCGGTGGCGAGGAGCGCGCCGCCCGGGTGGAAGTCGATGGAGCGGACGCGGCCCCGGTGGTCGGCGAGGTTGACGGTCTCGCGGCCGGTCGTCCAGTACCAGAGGCGGACGGTGTCGTCGTCGTTGGCGGTGGCGAGGACGTCCCCGGCGGGCGCGAACGCCTGCGCCCACACGTGGTCGGTCTCGACGTTCAGCTCCCGCTCGAAGGTGCCGGTGCCGGCCTGCCACAGGTGGACGCCGCCGTCGTTGGTGGCGGTGGCGAGCTGGGAGTCGCGGGTGCTGAACGCGGCGGAGGTGAGGTTGTCGGCGACGCCGCGCAGTTCGCGGATCATCCGGCCGGAGCGCGGCTCCCAGAGGCGGACGAGGCCGTCGTTGCCGCTGGAGGCGAGCATGCCGCCGTCCGGGCTGAACGCGACGCCGGTGACGCGCCGGCCGTGGCCGCGCAGCACGACGCGGCACTGCCCGGTCTCGGCGTCCCACAGCCGGGCGGTGCCGTCGTTGCTGCTGGTGGCGAGCTGGGCGCCGTCGGGGCGGAACGCGAACGGCCATACGGCGCCGCGGTGCCCGGCGAGTTCGAGGCGCTGCCGCCCGGTCGCGGGGTCCCACAGGCGGACGGAGCCGGCGCTGTCGGCGGTGGCGAGGCGGCCGCCGTCGGGGCTGAACGTCGCCTGGTAGATGCCGCCGCCGTGGCCGGACAGGACGGCGCGCTGCCGCCCGCCCGACCAGAGGCGGACGGACCCGTCGGTGTCGCCGGTGACGAGGAGGTCGCCGCCGGGGTGGAAGGCGATGGCGTAGACGCGGCCGGTGTGGCCGAGGAGCTCCTGGCCGATCTCGCCGGTGCGGATGTCCCAGAGCCGGACGACGCCGGCCTCGTCGCCCGCGGCGAGGAGGGAGCCGTCGGGGTGGAACACGGCGCGGAACACCGCGCCGCTGTGGCCGGTCAGCTCGCGCCGGAGCGCGCCGGTGGCGAGGTCCCAGACGCGCAGCGTGCCGCCCGCGTCGCCGGTGACCATGAGGGACCCGGCGGGGTCGAACACGGCGGTGTAGACGGGCGCGGTGTGCCCGGCCAGCTCGTGGAGCAGGGCGCCGGTGGCGGTGTCCCAGACGCGGATGGTGCCGCCTGCGTCGCCCGCGGCGAGGAGGTCGGCGCCCGAGGGGGCGCGCCCGCCGAGGACGACCGGCCACACGCCGTCGGGGTGGACGGGCAGGGTGTGCGCGGTGTGCCCGGTGGCGAGGTCCCAGATGCGGACGGTGCCGTCGGCCGAGCCGCTCGCCAGGAGGTTGCCGCCGGAGTCGAACACCACCGCGTAGGCGCGGTCGGTGTGGCCCTGGAGCGTGCGCAGGGGCGTGCCGGTGACGGCGTCGCACACCAGGACGCCGCCGTCCTCGCTGCCCACCGCCACGACGGATCCGCCGGGGCTGTAGGCGAGCGGCTGCGGGAGGCGGCTTGTGGCGAAGTGGAACCCGTAGGGGACGCCGACCGCGGGCGGCGCGATCTGGATGTCGATGGGGCGGCCGGGGGCGATCGCGGCCTCGCGGAGCTCGGGCGCGGCGGCGATCCGGTCGGGCAGGACGGCGTCGACGAGGGCGGCGCGGGTCCAGCGGCTGCCGTCGACGGCGGCGTCGCGCAGGTCGGCGCGGGCGAGCCGGGCCCGGGACAGGTCGGCGCCGCGCAGGTCGGCGCCGGTGAGCCGCGCCTCGTCCAGCCGGGCGCCGGCGAGGGAGGCGTCCCGCAGGACCGCCCGCGACAGGTTCGCGCCGACGAGCTGCGCGTCGGTGAGGTCGGCGCCGGTGAGGTCGACCTCCTGCAGGTCGCGGTAGGACAGGTCCTCGCCCTGGAGGCGCGCGCCCCGCAGGTCGGTGCGCGCCGGGGTGCGCAGCCGCGTCGTGACGCGGATGGCGTTGGCGCGGGCGATGTCGCCGGCGTCGGGGTCGGCGAGGACGCCGGCCGCCCACTCCTGGCAGGCGCGGGGGTCGGCGAGGTCGCACAGGAAGTCGACGGTGAGCTGGGTCATGGCGCGGCGGCCGAGCGCGGCGGGCGCGGTGCCCGCCGCGCCGGCGGCGAACTCGGCGGCGATGTGCCGGGCGACGAGCCACTCCATCACCGAGGCGTGGATGAACCCGAACAGGCCGTCGTCGGTGCGGACGAGCAGGCTGCCGGCGCCGACGGCGTGCGTGACCTGGTGCGGCGACATCCGGCCGCCGGCGAGGCCGGTGAGCGCGTCGGCGACGTCGGCCAGCTCGGCGAGGCTGAGGAACTGCTCGTTGCCCTCCCACAGCCGCAGCGCGAGGGTGCCCACGGCGCGCCACATGTCGTCGGTCTTCAGCCCGGAGGGGCCGCCGGCGCCGCCGACCCGGTCGGCCTCGTAGGCCAGCCAGGACGACAGGATCTCGTCGTAGAGGTCGGCGGGGGAGACCGCGCGGCGGGCCTGCGCGACCGCGCGCAGCCGGTCCTCGGGGAGGTCGGCGATGAACGAGAGCATCCGCGGGTTGGCGGTGAGGGCGAGGAGCTCCTCGATGCCCGCGAGCAGCGTCAGCCGCGCCTCGGCGGCGCCCTCGTCGCCGTACCGGTTCACCAGGTAGGAGCGGACCTGCGGGGGCGCGAACTCCTCCAGGCCGAGGACGCGCCGGTGCGGCAGCACGCCGACCTTCTCGCCGAGGGCCGTCAGCACCTGCGCCTGCGACTTGAAGTGCTGGGTGCGGCTCGCCACGACGATCTTGGCCTTGTCCTGGGCGGCCTGCAGCAGCGTGTCGAGGTGGTCGGCGGCCCGGTCGTAGGTCATCCGCGTCACCAGCTCGTCGAACCCGTCGAAGAGCAGCACGATGCGGCCCTGCCGGAGCATGTAGTGGAACGCCTTGAGGTCGATCAGCTCCTCGCCGTGGTTGGCGAGGTGCGCGGCGACCAGGCCGTCCACCGAGTGGGCCTTGTCGAGGGCGCGCAGCTCGATGAGGATCGGGATGACGTGCGGCAGCTCCTCGGGGATGCGGCGGGCCAGCTCGCGCAGCGCGAACGTCTTGCCGCGCCCGAAGTCGCCCAGCAGCAGCAGGAAGCGGCCGTGGTCGGCGGCGAGCAGCCGCAGCATCTCGCCGACGACGTCGTCGCGGACGTCCCCGGCCAGGCGCGCCCCCTCGTCGGGGGTCTGGAAGCGGTCGAGTTCGCGGAAGCGCTGCGGGACGTACAGCGACGGCGGGTACACCCCGTCGCCGGACAGCCGCCGCGTCTGCGCCGCGACGTACTCCGACAGGTCGAGCAGGCCCTGGAACTCGGTGAGGCTGCGCACCCGGATGCCGCGCCGCAGCGCGTCGTCGCGCAGCGACCTTGAGGGCGCGGGCCCCAGGTACACCAGTTCCGAGCCGTGGTCGGCGCCGTCGGCGTGCACGTGCCGGACGAAGGCGTCCACGTCGGCGTCGGTCACCTGCCCGACGTGGGCGCCGATGCGGTACTGCCGGACGAAGCCGTCCTCCATGTGGGTGAGCAGCAGGTGGGGCGGGTCGGTGCGGCCCTCCTCGCGCGCGGGCGGGACGATCCGCCGGATCGTGGCGCGCTCGAACCGGGTCTCGCACGCCTCCGTCAGCCGGTCGAGGAGCAGTGCCGTGGGGTCGTGGACGGGTTCGGCGGCGCCATTCCCCACCGGGCCCAGTTCGGGGGCGGGAGG
>NZ_VCKZ01000054.1 GCF_005889745.1 Actinomadura geliboluensis
ATAGGCCTCACTATTAAAACCGCCCAAGCACTGACCATCCCCGGATTCCGCGACCACCGTGAGCAGCGCCTCCTCGACCTGCTGGCCGCGCCGACCCCACCGGACACACCGCTGACCGGCGACGACGTCCGCGCCTGGATCCGCGACAGCGACGGCCTGCCCGCCGCCGTCTACAAGGACGCCAACATCCGCAACTTCCTACTCACCGGCGCGGCCGCCCCGGTCGCGGTCGACTTCGACGTCCTCACCCTCGCCCCCCTCGGCTACGACCTAGCCAAGCTGGTCGTGACCGCCGCCATGACCTACGGGCCCCTGGACAGGGTCCTGATCGCAGAAGCACTCGACCGATACAACATGCTCCTGGCCGAAACGGGGATGCCCGGCTGCACCAGGGCCCAATTCACCGTCTGGACGCAGATGCACCACGTCCTGACCAGCCCCTACCTGGGCCGAAACGGCTACCGATTCTCCTGGCCCGCCAAAACACCATGGTGGCAAGGCCCTCCCTCATAGATGCTGTCCGGTGGACGCCCAAGACCGAGTCTCAGGATCGCTTGACCTCCCCTGCGAGGGTTTCCTCCGTCTTTGACACTTGTTGATCTAGGAGTTGTGTTCTCCTGTTGTAAGCGTAGATCTCTTGGCCGCAAACGGAGTCGCGGCTATACGTCGACGTGTCGGGAGAGCAGTGGACGTCGTATGGCGGAAACCCCCGTGGCTGGTGGGGGATGAGGGACTGCTGCGGGTCGGACCAGGCACTGCTGGCGATGAGGAGCATTCGTGTCCCTCGTTCGCAGCCGCGAAGGCTCGGCCTGCACTGCGTGCGGCAGTGCGTTCGCGTCTGCCGCGGGAGCGCCTGGAGACCTTCACACTGGGTCCCGTCATGGACGCTCTGGATCGGATCGAGTTTGAAGATGTCCCGGTCGAGTTTGCGCTTGCCGAGCTACGGAGCAGGTCACGGGCGGTGCATGAGGGACATCTGCGCTATGTGGGTCACGCGGTTCGCCTGTATCAGGAGAGCCACGAGAGCCTCAAACCGGTCCAGCCGTACTGGGTCGTACAGCGTGGAGGAGAGAAGTTCTGGGAGTTGTATGCCTGGTGGCGACGTTACGAGTCCCTTGACGGAAGCGTTCGTGAATACCGGCGGCTGCGGCAGGGGGCGGCTAGGGATTCATCGCCTGGGGAGATAGGTATCGCCGCCTATGTGGCTGCGTTTGGGAGTCCGGCCAAGTGGCCGAGACCTTGGAGTGATCGTTTCCTATTGCTGGATGGAACGGCCGACCAGGTCCAATACATAAGGATCGTGGAGGTCGGTCTGGCGGACGGGCGGGACAGGGTCCAGTTCGAGGGCAGCGTCGCGGAGGCAGAGAGTTACTACCGTCGGCATGGGCATCAGCACGTGTTCAAGGTCGTCTCGGCCGGCAGTCTGTCGACAGGTGGCTCGTGCTTCGGATGTAAGCAGATGACTGGGTGTACGGCGTTGCCACGCGTGCCTGGAATCCTGGGTTTGCCCTCGCGACGGGCTTCGCTCCGGAAGGTGTCCATCTCGACTCTTCGGTACTACTTGGACTGCCCGGCGCAGGCGCATCTACGGTCTCTGCATCTTCCGGCAGAGAGCGAGTACACCGATTCGGCCAAGCTCGGTCAGGCGGTCCACCGCTGGATCGAAGACTTGCATCGCCGTGACAATCACCCTGCGTGCTCGCTCACGGACATGCCGCCCTCAGGGACGAACTGGACTGAGGGGCGTTGGCGAGTTCCCGATGACCTTGCCGAGGTCGGTGCTCGCATGCTTCGCCATCATGTCGATGCGTGCCCCTTCCAGGCTGAGGACGTTGTTGAACGCGTCGAGGTAGAGGCGAAGCGGGCGTTCCATGACACTGCGGCCCAGGTCGTTGTCGTCGCTAAGCCCGATCTCCTCTACCTAGAGGACGGTTCCTGGGTGTGGCGGGAACTCAAGACAACACAAAGGGAGCGTTGGTTCCACGACGACGTGCTCGAGGAGTTTCCGCAGTTGGCCCTCGGTGTCGTCGTGCTGGCTTGGGGAGCTCTCGGAGGCGATCTGAATGGCTCGCGGGTGGAGGCCGAGATCCTCCGGCCTGAGGGATCTGACCTGCAGATCATCGATCCGTTCGAGGGAGGCCGTCTGGAGAAGGCACTCTCGGTTCTTCGGCGGTACGCGGGGCCGTGGCGGGCTGACGCGGCCTTTGAGGCTCGGCCCGGCAAGAAGTGTCAGTGGTGTCCTGTATCCAGGTGGTGTGCGAGCTACTCCGGCTCAGCCGCGTGAAGGCGAAGGCGGTGCGATGATCGAGCCCAGCCAGACACCCGCTCCGTCGGCGTTCTTCGACGGTGAAGTACTCATGCGTCTGGTTGCTACAGCCTTGGTGACATTGTCCCGTCAACGTTCAGTGCCGAGCCCCGCATACCCGGCAAAGGTGCAGAACGCCTACAACCACCTGGTTTTGCACTGCCTCAGGACGAACGAGCAGCCGCCGGGCAGCGTCGCGGAGATGGTGTCGTGGGCGGCCGAGCGCCCGCTGGTCAAGTGGCCGGTGTCTGTGTCCGAGGAACTGATCGGAGGTAACGGCCTCCTGGTTGACAAGGACACGCGCACCCCCACCCAGACTTGCCTGGAGTGGGAGGTGCACGCTGCTGATCCCGCAGCCGAGTTGTTCGAGAACGAACGGCTGCTGGAGGCGATCGCGGTCTGCCGCGACTCGGAGGCGCCCGATGCCTACACCGCCTTCCGGCGTCACCTGATTACTAAGCCGGTTCTCACGGGCGCAGAGCTTGCCGAACTTGGCGGAGACCCAGAGTTCGGGCTGTTGCTGCATCCGATTCTGAAACGCTGCTACGAGCCCGCGCCCGCCTCCTACCAGCAAAAAGGCACGTTCATGCAGTGCGCACGCTGCCGGTGCCTGATGGTGCCGACGAGCTGGGGTGGATTCCGCTGTGAGCTCGACCGCTGCCGCCGGGACGGAAGAACGACCATTGGGACTGAGTTGCCCGCCAACAAAGGAGGCGCGTTCCAGCTCAGTAGGCCGTTGCGCATGTTCATCACAAGTCCGGGACTGGCGGAGACCGACCTGGAACAGGCATTGATCACCAGGTACGGAATCAGGCCAGAGATGTGGCCGAACTACGACGCCTACGACCTCAGGGTGGCTCTGCCCGGCGGACAGGCGTGGGCGGTGGATGTGAAGGACCGCGTGAATCCAGTCCTGCTCGCCCGGACGACCAGGCCGTTCCGGAGGAAGCCGCCCTACGATCGGGCTTTCCTCGTTGTCCCGCGGTATCGGTTCGAGGACAACGACGCCTACGGGAGGATCTTCGCCCGGCATCTGCCGGGCGAACTGGCCGACGAGATCACGCTGCTGGACGATCAGGCGTTTCTCAAACTGATCGCGTCGGTTCAGGACAAGGCAAGGGGGCGGCATGCGTGACCGTAGCGGCTGGCACCGCAGGTGTTCCCCAGCTCAGCTCAACGATGTCTGGCCGGCGAAGCTGGATGCATTCCGGCCTGGTGATCTGCTTGACGTCGAACTCGGTCTTTACATGCTCACCTGCGTCATGCCTACGCGGTCGGCTAAAGACGCCTGGCCCCTGCTAGGCGGTTACCCCATTGCCGAGGCCTTTGGTGATCTCCGGAGTGAGGAGCAGCGGCTTCGTGTGCTGCGCGCTCGGCACTATCTCTGGGACCTTCGGCGACCTAAGACATGGCGTGACAACCTTGGGCGCTACCTCAAGGTTCCGCAGGAGCTCCGTGGTTATGACCTGGACGGTCTCGACGATGTCCCGGGACGCCGGGATCCGTCACGGGCCGCGCAGCGTTTCGAGGTCTACGAGGACCTCCTCACGACCGCACCGGATTACGCCACGCGTGAGATCCCGCTGGCTGAGGCGGGCGAACACACCTTCCGGGTCAGGGACCGAGAACACTCCGTCACGTTCACTCCCGAACTCTTGGTGGATTCAACACCGAAGGCGCACGACCTGTATGCGCTTCCCGCAGGTGAAGGCGATCCCATCGAGGTCACCTGGGAGGAGCTCGAAAAGGCCGCCGCCGAAATGGACAAAGCCGAGCAGGCTAACGGCGTTACGCGGGGCAGTAGATGGTCCTGGCGACTGAAGCGCGTCAGGCTGTTGGTCCGGGATGATGAGGCGGGCAGTTTCATCCGCCAGGGCAAACTGCGGGTGGACCGTCTTCTTCATCTGGTCGGTATGGTCGGTGCAGGAAAATCTACGATCCGAGACATTCTCGCCTTCCATGTGGCGGGCAAGCAAAGACGGCGTGTCACCATTGTGGTCGGCGACGTCGCTGAGACCCTTACCGTTGTGGAGCAGTTCAAAAGGCTTGGTCTTACCGCTGCCCCCGTGCTGGGGCACTCGACCCGGGAACGCAACATCAGCCGCTTGCATCGGCGAACGGCGACAGCGGGCGCACGCACCATGCTTGAGCACAACGATCCCGGATTCGCCTACTTGAGCAGCGCTTGTCCGGTGGACGCTCTGCGTGGCTTCGAAGCCCGGACGTCACTGGGGATCAACGAAGCCCCATGCTTGTCGCTCTACACAGTGCCCGATGAGACCGAAGAATCCTCCGCCTCAGACCTCGACACTGCACCCAAGACTCGTCAGCCTAAGCCGAAACGCCGGCTGTGCCCGTTGTGGAATCGCTGCCCTCGGCATCACGGTGCCCGCGAACTCGTGGACGCGCAAATCTGGGTCGCCACACCTGCCGGCCTCGTGCATAGCGCAGTACCCCAGCACCTCCAAGTTGAGCAACTGCGCTACTTGGAACTGGCAGGCAGGCGCAGCGACCTGATCATCGTCGATGAAGCCGACAGGGTGCAGATGCAACTCGACACGGCTTTCGCGCCGGCGAGCACACTGGTCGGCAGATCACCGAATTCGTGGTTCGACGAGGTTGCCGTTCACAAATTCCAGCAAATGGCCCGTGACGGACGCCTGCAGCTATCGGCCCGTGATGTCGACGACTGGACTAACGCGGTCAATACCGTCAGCGCCGCCACCGACCGGATCTACGCGCTGCTCGTCAAGGACGACGACCTCCGTAAGTGGATCAGCGTGGATTATTTCAGCGCTTTCACTCTGCACTCGTTGTTGATCAAAAGCTGGTTCCCAGGGATCGACCAGAGCGATCTCCCACCACAGGTTCAACTCGTGGAAGCAGCCCTGTCCCGTTTCCGGGACGACCCTCTCCACCAGGCCCAGCCGAGAGGGGAGGACGACGAGGTCACCGGTCTGGTCAACACCTTCGTTCACCTGGCACTCGAGTTGTTGCACGCCCCGCACGGATCGATGACACGGGACCGGCTGCGCAGGACCCTCTTGGAAGTTGTGGGCGGGGATCCCGAGATCCAAGACGAGCTCGACGTGCAGGCAACGCGGTTCGAATTCACGCTGCTGCTGGCCGCGTTGCACAGTCGGCTCAACTTCATGACGATCCTGTGGCCGCGAGTGGAGGCGGCCATGAACCTCGAAGCCACCTCCAATGTCCTATCTCGTAGGCCACCCAAAGACTACGAGCCCGTCCTGCCAGAGTCGCCGATGGGCAACGTCCTCGGCTTCCAGTTCCGGCACGACGACCGAGAGCGCGATGGTGACCGTAGCGGCGAACTTCGGTTCTTCCGCTGCAACGGCGTCGGCCGCGAGTTGCTCACCCGCCTAGGTGATCTCGCCGAGGTGGATGGGCGGCCCGCACCGAACGTATTGCTCATGTCGGCAACAAGCTGGGCGGGGACGTCCAGTAGATACCATCTGCATGTCCCGGTCGGGGCCATCCTGCGTCCCCGTGAGGAGGAGATCCAGGCCGTCCTGGCGACCGAGTTCCGCAAGGAGTTCCTCTACTGGCCAGACAGCGACAGGCCGGTAAGGCTTTCGGGATGTGATCCGGAGCAACGCCCGGATGCATTGCTGCAGATGCTGCACCAGTTGGCCGTGCCCGATCGGAGCCTCACCGACTCTGTGAGCATGCTGGACGCGGAACTGGCTGAGATCGAGGACCCCGAGCGCCGGCGGATCCTCTTGCTGGTAGGCAGCTACGTGGAAGCCAGGACGGCAGCAGAGTTCCTGAACCAGATTCCGGAGTGGAACGGCCGAGTCATACAGCTGATCTCCGACGACGCGGACGCAGACTCGGCTTGGGCGCGGATGCCGGATACCCCCGCCGTTCGAACATTGTCGCGGGGCAACGTAAGTTCGTTCGCCCGTTCCGGCGGTGAGATCCTCGTCGCGCCGCTGTTGGCCGTCGAAAGAGGGCACAATATCGTCCTGAACAGCGGCAAGGCTGCGATCGGGAGCGTCTTCTTTCTCGCGCGTCCGCATCCCCGTCCGGATGATATCTCCCTCGCCATCCAGGCCATCAACGACTGGGCTGTACGCCAGCTGCGAGACGAGGACGGCCTGTTCCGCCAGGCGGCGCTCGCGGCAGAAACACCGGACCGCGCCGGAACCGAACTTCGCGCCCGAGCACGGAAACGATGGAACCGTTTCCTCACCAGGCGCCTGGCGTGGTCCAGCCTCCGCGACGACGAGAAGATCGCCTTCACCTGGGATCAGCTGGTGGTCATCTGGCAGGTCATCGGCCGCCTGGTCCGCGGTGGCGTACCCGCCAGAGTCGTCTTCGTCGATGCCGCGTTCTCACCTCAAGAAGCCGGATTCCGCGCCGCAGACACTGCCGATACCAGTCTCCTGGCCAGCATGCGGGACGTCCTCGCCCCCTACTTCGACGACGACCCCGAGTTGTCGCCCACCGATCGCTCGCTCGTCCAAGAACTCTACGAGCCGCTCTACCGTGCGCTCGTCGACATGAACTAACCGAGATGCCGTTCAAGCCACGTTGGAGGGCTCGCAGTGGTTTATCCAGAGATCCGGCCCGCGTCCTATTGGCCGAACCCGGACCACGACGGTTTCAAGGCGCAGATGCATACTCTTGCGCTGCCCGCTGACTGGGAGCTGCCGATCAGGAACCTGTACCACCACGGGATGCCCCCTCAACAAGCCGAACGACGCAAGCGCATCCCAACGAAAGCAATCAACCAGGTGATGCGTGCGGTGGCGCCGGATCTAGTGTCAGTCGACCACAGCGCCACCTTTGGCAACGAACAACCCTGGCTGTACGCCGCCACCCCGTACCCGACACCCATCATTAACCTCTTCGCGGCAGCGTGGTTGCGCGGCCTGCAGCGGGACCCGGAAGATCCCGAATCCCGTCGCCTGCTCCACAAGACCTTCCGACTACTCGAAACGGGCGGGCTCACCTGGCGAGAGAGCACCGTGGACCTCCTGGAGAGCACCGTCTCCGATGGCGGCACGGCGCTGCCCGCCAACCATCTCTTTCGGCTTCTCCCGGACGTCCTGGCAGCTCGCATCACGCATCTCGATCCGTATGAGCACCAAGGTGAGCGCCTATCCTTCCAGCAGGTCGCCGGCGATGCCCGAGCAGGTGGTGCAGAACTGATGTCCTGGCCCCCGTTGACCTATGAATCCACGAACAAGAAAGGCGACGGCACCAAGTTCTGGCGCTACTCCGCCTACATCCGGCTCAGCCTCCGGTCCACGCCTTTCTCGGCGATGCCAAGAATCCACCTCAGTACGGGCGTCCGCCGCTTCGTTCGCGGGCAGGTTTGGATGCCCATCGAAGACGGCGTGTCGGTATACCTACTACCCGATGAATCACTCGTCCCCGAAGGACCAGCCCCATCAAGGCTCTCTGTCGCCATGATCGAGTGGAACCGGGGAACAACGAACTGGCGGCACGGCGGACCGCAAGGCATGCTGGTCGGAGTCTCCGCGTTGCAACAGTTGCCACCCGTGGAACGGCTCGTCAAAGAGGCCGATCACTGGATCGACGGTCAGCATGATGACATTGCGGTCGCGGTCAGCCACCACACCGCGATGGGGCACCACGCCGTCGGCACCGGTCTCATGCCAAGCGAACGCCGTAGGCTGACCGAATGGGCAGAACAGTCCCTTCTTCCCGACTTCCTACCGGTGCCCAACCTCCGACGCAGCAAGGTCGCCCCACCTGCAAAGAAGCAGCTGGAATCCCATCAGGGGGTGCCCAAGAAGGAGATCCCTGAGGACGAGCTCGCCGCCATCCTCGCCGAGAACAAGGCTCGCGACGATCGAAACGGCATCCGGCGACGGCAGCGCCTCGCAGACAGCCTCGACGGGCGCCCGCTCATCGCCATTGTTCTCCATCAGGCGGACGGCACACGAGACCGCATCATCAAAGCTGCCGAGGACAGCCTCGCCCTCTCCCCTCACCGGCTTGAGCAAGGCCCCACGAGGTGGGTGTGGAGCACAGACGAGTTGAACATCGAGATCTATGCCCTGCCGGTCGGTGCACTGGGTGGGCCTCTCAGCCAGAGCGACAAGCCACCTGCAAGAGGGCGAGAGCACGATCGAGCGATCGCGACACGCCGGACCGCCGTCGCAGCGTTCACGAATAAGCTCAAAGAGAAGGCACCGGGCGCAAAACTCGCCCTCGTCGAACTCGACGGCAAGGAAAAATTCGCCAACGCCAATCGGCGCAACGACCCGAAGTACGCGATCCGTTTGGGTTTGGCGGACGCAGGTCTCATCAGCCAGTTCATCCGCCCCCTCGACCATGACGCCGAGGACCCTGAAGAGGCGGAACGGGATGCGATATTCCGCGCCGACGCCGCATGGCTGGACAGCCTGAGGCAAACCGGAATGCGCTTCATCCCCCTCCACACACTCGGCGAAGCAATCCCAGAGCAGCTGAACCAGCTAGCATTCTGGCTCGTCAAGCGCCGCTCCGACGGGCCGACCAACAAGGCGCAGTTCACCCCCATCGCCATCCTCATCCGCCCAGGTGAAAAGTGCATCATGGGTAAGACTGCGGACATGGTCGAATGGGTTCCCTACCCGGAACTCCTCCTCAGCCTTACCGGCCAGATCGACCAGGGCGACCTGAAGACGGAGGCTCAGCAGTCGGCCGCGACCGCAGCGTTCGTGAAGAAGACCCTGAGCATGCTGCGCGGCAACCCGACGCTGGTCCTGGTCCGGGCCCAGAACATCCGCATGAGGTGGCCCTGGCTCACCAATAAGGGCTTGGTCCAAGACCGCATCGGGTTCGACCGGGGCCCGCTCCAACGAATCAGCCTGGCCGGTAAGCAACTGCGAGTGATTCGGGTCGCCGATGGCGACCGAGACGAGACCAGCCAGTGGTGGGCGCCCGCCGAGCTAGGCAACGAGAAGCATGGAGGCAAGCAACGCGGCGGTATCGCGAAAGGCCTTTGGAAACCTGATGCGTCCGACCGCATCTTCTACAGCACATCCGACAAGGCGGGCACTCACCTCATAAGTGTGGAAGCGGCAAAGCTCACCCGCCACGTCAACGAGAAGGGCCGCAGTGAGTTCAGGCCCACGAAGAACGCCTGGAACCCCGACCTCCTCGAACTGGCTATCGCGTGCATGCAACCGAAAGACGATCCGGAAAAGTGGGCTATGTTTGTCCACCAACAGCGTTTCTGCGATGACTACCGAGACGTTCTAGGCCTACCTCTGGTGCTACACCTGGCTAAACTCGCTGATCAGTACGCACTGCCCCAGGACGACGTCGAGACCGCTTCCCCGGCGGAGGAAGCGGAGAAGGAGTCGGAACAAATGATGATCGAGCTTAACTTGGAATGACTCCGATTCTGCATTTAGGAGCGCGGTTCCAGGCTGGTTCCGACAGGTGGCAAGTTGCCAGTGGACGAGTGCAGACGGCGGTGATTGTACCAGCCGATCCCACTCAACAATGACGTATTCGGCCTAGTCGTGGGGCTGCCCCTGCCGAAAACTTCGTCCGTGCAGGTCAAGCCGCATGTTCGTACTCGTTGAGGATCCCGCCCAGATGTTGGCGTCTTCGGACGTTCAGGTAGGCGATCTGGTCTGATTCGTTGATCGGCGGCGGCAGCGGCTTCAACGGGCGAGCATTGGCGATGCCCTGATGCGGGCGATGCTCGTTGTAGAAGGTCTCGAACTCGCCGAGTGCGTGGAGCAGGTGCCACTGGTTCCAGATCAAAGCCCGGTCCAGAAGCTCACGGCGGCAGGTCTGCACCCACCGCTCCATCAATGCGTTCATCCTCGGCATCTGCACCCCGGTCAGCACCGCCTGGATACCGGCATCGGCCAGGACGGCGTCGAACAGCTCATGGAACTTGCCGTCCCGGTCGCGGATCAGGAACCGTGCCCGGCAACCCGCGTCCTCCAAGTCCATGACCAGGTTCCGGGCCGCCTGGGTCACCCACGCAGCGGTCGGGCGGGCGGTGGCGCCCAGAACCCGGACACGGCGGGTGTGATGTTCGATGACCGCCAGAACGTACATGCGGGCGCCGCTGAGGGTCACGGCCTCCAGGAAGTCACACGCCAGCAGCGCCTCGGCCTGGGAACGCAGGAAACCGGCCCAGGTCGTAGCGGAACGCTCAGGCGCCGGATCGACGCCGGCATCCTTGAGGATCTCCCAGACGGTAGAGGCAGCCACCTTGACGCCGAGCACCAGCAACTCGCCGTGCACCCGCGTAGCCCCAGCCCGGGTTCTCCCGCACCAGTCGAAGTATCAGCGTGCGGATGGAACGGACGGTCGGTGGCCGGCCCGGCCGTTTGGGTTTGGATCGGGCGGCGTGCCGGCCCGCGATCAGGTCGCGGTGCCAGCGCAGCACCGTGTCCGGCCGCACCAGTAACCGGATCCGCCGTAACACGCTGGGACGGAGTCGGTGCAGCAACGCCGCAAGCAGTGCTCGGTCCGGAACGGTGAACCGCACCCGTGCACCGTCGAGTTGCCGCTCCAGCACCGTGATCTGGTGCCGCAGCACCAAAATCTCGGCGTCCTTGTCCCGATCGGTCATCGGCAGCAGACGCAGCACCGCGAACGCGTTGGCCGCGGTCAAGTAGGCCAGTCGCAAGAACACAGCCGCCCATCATCCCGCGGCGACCGCCCTGCCGCCGCCTGTTTCGCAGCTGATCAAGCACGGCGCCCGAGCATCCCTCTACGCCTTCCACCTGCGTGGACGTAATTTTCGGCAAGCACAGCCTCATCGTCGGCCGCTCACTTCGCAGACCGCGCAGATCACCACCGCCTCCATCGAGACCACACCCCCAGGACGGCAGATCGCGCACCCGCCTGAAGCAGCAGGAGGCTCCGTGCGCGAAGATGTTCATCATGGCGGCTGTTCAGACTTCCGAAGAGATCCAAGCCATCCTGTCGCGCCTTGAGGGCGAGGAGATCACCACCCTGCAGGTACTGGGGATCAACTCACTGAAGTCGCTGTCGCCCATGCCTGACGCGTTGGCGGGCGAAAAAATCGAGTCCGCGCACGTCTCGGATCGGATGTTCACCGTCACCACAGCCGACCATCAGGCGATCTTCGACCTGCAGCGCACCGGGAAACTTGTGTGGCTGCCGAAGGCCGAGCCCTACGTCATGACCGCTGGCTCGTCGCGTCCGACCGTGCGACTCGTGCTCGCTGGTGGGCAAGGCCTCGACCTCACGGAGCCGGCCAAGACCAAGCGCATCACCGTGACCCTCTTGACCTCAACCCGGGCGTGAGGCGATGTGACGGCACGAAGTGGTGGTTGGGGTGCGCCCGGCCCTCGGAGGAGCTACTCTGAACCCAGAGAGTTTCGCCCTGAGGTCCGGAGGATCATGAGCCGTCAAGCCAACCGAGTCGACGATCTTCTGGTCACCTCGAACTTCATCCGCGCCGTCCGCGAATCCGGGTACCTCAGCATCTCGGCGGCCTTGGCCGAACTGGTCGACAACTCCCTGCAGGCGTCGGCCACGGAAGTGGCCATCACCATCAGTCGCGCCACGGCGGATGCTCTCCCCGAGATCGTGGTCGAGGACAACGGCGTCGGGATGTCGAAGGCGGAACTGGCGCTTTGCTTGCGCTTCGGCGGTTCATCGCGCTTCGATGCCCGTCATTCGTTCGGTCGCTTTGGCATGGGGCTGCCTGCCGCCAGCCTCAGTCAGGCGCGGCGCGTCGAGGTCACCGCGTGGCGGAACAACGGTCTGGAGCACACCGTGTCGCTCGACGTCGATGCCATCGTGGAGGGAACAGATCCAGCACTGGTCGCCCGCCGTGGATCGCGAAGCACGAGTACCTCCGGATGCCGTGTCCGCTGGATGCAATGCGACCGGATCGAGTACCGCCGGCTAGCGTGGCTGGAGCGCTCTCTGCACCGCGACCTGGGGCGCGCGTACCGGCGTTTCCTCACCGCCGGGCTCACCATGACGATCAACGGGACGCCGGTCGAGGCGATCGACCCGACGCTGCTCACGACGGAGGTCCAAGGCGCGACAGCGCGGCTCGCTTTCGATGAGCTTGCCTACGAGTTGGAGACCACCGACGGCGACACGTCGGTCGTCACGGTGCGGTTCGCCATGTTGCCCGTGCAGCGCTGGCATCACCTCGACAACGTGACCAAGCGCCGCATGGGCATCGTCGGAGGAGGCGGCGTCTCGATCCTGCGTGCTGGCCGGGAGATCGCCAGCGGCTGGCACCTCATGGGCGGCAAGCGCAAGGAGAACTACGACGACTGGTGGCGCTGTGAGATCGAGTTCCAGCCCGCGCTCGATGAGCACTTCGGCATCACGATCAACAAGCAAGGCATCCGTCCCTCTGCCACGCTCCGCGACGCCCTTGAGTCCGACCTGGAGTCAATCGCCCGCCTCCTCCACGCCCGGGTGCGTCAGGCCTTCGAAGACGTGAAGTTCCAAGCCGCAGCCGAGGCCTCGTGCCGGATCGCGGCAGCCGCCGACCCCGATTTGCCCGTGATCGCTTCACGCGGACGGAGCGGTGCGATCCAGTATCGCCTGGGGTCGGATGCCCTCCCGATGGACGCCATGTTCGAGTCCAAGCTGGCGCAGCGGACACTCGACCTGACACTCAATGCCGACCACCCGGCCTTCGCTGCCCTCTACCAGCCGCTCCAGTCCATCGAGGGCGAAGCGGCAGCCGAACTCCGCACCTCGATCGAACTGTTCCTGCTGTCCTTCGCGCGGAGCGCTGTGCAGTTGGAACGGGCCGGACGTCCGTTGAACGATCTTGTCCAGGCATGGAGCAGCACCTACGGACGAATGCTGCAGAAGTCATGACCAGCAAAGACGATGCCAAGTACGTCCCACTCTCGCTCCCGGCCGGTGCGACCGGCGCTGAGCGGAAGGGCTTCCTGCGCCTGTGCCACCTGCTGGCCCACGCACGGTTCGACCCCGACATGCCGCTCGACCACGCCTTCTGGATCAGAGCCGCGGAGCTTGACGACCTCTACAACAAGCCGCGCCTCGCGGCCGCTGCCCACACCGTCATCGACCTCGTTGACCAGGGATGGACGGTGACGGTCGACCGACACGGCCCGCTGTTGAGCCCGCCGCAGACGCACACCGACCGCGAGACGGAGAAGGCGCGTATCCGCAGGCAGGAGCACCTGCGCCGCGACGCCCAACTGCGCCAGCCGAGCGTCCGGCGCTTCATCCAGAGCATGGAGCGCAGTCACCAGCACGGTAGTCGGCTGGTGTCCATCTTCAACCTGATGCGCGACGGCCACGAACTTGCCGATGCCCTCGCCTCCGCTCCCGAGGCGAGTGACGTCATCCAGCCCTACGTGCAGATCGTGGACACGTCCAGCACCTGCGAACTGACCGGCTTCAAGCTGCACGACATCTGGCGCTACTTCCGGCACACCTGGTCGAACGCCTACTCAACCGTGCCGGGCCGGTCTATGCCCATCCTGATCCGCGACGCTGCCACCGTGCACCATGCCGTGATAGGGCTTGCCGCCATCTCAAGCCCTGTGGTCCAGATCGCCGAGCGCGACAATTGGATGCAGTGGGACACCAAGCAGTTCGTGGCGACGGTCGAGGCCGAGCCCACCGACAAGGTCGCCCGCTGGCTGGCACGACGCATCAAGACGCAGCGCTGCGAGATCTACGTCGATGACCTGCTTCGAGACGGCGTGCTGCAACCGAACGATTTGAAGGAACCTACGCCGGACGTAGTCGCCCGGCTCCGCGCTGATGCCGAGCGTCACCGGGCGAAGCATCATCGGGGCGGCACCATCCGCGAGGTCCGCAACATCGGGACCGACGCCTGGATCGAACGCGCGGAGACGCATTTGTTCCGATCGAAGCGGTCGACGCTGCTGGCGGAAACGCTGGAAATCCAAGGGCTGCTCGGCTCCTACCTGGGACCCAAGCCGACTGCCGCTGAACTCCGCAAAGCGCTGGCAGACCCGAAGGCCAAGACGCAGATCGGCCGGGTCGCACGGCGCGCTCGGGGTGAACGGGTCGGCACTGTTATCGCCGACTTGACGGTCTGCGGGGCCATCGCGCCCTACAACGCACTTGCGGCAGGCAAGCTGGTCGGCGCGCTGGCGGTGTCGCCCACGGTTCTCGCTGCCTATCGTGCCAAGTACTCACGTCCCAGCGAGATCGCCTCGGCCATGGCGGGGCGCCCGATCACCCGCGAGGCCCGGCTGGCCTTCGTCGGCACCACCTCCCTCTATGGCACCGGCTCAAGCCAATACAACCGGCTGTTCTGGCCGGCATCAGCGATGGGCGGGCCGGGTGACGCGCGCATGGGCTTCCATGAGCTTGGGCGCTCGAGGTCGTTCGGCACGTCGCATTTCTCGGACGCCACGGTCGATGCCTTGGTCCGGCTGTCCGAGCTCAGCGGGGGCCTGGTGCGCGTGAACAGCCTGTTCGGCGAGGGCGTCAGCCCCCGCCTGCGCAAGGTGCGCCTCGGCCTGGCTGCTCTCGGCTGGCCCTCCAACGAACTCCTGAAGCACGGCCGGGAGCGCATCCTGTACGGGGTTCCGTTGGTCGAGAATGTCCGCGACTACTCGCTCGGCATCGACCAGGAACCGGTCTACCTCCTCGATCCCGAACCCCATGATGCCGGGACGGCGGTCGCCGAGTGGTGGCAAACACGGTGGGCTCGGAAGCGTGCAGCCCAAGAGCATGTGCAAGAGGCCATGCGCCAGCACCGCTTGGTACGGCCAGTTCGTCACGGAGCGCGTGTCCCGGCGCCGGGCGACGAGGAGTTGCTGCCGGTCGGTTCATCGCGTTCTGCCAACGAGGGATGACTGGCTAGTCGGTCAGTTCCAGCACCTCGGAGACGCTGGCGAGCACGGCAATGAGCGCTTCTTCTTCGTCAGGATCGACTGTGCGCCTGGCACCGAGAATCCGAACGTCACGCCCCGGCGGCAAGGAGAAGGATGGCGTCGGTGTGCGCACCAGGACGTCAACCCCCGTGTGCGCCTCACGCAGCACCCAACTCTTGACGCCGTGCTCCCGCACGACGGTTCCGGCCAGGTCGTACCAGGCACCGTCGGCGACGTCCGCGGTCGGCGTGACACCGGTGGCCCAGTAGGGGGCGCAGAGTCCTCGAACGCTGCAGCCGCCGCAGTGCTCGCCGAGCACGGCGGCGGGCGCATCCGCCGCAATGGCGGTGTCAGCGGCCTTGATCCTTGCGGCGACCGCTTCGCTGAGGCGGGCACGCTCGTCCGCAGTTGGCACCGCGACCAGGACTTCGTGGGTGGGATAGGCGGCAATCAGCGACGTGACGGCCAGTCTGTCCGGGTTGGCAGCGCCGTCGGCGTCCCAGAGCAGCGCGTAGAAACGCAATTGGTCGTGGTGCGCCGGGTCCTCCGCTCCGGTCTTGAAATCGGTGATCGCGACACCGTCCGCGTCGACGCTGAGGAGATCGATGCGGCCCTTGAGCCGGAGCGACTCAGCAATGAGTTCCTTCTCTGGGTGGTCGCCCGGCCGCACAGGGTAGCGCGCCGCAGGCTCGCTGGGCGCAGGCGGCCGGGCCCGAGCCGGCGCGCTTGGGGTGCGGAGTTCCAGGCGGCTGAGGTACGTCTGAATCTGCTCGCGCGCTTCTGGCACCCAGTCGGTGAGCGACCGTGCGAGTTGTTCGCGGCGGTCGCTGCTCAGGCGGGGGTTCCCATCGAAGCGGGCCAGTTGTGTCGCCAACACGTCCTCTGCGACCTTGGTGTAGCCGCCGAGTTCTCGGAGAACAGCGACGGCTTCAGCTGAACGGGTGGACGAGCATCCGGCCTTCACCAGCGCCTCCACGATGATCTCCAGCGCGCCATGTACGACATCGCCGCGGATCGCCGCCGGGATTGGCAGGCGGGGATAACCGTGCTGCTCCCATAGGTCCGGGTAGTCGGCCTGAGACAAGGAATACCGAATCGGGCACGTCTCGACATCTTTGAGCGACGAATAGCTCCACATCGCCGGAGCCGGTGGAAGGACGGCCTTCCCGGAAGCCACGCCAGTCTCGAAGATACGCGGCTCGCTCAGATCAGCCATCGCAGCACCTGTTGGCTCGCCACGGGCAGATTGCGCATCACCACCATGTCGTCGACCGGGTAGACCGGCACGCCGCCGAGTTCCTTGGCGTCCCACAGTTCCTGGGTCGGCGGCTGGTCTCGAGTCAGCGGGCTCTGGATGTAGAAGATGCGGTCACGTCCCCTTCCTCTTGCCAGGAGCGGCGCCGTGATCGTGCCCAGGCCGTCGACCGCGACCGGCTCGTTCTTGAGGAACTCGATGCCGTCGATGTCTCGGCTGCTGAGGTCGGCTAGGAGCTTGTCGATCGACTGGTCGACGCGCACGTCGTCCAGCGTCGGCACCGTGCCGTCGAGAACGTACTTGAGCAACGCCGCGCCGACCTTGCGGTCCAGCAGGCCGTGTTCGAAGCGGTTGCGGAAGCTGCGCAGACACCGGTAGCACGAGGCGTCGCAGTCGGCCGGGCAGTCCTCCAGCCGCTCCAACGCCATCTCGAAGATTGAGAGCCCGTGGCCATGCACCCGGCGGGTGAAGCCCGCGCCGCCGGCCAACGTGTCGTACAAGTAGATCTCCGCTTCAAGGCCGCGGTTCCCCGCTGGGGTCAGCGCGGGACGGTACTCAGCCTGGAGTTCGCTGGCATCGACATCGAGTTCGCCGGTCGCCGCGATGGTCAGCGCCTCGGCGATGGTCCGCAGGGCCACCTGGGTCGACAGTAGTTCTGGCTGGAGTGTGATCGGCTTCTCGACCTTCAAGCGCACCAACAGTACGTCGGAGATGAAGTCGGTGCCGAGCACCAGGCCGCGTGTGGAGGCCGACCCTTGACAGTCAGGCTCCCGCTCATCCGGATAGGGCTTCGGGTGGGTTCCCGACACAATGCCCGTGGCGCCCTTCGTCGGCTCGATCAGGCCGCAGCGGGTGCAGTACGTATAGCCCTCGCCGCGCGGTCCCGTGTTGGTGACCAGCAGCGTGTCCCGGCGGTAAGTCTGCTCCAACCGGTCGGTGACGTGGTCCCACGCCTCTTCTTCCTCAGGCCCTTCGGCCACCAGTTTGGCGCGCGTCGCGTAGCTCTTGGCGGGCGCATCGTCAGGACTCGTGCCCGGGTCGTCGTTGGCGCGGTGAGCGAAGCCCGGCGGACGCATCCAGTTCATGGCCTTGCCGAACTTCCCGACCGCACCGCACGCCGGGCAGTCCCGCTCCTCGCCGCGTTCTGCCTGGTCGTACGGGAAGTGCTTGGCGTAGTGGCAGACCTGGCATTCGAAGTAGAGCCACTTGTCACGCCACGCCTGAAAGCGATCCTTATGCACCGGTGCGTAGATCGCGCCTGACGTCCACTCCTTGTTGTCGATCCACACGACCTTGCCAGGGGCGTACTGGCTGAGCGCGATCGGCAGCCCTTGGCTGGGGGCGTAGCGGAACTCGGTGTGGAAGGGCTCCGACTTGTCGCGGTCGAAGACGTGGAAGGCCACCACGTCGGTCGGGAAGGCGTAGCGTGGCAGAACGCCCTTGTAGAGAAGGCGGTCGAGCAGGTTGGTCTGACTGCGCATCTCGTTGGGCAGCTCTGCGCCGTCCTCTCCCGAATTACCCTCCTCGACTTCCTCGTCTTCGGGCGCGGCGTCACCCTCCCCGGGCTCCGGCAGTGTGCCGTCCGGCTCGATGTTGAGCGCCGAGTCGATCTCGCTCAGGGTGCGCGTCACCAGCCCATCGAGGACGCTGGTGCGTGCTTTCGAGGTCAGTTCCGAAGGCAGCCAAGCGTCGATGTCGCTTCGGAGCGTCGCCTCGTGCTCGTTCAGCCATTCTTCGAAGTCGGCGCGGTTCAGCGGAGAGGTCGTTCCGACGAAGCCGCGCACCGTGCCGAGCACCTCGAACAGCTGGGGCTGGTCCTCCGGTTCGATCTGCGGCAGCCGGTCCTGGTTGTAGCGCTGCAGCAGATAGGCGATGACATGGCGGCGCGCGATCTCATCGTTGTCCAGCGTCAGGATCGGGTCGTCGACCTCGCCGCGAATCATGAGGTCCGGATTGCGGAAGTAATGATCGTCGTGCGTGTCGGCGCTGCCGAATGCCACCACGGTGGCGACGGCGTTGCCGCGACGACCGGCGCGACCGGCCCGCTGCTGGTAATTGGCGCGCGAGGGGGGCATGTTGCGCAGCGCCACGCCGGACAGGCTGCCGATGTCGATGCCGACCTCCATCGTGGTGGTGCACGACAAGACGTCGATGGCGGCGCGCTCCTGCTCGCCTGGACGTGGCGCCCCAACGTTGACATCCTGGAACAGGAGTTCGTACTCCTCGGCGCGAGAGAAGACCGCGTCGGACTGGGCAGCGTTGAGCTGCGCGGTGTGCTCGGCCGCGATGATGCTCATGATCGGCTTGTCGGGAGTCTTGAGGGCGCGCTCCGCGCTCTCCCGGTAGTAGCCCTTGCGGGCCTGGAAGACCTCGTCCGTCTCGGGGTCGAGCGTGCGCACCCGGTCGGCGTCGCAGCTGACGCACTTGGTCGACCCGGGGAACGGGCGCTGCGTAAAGCGGCAGCGCTCGCAATAGCCCCACAGGCCGCCGACGTCCAAGGCAACGTTGCCTGCCAGGAGCCGGTACTTGCCGCCCTGCAGCTCACAGAACCTCGGCAAGAGGGTGGGAAGCCACGAGGCCTTGAAAACCTTCTTTGCCGCCGGGGTGCCGAGCCAAAGTTCGACTGTCCGGAACTTGCCGGAGTGCGGCTTGACGCCCCCCTTCTGCTTCCACCACTCCTGCGTCATCGAGGGGAACCAGATGCCGCGTGCCGGGGTCGACCACTGGGTCAACCAGAGCCGTAGGAGCGCCAGGCGTTCTTCGTCGGTGGTCGCCACGCCGGGAATGGCGGGCAGTTGGTCCAGCAGTTCGGCGGTCATGCTGGCCTTCTCCCGCAGAGAGGCCAGTCCAAGGGACGTCAGGCCGTAGTACTTGTCCGTCAGCGTCGCATACATGGCGCGCAGTAGCGACTGGGGCGGCTGGGCCGTGAGCATCAGGAGTTCCATCATGGCGCTGACGTCGCCTGTCAGCGCGCCCTTGTCGATGGCCTTGCCGACATCGCGCAAGACGTGGAGCGACTCCGCCTGGCGCAATTCAGGGCGCAACCGCACCTTGAGTTGTTTGGCACCCACCATCACGGCCAGATAGAGCCGTTCCAGGCTGAGCTGCGCGGCGACGCCGGGCGGGGCGGCAAGGTCCGTCCATCCCTTGAGGATCAGGGGTCGGATCACGTCCTGCATCGAGTAGGCCTGCAAGTTGGGCGCCAGCCGGGCGGCGACCTGCCGCGAGTCGGAGAACGCCAGCACCTTACGGCCGCGCAGGGGCGCGAAGTCCGAGTACGGCGCGCTCGGCGGCTGCACCTCGATCTGGCGCGTCACCAGGGCCTGGAACGGCTGGTCGCCCTTCGTCAGGTGGTCCTGCACCGACGATCGGCCGTACCCGGCCAGTTGGCCGCAGACGCCACATGGCTTGAACTCGCCGTTGGCTTCAGCCTGGTCGTCGCTGTCGTCATCATCGTCGTCGCTGGTAACGATCTCGCCGCTGCGGAGCTTCGGCAGGAAGACGACGCGGCTGCGCGTCGGCGGATGTTCGGTCCTCAGACGGCCAGTTACGAGGTCGATCTCGGCTACCTCCACCTGCCCTGCCGAGGGTTCCTCGAGCAGGAGGTCGAGCGGGAGCGGTTCAGGAATGGAGCCAGCGGTTGTCTGGAACGCGCCGCCGGGCTCATGCCACAGGAAGTCGGGTTCCTGGAGGTTGTCGGTGTAGGCCCGCGCGTAGGCTGAGCCGCAGTGGCGGCAGGTGTAGAACTCGAAGACCCGGGCGCCGCAGTCGCAGGTCGCCTGCGGCTGGGCGTACAACTTGCCGATGGGGCCGTGCCCTGCCGGGAGGGTGTTCCAGTCCACTGCCACGCACTCCGGGTCAAGGCAAGCCCACAGGCCCGGCAACCCGCGGAAGAAGGCGTGGACGCGGCACGGCAGCAGACCCGCCTCATCGGGCGTCCGGCGGGCGGCACTTCCGAGCGCCACCAGTGTCGTGACTGCCTTTTCGGCGAGGGATGCATCGACCCCCGGGAAGATGGCCGCGCCGAGTTCGCTGACCGGTTGGGCCTTCTGCATCGTCTCGTTGACGAGCAGGTTCATCGGCCCGTACGACCCCAGCGCCTCATCGAGCAGCACCCCGATGCCACGGCCATGATCTGTGACGCCACGTTCAGTCAGGAGGTTGGACACGGCAGCTGCGCGCTCCGTGTCCTTCTCGCCCGCGTAGAAATCCTCCAACGGCACGGCCGCCAGCAGCGAGGCGTCGTCAGCCGACCCGACCGCCGCGCCGTCCCGCAGCGCCCACTGGCTGGTGACCGTGCGGAAGTCGTCGGGGTCCTTGCCGGTGAGCTGGGCGGCGAAGCCACGGGCGTACTCGGGCGTTGTGAAGCTGGCGCTGGTGGTGATGACCTGGAGCCGTTCGGGCGGAATCCCCAGCCGGGCACGCAAGCGCCGCAGCAGCAGCGCCACCTCGGCACCTGCCGCGCCCCGATAGAGGTGAGCCTCGTCGACCACCAGGAAGAACTTCTCCTCGGGGTTGTCGGCCAGCCACTGGCGGGTGTGATCGAAGACCGGCCGCTCCAAGGGCCGCATCAGCATGTACTCCAACATCGAGTAGTTGGTGATGAGCACGTCAGGCGGCGCGCTGAGCGCTTCGTGGCGCGTCAGTAGTTCCGGGTCATCGGGCTGGGTGACGGCACGAACGAACGCTCCGGTCCTGGGATCCTGCCAACGGGAGCCGTGCGGCCCGAACCATGCTTTGAGATCAGGCTTGGCCGGCCACTTACCGCGCTGCTCCAGCTTCTCCTTGAGCGCCTTGGCCTGGGCATGGCCGGGCGAGGAAGGATCTGCCGCCTGGTCGATGAGAAGGATGTAGAAGTCCTCGATGGAGCCGAGCCGCCGCTGGTCCTTGTCCTTCGTACGCACGCCCGGATACAGCGTGCGACTGGTGTAGCGCGCGAAGCGGGCCGGACGGCCCGCCCAGGCATGGAACTGCGCAGTCACGCGCGGATCGCCGAGCAGCATCCGGAGGCGGGCCAACTGGTCGTTCACCAGCGCGTTCATCGGATAGAGGATCAGAGCGCGCACGGCGGGCGCTGCGAAGGAGTCCGGGCGGTGCGCCGCCTCGGCGGCGAGCTTGGCGAGCATCGGCAGGAGGAAGGACTCCGTCTTACCGGAACCCGTACCGGTCGTGATCGCCAGGCTCTTGCCGTCGCGCGAGGTCCATTCGAGCGCCTCGGCCTGATGTGTGTACGGCGGGTCGTAGAGCAGCCGGTCGAGGTCACCCATCTTCTGAGTGAGTAGTCCGAAGAGCGGCTGCACCTGCGGGTCGAGGTCAAGCTCGGCGAAGCGCCGGTTCGTCCGGTAGCGCGGAGTGCTCTCGATGTAGGGCGCCTTGAACAGCACGCCCTCAGTCGTGAGGAGTTGCCGCCGCTGCTCGATAACCGCCGGATGGCCGACGTGATACGTCGCCTCGATGTAGTCGCACAGGGCGGCCTGAATCTCAGCGATCGTCTCGGCGATCGTGGGCGCTTCACTCGCCACCGCTGTCCTCCTGGTAGGTCATCCAAAGCATGTCAGTCAGGAACGTCGTGGTGTCCTCCACAGCCTCAGCGGGCAGCCGGAACGAGAACAACGCTCCCGGGGTCTTGCCGAGGGCCAGACCGGCGAACTGCACATAGCGCTCCGCGAAACCAGGCAACGGCGAGAAGAAGGCGAGAATCACATCGTCACTCGGACTACGGCCATGCCGAAGGCGGAACTGCTGCGGCGCACCGCGCGACGCATCGACCGCCGCTTGGTAGCGCCAGGCCTCATCGCGTCCCGGGACGACCGGATCGTCTACGGGGAACTCCATGAGCCTGGTCGCTGCACCCGCCTTGAAGCGCACGAGGCACCACAGGTCGGCTCCGTACGCCTGGGGCCAGCGAGCGACAAAGTCCCCCGTGTCCGTCGCGGTGGGCGACCGCCAACGTCCGCGGTAGTACCGCACCTTCGTGGCGGGATCGAGCAGTTGGAGTCCTCCGAGTTCGCCAGCCTCCGCCGCGACGTTCAGCCTGGCGCGGTGACGCTCGATGAGATCCGCCGGAGCCTCGACGCTCGGGCTGGACAACCAGCGGTTTTTTGGTACCCGTTGAAGCCCCCGCGAGCGGAGTTCGCTCTCGGCTTCGGCGGGGTCCATCCTCAGGGTGCGGGTGTGCCCCTCGTACTCGATCGCGTCCGCGAGTTCGGCGCCGATCAGGGGCGCGCCGAAGGGACGAACCCCAATGAGCAGGTAGGTGCCAGGGACACGTTCGATGAAGGACGGGGGCCCCAGATAGAGCAAGCGGGTCGAACGCCCGCTCTCGTGACGCAGTTCGAGCAGATCGCCCGAGGCCACCAGTTGGTCAAGCAGGTCGACCAGATCGTCGCGTGCCAGATCTTCACCGTGGAGCGGGCGGAGGGCTCCGAGCACCGCGTCGACCAGCCTGCTCGGGCTGGTCGGGCACATGAACGATGCCGCCCGGCGCAGGGAGGCGGCCAGGCCCTCGGCGGACGTCAGTCCGATGGCGTCGGCTTCCAGTCCCAGGGTCTCGACCGCCAGTCGCGACGTGTCGTCGACGGTCAGCTTGGTGGGTCTCATCAAAAGCTCCGCTCCACGCCATCGGCGTCGTTGAGGGCACGCCTGCCAAGTACGGCGAACCGAGCCGCTCGGTACAGTACGGGCGACTTCAACACCTGCTCTAGGACGAAGGCGGCCTCGCTCGGCTCCCACTCGGTGATGTAGCCGCGCCACCCGGCAAGCATCAGGAGGAAGTGCGGCGTGGAGGGCTTGCCCGAAATACCGTGAGCGGCGAGGTGCGGTGTGATGACCTCGTGGAACCCGAGCAGCAGGTCCTCGGGCTTGAGCCACTTGTAGAGGCTGTAGGCGATGGTCGAGGCGAGCGCCTTGTGCTCGGTCGAGATGCCGACCGCGTCCTGCATGCCCTCCAGGTGATCAGCGGCGTCCTGCGCACCGGCCACCTTCCGCTCGATGGCAGCCCAGTAACTGCCGCCGATAAGGGTGCCGATGGCGCGGGCGATGGCGTCCCCCACGATCTGCTGCTCGTACGCGGCGAAGGCGTCGGCGGGGAGTTCGGCCGTGATCCACCGCTGGTGCCCTTCAGCGAGCCGCATCACTTCGCTCGACGAGTGCGCGCCCGAGGAGACGACCGGCCGCGCGGGTGGCATGCGCAGCACCGCGTTGGGATTGGTCGGCAAGATGGCGGCAGCGACCGCATCACCTGCCCGCGCGATGGCCAGTCCGCCGCGCGGGGGCACATCGAACGGTTTGGCTGGGTCCTTCTGGATGGCTGTCAGCGGCGCTTCGATGTCATAGAAGTCGAGACTAGTATTGCCGCTGTCCGTCCGGTCGACCAGTGTCGCCACAACCGCGCCGTCATGTGTCCTTGCGAAACGCAAACGAAGCGGACGAAACCCCCTTTCGCAGGTGAATGTCGCAAATCCCACCCCATCGCGTGCCACTGTCAAGACACAGGACTCAGCGTCGTCGTAGGCATTGGCGAAGCGCTGATCCGTACGGATGGACTTAGCCATCGCCCGCCAGTCACCTTCCTCCAGCGGCAGCCGCACAGAGCGTCGGAGTTCGGCCAGCGGTTCCGTCTGGCCGCCCCGTAGGGTCACTCTCAGGACGGCCTCGGTGCCAGGTGGCCCGTCGACGGTGACCACCGCCCGGTCGTCCCATAGTTCGGCCAACGTCGGGCGCGTGGGCGTGGCGAGCGCGCGGATGCCCTCTCCGATCGCGGCACCCTCAGGACGCACCTGCGGGTCGCGGATCGTGACAACCAATGAGCCTGCTGCGAGTTGGCGATCACCGCCACCGAGCAGCTTCACGCCCAGTTCGTGGGTGCCGACCGGCAGGCCCTCAAGCGTGAACAGCAGTTCAGGCTCACCGGGCGACCACTCCAGAAAGTAGACCGCACCGGCGATCACGACGCGGGCGCGGTTAGGCAGAAGGTCGGAACGAATGCCGAGCATGGCCGGCTCGCCCGCCAGCCACTCGGCCTCACCCTCGCCGTCCCAAGCGCTGGCCACGATGCCAACCGGCCGGATCGCAACGTGCGAGACCACTGTGAGTCCGGCTGCCTGAAGCGCAGCCTTCTCGCTCTCGCTTAGCTGGGGTGGCACCAGGAATCGGTAAGCCTTGACGCCGCCCGCCTTGATGACCACCTGGCCACACCACGGCACTGCCGGAGCACTCAGCGTGTCCACGCCAACGAGGACGTACTCGTGCCCTGGCCGGACGAACTTGCCCTTGACCTCGATCGCAAGGCCGGTGCCCTGGCGGCGGAACAGCCACCATGGTCCCTTCGTGATGACGCACTGGGTCGCCAGGATGCGGTTGGTTTCCTCGTCGCCACGGTCAAGTTGCAAGAAGGGCTGGTCGGGTTGGGGCCAGCGCGCGAACTGCACCTCCTGTCCCGGGTAGAGCAGGCCGCTCGGCGGGATGGGGCGGGTGACGCCGCTGACCGTCGCGCGTGACACCCGAAGTTGGCTGTAGGCCGCTTCCATCCCGGCGCCGAGCACCGTGAGGTCAGGTAGTTCGGCGTGGGCGTTCCAGCCGCCGTCGTACCGGAGGAACAGACGGGGGTCGGTGGCGCGGGGAAGGTACTTAGACGCCGGCTGGGCCGCGCCCGCGGTTCCTGTCGACTGGAAGCCACGCACGCGGCTGGCGGAAGCACGGGCGGACTTCAGCCAGTGGTGTGCCTGCTGCTCCTTGGAGAGCCCGTCCACGATGCGAGCCAACGTGGCGGCCGACAAGTACGGCGTGGGCTCATTCTCTCCCGAGAGCAGCGCGACGGCGAGTTGGCCGACGAGCGCCGTGTTCTCACAGAAGATGCGGAAGCGCTCGGTGTAGTTCGACGCTCGGCGGGCCAACCGGATACCGAGCGCCTCGGGATCATCGAGCAGTTCGGAGGTGAGAGCGCCGCTGAACTCGAACAAGAGCTGGGCCAGGTACCGCTGCAGGTAGGTGGGCAGCACGGCATGGGTGATCGGCCAAGCGATGATCCTGAAGTGGTTCGCCCAGGCGCCCGTCGGGCGGGCGCCTCCGTAACGCTCGTGGAAGCGCACGAACCAGGCGCGGATGGTGGAGCGCTCCTGGCTCGTCCATCGAGGGGTCAGGGACGAGAAGGTGGTCCAGTACTCATCGCCGACGTAGCCGTAGCCCATCTCGGCGGCATAGACCACGAACGGCAGCCAGGCTTCCCGGCAGCGCGCCAGGTAGCGGGACTTGATCGCCTCACGGACGGCGTCCTTGAGCAGTTCGAGGTCCTCAGGCGACAGGTCGTGCTCCAGCGCGAAAACCGGCGAACTGGGTTCGAGCTTCGCCCGGGCGTCGCGGAGGTCACCAAAGTGACTGTCGAGCGTCTCGTGGAAGTACTGCAGCGACTCGACCGTGCTGCTCGATGGGGCATCTTCCATCGCGAAGCTCACCCCTCCACTTCTCTCGACCCGGGCTGCCTAGCTATCAGTCTGGTGGAAGGCTCCGACAGATTCGTCCGTTTCGGCTGCTGATGCCTGCTGAAGGTTAAGAGCCCCGCTCCAGGACGCGGTGGCGCGCGAGCGGGGCGGGTTCATGACGGACCGCGCCCCGTACGTGATGTCGTCCCCGCACAGGGTGGGTGGTCCATGGACCGCCGCTGCGCTGTCGCAAGCGAGGCGGTCGACGTTTTGGCCGGACACAAGCCTTGGCGCTGCCAAGGCTGGGACGCGGCAGAGCCTTAAGTGGCATCACGAGCAGGTCGTCTGCCTGGATACGGCTACGCAAGGCCCACAACTGGCCGATGAAGTTGTTGTGTCGGCCATCGGACGCCGTGAGGAACGTCGCAGCGACCACCTTCGCCAAGTCCTCCCGAGTGGCACAATCGGTCATGTCCGGAACTTCGCGCCAGCCGCCGCCAGACCATCCCTGTTCCATCGCCCATTGCTCCCGCTCGCCGTACTTCCCGGCTCGAACCGCCCACGCCTTCGCCGCAGAGCCTTCCGCCTCCAGGACCGTCCGTTGTCGAGTCCAGGTTCTCTGGCACGCCCCTGACGTTGCCGCCGATGAGTCGACCTTGCCCGAGGTGGGGCCGATGTAGGTCAACATTGTCACGGGACGCCAACACTGCCCGCTACCCGGACGAAGATGGTCGGATGTGCCATGCCTGAGGCTCTGGGGACACAGATCCTGCAGGTTCGTTCGCTCGTCGTTTGCTCGTATGTCGCGGAACGCATTACCAGTAGACGGCACAAGGTGCCATCGCGGGCCGCTGTTACTTCCGCATAATAGGACGGAACGACAGGCGGCGACACCCGGGGTAATTAACCAACAGCTTCCACCTCGGACTTCTAATCCGACGGTCGCGGGTTCGAATCCTGCCGGGCGCGCCCCCGTCTGACCTGCAGTCTTACCACTGCCAAGATCCAAAATTCTGTCCCGGTTCGTCCCCGTGTTCGCTCGATGTTCGCTCGGTTGTCGCGGACCTGTCGCCGCCGCCCCTGCGAACTACGGCGATCGCCCACCCAGTCGGCGCCCCGGCCACCGGGGCCGGGCGATCACCAGAGCGCCGCCGTGCAGGCCGTTGTCGCCGTTTATCCGTCGGCCGGACCACCTTGCGGGGCGCGAGCGTCCGCGTCCCTGGACCGGTTGGGCGCGGACGCCTGCGCGGTGAATCCGGTGGTCAGTCTGAGGAAGTCATGGCCTCGTTGTCTCCGGCAACTGGACGATGTGGCCCGCTGTTGTCGTTTCGTCGGGCTCGGGCGTGGTGCGGGCGTTGAGGATGGCGGCGGCGGCGTCTTCGGCGGATTGGCGGGCCAGGTCGGGTAGGACGCTGGTGTAGGTGTCGGAGGCGATGGTGATCGAAGACAGGCCCAGGGTCTCTTGGACGACTTTGAGGTCGTGTCCGGCACGCAGCAGGATGGTGGCGGCACCGTGCCGTAGGTCGTGCAGCCGGACGGGCGGGAGCCCTGCCTCCATGGCCAGCAGCAGGAACTGCTCTGAGACGAACATGGGCGCCAGCGGGTCCCCGCCTGGCTGGGTGAAGACGAATCCGGTGTCGTTCCAGGTGTCGCCCGCGGCCAGACGTTCCTGGTTCTGGCGGGCGCGGTGGGCGGTGAACTGCTTGATGGTGTGCTGGTCGAGGGTGACCTGGCGTTCCCCGGCTTCGGATTTGGGGCGTCCTTGTTCGGTGTGGCCACCGTTCTGGGTGATCTGCCATCGGACCCGGATGGTGCCTTCCTCCAGGTCGACATCCGCCCACCGCAACCCACACGCTTCGCCGCGCCGCAGCCCGCGGAAGGCGATGAGGTGGTAGAGCGCGTGCAGCCGGTGGCGGGCGGCGCGGTCAAGGAAGGCGCCGGTCTGCTCGGGTGTCCACACCATGACCGGGGATGGCCGCGGTGTGCCGACGTAGGCGTCCATTGGCTTGACGCGTCCGCTGCGCACCTGCCCGTCTGGCCTGTCCGAGCGGCTGCGGTTCTTGGCCTCGATGAACACTTCTCGGGCGTGGCGCCATCCGCGGACGCGTTCGGGTGTCCATACCAGCGCCTTGGGGCGGCGACCGGAGGGCAGTTCGATCAGGGAGGCGACGTTGAGGTCGATGCGTCGTTCCCGGATCGCCTGGTTGAGGGCGGCGCGCAGGGTGGCGCGGATCCGATGCATGGTCGCCGGGCCGACCACCCGAGCCCCTTTCACTCGTGCCCGTGCTTGCGGGTCGCCGGACTCGCGGGCGCGGGCGATCGCCTCGTTGCGTTCGTCGATGGCGTCGAAGACCGCTTGGACGTCGGCGACGCGGAGCCGGTCCAGGCGGATGTGGCCGATGACCGGGTTCAGGTGGGCGGTGATGTGGGTGCGATAGCTGCGTAGAGTGCCGTTGCGCAGGCCTTTGCGTCCGGAGAGCCATATCTGCAGCCACTCCCCCGTGGTGATCGCGACCTCCAGGTCCTGCCCGGTGCGGATCTTGCGGCGTACCTCCTCCGGTATCGGGAGCCGCTTGTGCGTCTTGAGGGTGGTGGTGATGAGGTCGGCGATCCGGTTGCGGTCCTCGGGGTCGGCGCTGATGGCCAGCAGTTCGTGCAGCCGACCGATCTGGGCTTCGGCGGCGTCCTGGCCGGTGAACCCGCCCCGGCGGATCGGGGCCCGGCGGGTGCCGTCCGAGCGGGGTGGCAGTTCGAACTGGTAGTACCAGCTGCCGTGGGTCGGGCTCCAGGACCCGCCCCGGCGGCGCAGCCTGGGGCATTTGGTGCGCAGCAGCCGCCCCTCGGGGGTACGGCAACCGCACGATTTGTAGGTCGTTCCGGCAGGCACTGTCCTACTCGCTTTCTGGTGCGGGTTGCCCGGGCGCATCGTTGAGGCCGAGCAGGGTGAGCAGGCCGGTGGTGGGGACCAGGTAGCTGCGGCCGACGCGCAGCACCGGGCAGGGGAACTGCCCAGTACGTGCCAGCTCGTAGCTTTTGGTGCGCCCCACTCCCAGCG
>NZ_VCKZ01000452.1 GCF_005889745.1 Actinomadura geliboluensis
CTGCGCCCCCGCCCGTGAGCGCGAGGCGCAGGCTGGACGCCGAGCTCGTCCGCCGCAAGCTGGCGCGGTCGCGCGAGCACGCGGGCCGGCTCATCGCCGACGGCCGGGTCCGGGTCGGCGGGCAGCGGGCCGCCAAGGCCGCGACGCAGGTCGAGGCCGCCGCGGCGATCGTCGTCGAGGACGCCGCCGACGGGCCCGACTACGTCTCCCGGGGCGGGCACAAGCTCGCGGGCGCGCTCAAGGCGTTCCCCGGCCTGGAGGTCAAGGGCCGCACCTGCCTCGACGCGGGCGCCTCCACCGGCGGGTTCACCGACGTCCTGCTGCGCGCGGGCGCCGCCCGCGTCTACGCGGTCGACGTCGGCTACGGGCAGATCGCCTGGTCGCTGCGCACCGACGAGCGGGTCACCGTCATGGAGCGGGTCAACATCCGCGACCTGGAACCCGGATCGCTCGGCGATCCGCCGCCCGACCTGGTCGTCGGCGACCTGTCGTTCATCTCGCTGAAGCTCGTCCTCGGGCCGGTGCGCGCGTGCGTCGCCCCCGACGCCGACTACGCCGTCATGGTGAAGCCGCAGTTCGAGGTCGGCAAGGACCGGGTCGGCGCGGGCGGCGTCGTCCGCGACCCGGAACTGCGCGCCGACGCCGTGCGGGGCGTCGCCGAGCACGCCGCGACGCTCGGCCTGGGCGTCCTCGGCGTGGCGGCCAGCCCCCTGCCGGGCCCGTCCGGCAACGTCGAGTACTTCCTGTGGCTGCGCGCCGGGGCCCCGCCGCTGGACGAGGCCGCCCTCGCCAAGGCGATCGACGAGGGGCCGAAGTGAGCGGCGCGCCCCCGAACGTGGACCGTCCCCGGAACGTACAGAGGACGTCCGAGAAGGGAACCCCCGCGGGAGGGGTGTTCGTCCAGACGTCTGCAGGCCGCAGCGCACCGGGGAGTGGGGCGAGAGCATGAGCAAGAGGTCGGTGCTGGTGGTGGCGCACACCGGGCGGCCGGAGGCCGTCCGCAGCGCGCAGCTGGTCATCGAGCGGCTCGGCCAGGCCGGGATCGGCGTCCGCGTCCTGGACACCGAGGCCGACCAGATCGGCTGCACGGGCGTGGAGGTCATGCCCAGCACCGCGGCGGCGGCCGACGACGCCGAGGTCGTCATGGTCCTCGGCGGCGACGGGACGCTGCTGCGCGCCGCCGACCTGACCCGCGCGTCCGGCACGCCGCTGCTCGGCGTCAACCTCGGGCACGTCGGGTTCCTCGCCGAGGCCGAGCGCGACGACCTCGCCGCCACCGTCGACCGGGTCTGCGACCGCCGCTACGAGGTCGAGGAGCGGATGACCGTGGACGTCACCGCCCGCCGCAACGGCACGGTGATGGGCGCGACGTGGGCGCTGAACGAGGCGAGCATCGAGAAGGCCGAGCGGGAGCGGATGCTGGAGGTCGTCGCCGAGATCGACGGCCGCCCGCTGTCGAACTGGGGCTGCGACGGAGTGGTGTGCGCCACCCCGACCGGCTCCACCGCCTACGCGTTCTCCGCCGGCGGCCCGGTCGTGTGGCCGGAGGTCGAGGCGATGCTCGTCGTCCCGATCAGCGCGCACTCGCTGTTCTCCCGCCCGCTGGTGGTGTCGCCGCGCTCGTCGGTGGCCGTCGAGGTGCTGCCCGGCACGCCCCGCGCGGTGCTGTGGTGCGACGGGCGCCGCACCCTCGACCTGCCGCCGGGCGCGCGGGTGGAGGTCCGCCGCGGCGCGGTGCCGGTGCGGCTCGCCCGGCTGCACCTCACCCCGTTCACCGACCGGCTGGTCACCAAGTTCGGGCTGCCCGTAACGGGCTGGCGGGGGCGGGTCAGGCAGCCGTCCCGGCCGTCCCGGCCGTCCCCGCCGCTGGCGGATTCGCAGGTCGGGGACGCCTCCGGAACCGGCGGCGGCACCGCAGTCCCGGGGCCGGGCGGCGGCCCGGAGGGCGGCTCCGGCGAATCGGCCGGGGGAGCGGCAGGCGGGCAGAGAGGATAATCTCCACAGGCGCCGATCGGGGATCTGTTTGCGGAGGGTTGTGACGCCGGTGCGTCCGATGGTCGATGAGGTGCGGATCCAGGGCCTCGGAGTGATCGACGAGGCCGTGCTCGATCTGTCGCCGGGCTTCAACGTGGTGACCGGGGAGACCGGGGCGGGCAAGACCATGGTGGTCACCAGCCTCGGGCTGCTGTTCGGCGGCCGCGCCGACCCGCAGCGGGTCCGGCCGGGCGCGGGCCGCGCCACGGTCGAGGGGCGGCTCGTCGTCGATCCGGGCGGCCGCGTCGTCGAGCGGGTCGAGGAGGCCGGCGGCGAGCTGGACGAGGGCGCGCTGATCGTCACCCGGTCGGTGTCGGCGGAGGGCCGCTCCCGCGCGTTCCTCGGCGGCCGGTCCGTCCCGGTGAGCGTGCTGATCAACCTGGCGGACGACCTGGTCGCCGTGCACGGCCAGGCCGACCAGCAGCGGCTGCTGCAGGCCGGGCGGCAGCGCGCCGCGCTCGACCGGTACGCGGGCGGCGCGCTGACCAAGCCGATGCGCGCCTACACCAAGGCGTACCAGCGGCACCGGCAGGTCACGGCGCTGCTGGAGGAGCTGACGACGCGGGCGCGCGAGCGGGCCCAGGAGGCCGACATGCTCCGCTTCGGCCTGGAGGAGATCGAGAAGGTCGACCCCAAGGACGGCGAGGACGCCGACCTCGCCGCCGAGGAGGAGCGCCTCGGGCACGCCGACGCGCTGCGCGGCGCCGCCGACACCGCGCACGAGGCGCTGCTCGGCGACCCGGCCGCCGCGTTCGAGGCCGCGAACGTCACGAGCCTGCTCGGCCAGGCCCGCAACGCGCTGGACGCCGTCCGCGACCACGACCCGGAGCTGGCGGCGCTCGCCGACCGGCTCGCCGAGGCCGGCTACCTCGTCACCGACGTCGGCACCGACCTCGCCTCCTACGCCGAGTCCGTGGACGCCGACCCGGCGCGGCTCGCCGCCGTCCAGGAGCGGCGCGCCGAGCTGACCGCGCTGGTCCGCAAGTACGGCGGGGCGGAGGGCACGGCCGCCGCGGTCCTGGAGTGGGCCCGCACGGCCGCGGCCCGGCTCACCGAGCTGGAGGGCGACGACGACCGCATCGAGGAGCTGCGCGCCGAGCACGCCGAGCTGACCGAGCGGCTCGCCGCCGAGGCCGGGGAGCTGACCGCGGTCCGCGCCCGCGCCGCCGAGCGGTTCTCCGGCGCCGTCACCGAGGAGCTGACGGCCCTGGCGATGCCGCACGCCCGCGTCTCCGTCACCGTCACCCCCACCGAGGAGTACGGCCCGCACGGCGTCGACGAGGTCGAGGTCCGGCTCGCGCCGCACCCCGGCTCGCCGCCGCTGCCGCTGCACAAGGGCGCCTCCGGCGGCGAGCTGTCCCGGGTGATGCTGGCGATCGAGGTCGTGTTCGCGGGCGCCGACCCGGTCCCGACGTTCGTGTTCGACGAGGTCGACGCGGGCGTCGGCGGCAAGGCCGCGGTGGAGACCGGGCGCCGGCTGGCGCGGCTGGCCCGCAACGCGCAGGTGATCGTCGTCACGCACCTTCCGCAGGTCGCCGCGTTCGCCGACCAGCACCTGGTGGTGGAGAAGTCCGACGACGGCACCGTGACCAGCAGCGGCGTCACCGCGCTGGACCGGGAGGGCCGCGTCCGGGAGCTGTCGCGCATGCTCGCCGGCCTGGAGGACTCCGAGCTCGGCCGCGCGCACGCCGAGGAGCTGCTCGCCATGGCCGCCGACGACCGGTGAGCGCGCCGTCCTCCGCCGCGGCCCCCGCCCGCCGCGGCGCCCCGGCAAACGCTACAGAGCGTGCCCGATCGGACACGCCTGGACAGTCGTGCCTTCCGGCGTCCACTGCGGCGCTCTGGCAGGATGGTCGGTGATGAACGACCCGTCACCCACCGCCGAGCCCGGCGCCGACCGCGGCGCCCGGCCGGCCCTGAAGCTGCCGCGGCGCGTGCTCACGCTCGGCCGCGGCCGCGACGACGGCCGGTCCGGGGTCACCGCCACGGCCCGGCTCGACCGCCGCACCAAGGACCTGACCAAGCGGCTGCAGCCCGGCGACGTCGCGGTGATCGACCATGTCGACCTCGACCGCGTCAGCGCCGAGGCGCTGGTGTCGTGCGAGGTCGGCGCCGTGGTGAACGTCGCGCCGAGCATCTCCGGGCGCTACCCGAACCTCGGCCCGCAGATCCTGATCGACGCCGGCATCCCGCTGGTGGACGACGTCGGCCCGGAGATCTTCACCAAGCTGCACGAGGGCGACCAGGTCCGGGTCGAGGGGCCCGCCGTGCACCGCGGCGAGGACGTGGTGGCCAAGGGCACCGAGCAGACGGCCGAGACCGTCGAGACGGCGCTGACCGAGGCCAAGTCGGGGCTCGCGGCCCAGCTGGAGGCGTTCGTCGCCAACACGATGGAGTACGTCAAGCGCGAGCGCGACCTGCTCATCGACGGCGTCGGCGTCCCCGACGTCACCACGAAGATCGCCGGCCGGCACGCGCTCATCGTCGTCCGCGGCTACCACTACCGCGAGGACATCGCGACCCTGCGGCCCTACATCCGCGAGTACCGCCCGGTGCTGATCGGGGTGGACGGCGGCGCCGACGCGCTGCTGGAGGCCGGCTACCGCCCCGACATGATCGTCGGGGACATGGACTCGGTGTCCGACGACGCGCTCACCTGCGGCGCCGAGATCGTCGTGCACGCCTACCGGGACGGCCGCGCGCCCGGGCTGAAGCGCGTCCACGAGCTGGGGCAGGAGGCCGTCGTCTTCCCCGCCACCGCCACCAGCGAGGACATCGCGATGCTGCTCGCCGACGACAAGGGCGCCACCCTGATCGTCGCGGTCGGCACGCACGCCAACATGGTGGAGTTCCTCGACAAGGGCCGCGCCGGCATGGCCAGCACCTTCCTCACCCGGCTCCGGGTGGGCAGCAAGCTCGTCGACGCCAAGGGCGTCAGCAGGCTCTACCGCAGCAGGATCTCCACCTGGTCGCTGCTGTTCCTCGTCCTCGGCGCGTTCATCGCCATCGTCACGGCCGTCGCCATGTCCCCGGCGGGGGACGTCATCAGTCCCCTGATCGCCGACCGCTGGCACGCCTTCGTCTTCTGGCTGACCGGACTCTTCACGTGATCGATTTCCGCTACCATCTCGTCTCCATCGTCGCGATCTTCCTCGCGCTGGCGCTCGGCATCGTGCTGGGCTCCACCACCCTGTCGGACTCGGTGAGCGACACCCTGCGCCAGCAGGCCAACTCGGCGGCCAAGACCGCCCAGCAGGCCCGGCTGGCGCAGCGCGAGCTGGAGCACCAGGTGAAGGGGCAGGAGCAGTTCGCGAACGTGCTGTCGCCCCAGATCGTCGCCGACCGGCTGAAGGACCAGTCGGTCGTGCTGATCGAGACGCCGGGCGCCGGCAACGACAGCATCGAGCGGGTCAGCGAGCTGGCGAAGAACGCGGGCGCCGCCGTCACCGGCCGCGTCACGATCCAGAAGAAGCTCCTGGACGCCGACCAGCAGACCACCGTCGACGAGCTGGCCACCCAGCTGAAGGCCGACGACGTGTCCTTCCCCGGCGACGCGAGCGCCTACGACAAGGCGGGCATGGTGCTGGCGAACGCCCTCGTCACCAAGGACCCCGCCAAGTCCGGCCGCGAGGACGCGGTCGGCGGCGCCGTCCTCAACGGCTTCAAGGAGGCCGGGTACGTCACCACCAGCGGCAAGCCGGGCCAGCACGCCACGCTCGCCGTGATGGTCGCGCCCGCCGCCCCGTACAACTACACCGGGGGCGACGCCGCGACCAAGGGGCTGATCTCGCTGGCCACCGCCCTCGACGCCGCCGGGCGCGGTACCGTCGTCGGTGGCCCGCCGACCTCCGCGCAGGAGGGCGGGCTGATCGCGGCGCTGCGCGACTCCGACGCCGGCGACTCGGTCTCCACCGTGGACGCGGTGGACACCGCGTCCGGGCAGGTCGTGACGATCCTGGCGCTGCAGAGGGAGATCGGCGGCAAGTCCGGGCAGTACGGGACGGGTGCCGGCGCGAGCGGCTACCTGCCCTCGCCCGCGCCCACGGCGGGGAAGAACGGGTGACCTGATGAGCAGAGGCATCGCGAGGGGCGCGCGGCTCGCGGCGGGCCTGGCCCTCGGCGCGGTGGCGGCGCGCGCCGCGCACGCCGCGCTGACCCGGCGGCCGCCCGGCCTGAACGGGCTGCCGGGCGAGGAGGTCTGGGGCCGCACCAACCACCGCGGCGAGCCGGTGACGCTGCTGGAGGGGCCCGCGTTCGTCGCGGGCGCCGCCGCGGCCGGGCTGCTCGCGCCCGGCGCCGCGGGCCGGATGCGCGCCGCCGCGCTGCTCGCCGGCACCGGGTCCGGCGTCCTCGGCGGCTACGACGACCTCGCCGGGTCGGGCGCCTCCCGCGGCTTCAAGGGCCATCTGGCCGCGCTCGCCCGCGGCGAGGTCACCAGCGGCGCGGTGAAGATCCTCGGCATCGGCGCGACCGGGCTGGCCGCCGCCGCGGTCGCGGGGTCGCCCGCCCCGTCCCGCACCGGGCGCGCCTTCGACACGCTCGTCAACGGCGCGATCATCGCCGGTGGTGCGAACCTGATGAACCTGTTCGACCTGCGCCCCGGCCGGGCGATCAAGGTCGGCCTGCTCGCCGGCGGCCCGCTCGCGCTGACCCGGTCCGGCTCCGCCGTCGTCGCGGCGCCGCTCGGCGCCGCCGCCGCGCTGCTCCCCGAGGACCTCGGCGAGCGCGCGATGCTCGGCGACACCGGCGCGAACGCGCTCGGCGCGCTGCTCGGCCTCGGCGCGACCCGGCTCGGGCGCGGGCCGCGGCTCGCCGTGCTGGCCGGGCTCGCCGGGCTGAACGCCGCCAGCGAGTTCGTCAGCTTCACCAAGGTCATCGCGGGCAACCCGGTGCTGAACCGCATCGACATGCTCGGCCGCCGTCCCGCCGCCGCGGCGCACGTCCCGGCCCCCGCCGGCGAGGCGGAGAAGCCGGACGACGCGTTCCGCCCGGCGGGCGACGGCGTCGCCCCCGACC
>NZ_VCKZ01000453.1 GCF_005889745.1 Actinomadura geliboluensis
GGAGGGCTGCGGGCCGCGCAGGTCGCGGGGCCGGCCGGGGAAGGGGTCTACCTGACGCAGGTCGACCGCGCCCCGGAGGGGTTCACCCTGCCGCGCCCCAGCGGGCCGGTGGGCCCGGTGTTCATCGCCGTGCTCGCGTCCGGCGACCTGGAGACGTCGCGCGCGGCGCTGGAAGAGCGGCTGCCCGCACGGAGGGTGACGGACCACCGGTTGCCGGTGCGCGTGCTGAACGCCCAACTCGGCCGCCCGGAGGGGACGCTGCACCGCATCAGCACGCTCCAGCTCCCGGGCGAGTGCGCGGTGGAGGTCGACCAGTACCCCGCCGACGTGTCCGCCGCCCGGGGCCGGAGGTCGCCGAGCGACGGCGGGATCGTCCTCGTGACGCTGCGCGGGGGCGGGCCCGCCGGTGTCTGGAACGTTCCCGGCGCCGGTGCCGCGTTGGTGGCGTCCGTCTGATCCACCCGTATCCGGGTGAGTGCGGACCGTGTTGTCCGCATGCTCGACAGTTGTCGAAACAGGTCTGTTACCTGCGTGTTTCCTGTTCTTTGACCCTTGACACTGTGGCGCATCTCATCCTACCGTTCCACTGAGCGAGTTAAGTGTTCCGCTCAGAGGAACAATGGAGGGCTTGTGGCTAGAGGCATTGCAGTGCGGGGCGGAATGGCCCTGGTCCTCGGAATCGCGCTCGCCGCGTGCGGCGGCGGCTCCGGAAGCGACGGCGGCCAGACCCTGCGGATCGGCGTCGACTCGCTCCCGGCCTCCCAGGGCAACCCGTTCAACTCCGCGGTCTCGCCGGGCGTCTACACCTACGCCGCGATCTACGACCCGCTGACGTTCGTGAACGAGGCCGGCGAGGTGAAGCCGTGGCTGGCGACCGAATGGAAGACCACCTCCGACACCGCGTGGAGTTTCACGCTCCGTGACAACGTCACGTTCTCCAACGGCGAGCAGCTGACCGCCCAGGGCGTCGCGGACGTCGTCACCTTCCTGAAGCAGAACCCCGAGGTCAAGCAGTCGGTCGTCGCCAACGACCTCGCGACGATCAAGTCCGCGAAGGCGGTGGACGCGAAGACCGTCGAGATCACCACGTCCGTCCCGGACCCGGTGCTGCCCAACAAGCTCACCGAGCTGATGATCCCCGCGCCGAAGGCCCTCGCCGAGGGCGGCGTGAAGGGCATCGCCGCCACCCCGGTCGGAACGGGCCCGTTCCAGGTGAAGAACTGGGGCGGCAACAAGATCACCCTCACCGCGTTCGAGAAGTCCTGGCGCGCGCCGAAGGCCGCCGGCCTGGAGATCCAGGCGATGCAGGACCCCGCGTCCCGGCTGCAGGCCCTCCAGTCCGGCCAGGTCGACCTCATCACCGGCGTCTCGCCCGACCAGGTCGGCCAGATGAAGGGCTCCGTCCAGGCCGAGGCCAACCTGGGCAACCAGGTGATGTCGCTGGCGTTCCGCAACGTCAAGGGCGACGCGAAGATCGACTCACCGCTCACCGACAAGAAGGTCCGGCAGGCCCTCAACTACGCGGTGGACAAGCAGGCCATCGCCGACAACCTGCTGCTCGGCAAGGCCCAGCCCATCGGCCAGGGCCCGACCGAGAAGGTCGTCGGCCACAACCCGGACGTGAAGGCGTACCCGCACGACCCGGCGAAGGCCAAGGCGCTGCTGGCCGAGGCGGGCCACCCGAACGGCTTCGCGATGAGCGCCGACGTCGTCGTCGGCTCCTTCCCCGCCGACGCCGACATCTACCAGGCCGTCAAGCAGGACCTCGCCAAGGTCGGCGTCGACCTCACGCTCAACCAGATGAACTTCCCGACCTGGATGCAGCGCTACACGGGCAACTCCTGGAAGACCGAGGCGTTCGGCCTCTCCTGGAACGCGCTGCCCACCATGGACCCGACCCGGGCCATGAGCAACTTCACCTGCCTGCGCGCGGCGACGTTCTTCTGCGACGAGCCGACCGCCGGCCACCTCGAGTCCGCGCTCACCAACATGGACGCCGACAAGCGCGCCGAGCAGCTCCGCGCGGTCGTCGCCGAGATGCACGACAACCCGCCCGCGCTGTTCCTGGTCCACCAGATCACGATCGTCGGCAAGTCCGCCGACCTCCAGGGCGCCAAGGACGACAACCGCTTCTTCCGCTACGACCAGATGGTCAAGAAGTGAAGGACACCGCGCCGGTGGCGGCGGCCACGGACACCTCCGTGGCCGCCGGGCGGCCCGCTCGCGGCGCCGGACGCGTCCGCGGGCTCGCCCTGATGCTCGCCTCGCGGGCGTCCCAGCTCGTCCTGCTGCTGTTCGCGGTGTCCACCCTGCTGTTCTTCCTGCTGCGGCTGACCGGCGACCCCGCGACGACCCTGGCGGGCCAGGACGCCACCCCCGACCAGGTCGCGGCCGTCCGGGAGCAGTACGGCCTGGACGACCCGCTCGTCCAGCAGTACGCCACGTTCATCGGCCGGGCCGCCCAGCTCGACTTCGGCACCTCCGTCCAGTCCGGCGCGAACGCGTTCACCGAGGTGCTGGACCGGCTGCCGGCCACCCTCCAGCTCGCGCTGCTCGCGGTGCTGCTCAACATGCTGATCGCGATCCCGCTCGGCGCGTGGATCGGGGCGCGCCCCGACGGCCGGGCCCAGTCGGCCGCCTCCGGGCTCGTCTTCATCGGCCAGGGCATGCCCGGCTACGTCGTCGGGCTCGTGCTCATCCAGATCTTCGCCGTCAGGCTCGGGCTGCTGCCGAGCATCGGCAACGGCTCGGCCGCGGCGGCGATCCTGCCCGCGGTGTCGCTCGCGGCGTTCCTCATCCCGCGGCTGACCCGCGTCGTGTCGGCCAACGTCGCCGAGACCATGGACGAGGACTTCGTCCGCACGGCCCGCGCCGCGGGGGCGTCCCGCCGCACCGTCATCGTGCGGCACGTCCTCCCGAACGCGCTGCTCGGCGCCGCCGCCCTCGTCGGCACCCAGCTCGCGATCCTCGTCTCCGGCGCGCTGATCATCGAGGTCGTCTTCGCCTGGCCCGGCCTCGGCGCCCTGATGATCGACTCGGTGCGGCAGTTGGACTTCCCCATCGTGCAGGCCGCCGTGTTCACGATCGCGGGCCTGGTCTTCCTGACCAACACGGCCACCGACGCCCTGCTCGGCATCCTCGACCCCCGCCTCCGGAGGCAGCGATGACAGCGGTCCAGGAGGAGGCCCCGCGCGGGCTCGTGCGGCGCCGGCTCGTCCCCCGGCGGCCGGGCGTGGCATCGGCGCGGCTGATCGCGGGCATCGCCATCGCGGTACTGCTCATCGGCGTGACGGCCGTCGCGCTGCTGTTCGGCGACATCACCGACTCCGGCGGCGGCGTCGAGTCGCGGCTGCTGTCGCCCGGCGAGGACGGGCACCTGCTCGGCACCGACGGCGTCGGCCGCGACCTGCTGACCTGGACGATCGCCGGCTTCGGCTGGACGGCCTCGGTCGCCGCCACGTCCGCGTGCATCGTCGCCGCCATCGGCGTCACGCTCGGCGTCCTCGCCGGGTCGACCACCGGCTACGTGCAGGCCGCGATCTCCCGCGTCATCGACGTGTGCCTGTCGCTGCCCTACCTCGTCATCGTCGTCGCGCTGATGGCGGCGGTCGGCCGCGGCTTCGTGCCGCTGGCGATCACGCTCGGGGCGGTGAGCTGGCCGGTGTTCGCCCGCGTGGTCTACGCCGAGACGCGCGGCCTCATGCAGCGCGAGTACGTGCGCGCGGCCCGGCTGCTCGGCGTCACCCGCCCCCGCATCCTGATCTCCCACGTGCTGCCCGGGCTGCGGCACACGATCATGGTGATGTGGGCGTTCGTGTTCGCCGACCTGCTGGTCGCCGAGAGCGGGCTGTCCTTCCTCGGCATCGGCGCGCCGCTCGGCTCGCCCTCGCTCGGCAACATGCTGTCCGAGGGCCGCCAGCACCTCGTCGGCGCGCCGCTGCTCGTGCTCGTGCCCGCCGCGGTCATCGTCCTCGCGGTGACGGCCGCCAACCTCATCGGCGACGGCATGGCCGCCCGCAGCCGGGCCCGCCTGAAGTCGGTGCGCCCGTGACCGCCGCGCCCGCCGAACCCAGGGAGCAGACGATGGACGAAGCCGTCCTCGCCGTCGACGGCCTCTCGGTCGTCCACGGCGGCGACACCCGGATCGTGCAGGACGTGTCGTTCCGCCTCGGCCGCGGCGAGATCCTCGGACTCGTCGGCGAGTCCGGGTCGGGCAAGTCCCTCACCGCGCTCAGCCTGATCGGGCTGCTGCCGCCGGGCCTGTCGCGGACCGGCGCCGTCCGGCTGCGCGGCGAGGACCTCACCGGGTACTCCGAGAAGCAGTGGGAACGCGTCCGCGGCGCGCAGATCGGCATGGTGTTCCAGGATCCGATGACCGGGCTGAACCCGGTGCGGCGGATCGGGGCCGTGCTGGCGGAGGCCGTCCTGCGGCACCAGGACGTGTCGCGGGCCGACGCCCGCGAGAAGGCCGTCGCGGCGCTCGCCGCGGTCGGCATCCCCTCGCCGCGCGACCGCGTCCGGGCCTACCCGCACCAGCTGTCCGGCGGGCTCCGGCAGCGGGTGATGATCGCGCTCGCGCTGATCAACGAGCCGTCGGTCATCCTCGCCGACGAGCCGACCACCGCGCTCGACACGACCATCCAGGCGCAGATCACGCAGCTCATGCGGGACCAGATCCAGGCGCGCGACGCGTCCATGGTGCTGATCACGCACGATCTCGGCGTCGCCGCCGAGCTGTGCGACCGCGTCGCCGTCATGTACAGCGGCGGCGTCGTGGAGGAGGGCCCGACCCGGGAGCTGCTGCGCAACCCGCGCCACCCGTACACGGCGGCGCTGCTGGCGGCGGCGCCGAACTTCGACCGGTCGCGGACGCTCGCCGCGATCGCCGGCGCCCCGCCGTCGCCGTTCGCCCGCCCGGACGGCTGCCCCTTCCATCCGCGGTGCGGCCGCGCGCAGGACGACTGCTCCACGAGGGAGCCCGTGCTGACCGTGTCCGGCCCCGCCCGCCTGGCCTGCTGGAACCCCCATGACTGACACACAGCCGCCCATCATGGAGATGACCGGCGTCACCGTCCGGTTCCCGGTCGGCGGGCGGACCCTCACCGCGGTCGACGACGTCTCGCTGGCGCTGCGCCGCGGGCAGACGCTCGCGCTCGTCGGCGAGTCCGGATCGGGCAAGTCGACGGCCGCGTCCGCGCTGATGCGCGCCACGACCCCGCAGTCCGGCCGCGTCACCTTCGACGGCCGCGACATCACCCACATGCCCGAGCGGCGGCTGCGCCCGCTGCGCCGCCACTTCCAGATGATCCTCCAGGACCCGTACGCCAGCCTGGACCCGCGCATGACCGTCGCCCGCATCGTCGCCGAGCCGCTGCGGGCCCACGGCTTCGGGACGCGGGAGCAGATCGCCGCCCGCGTCGCGGAGGTCCTCGGCCAGGTCGGGCTCCCCGAGTCGGCCGCCGGCCGCTACCCGGCGCAGTTCTCCGGCGGGCAGCGGCAGCGCATCTCGATCGCCCGCGCGCTGGCCGCACGCCCCTCGGTGATCGTCGCGGACGAGCCCGTCTCCGCCCTCGACGTGTCCATCCAGGCGCAGATCGTCAACCTCCTCGGCGAGGTGCAGCGGGCCGACGACCTGGCGTTCCTGCTGATCGCGCACGACCTGTCGCTCGTCCACCACATCTCCGACCGCGTCGTCGTGCTCTACCTCGGGCGCGTGCTGGAGGAGGGGCCGACGACGTCGGTCGTGGCGGCCCCGCAGCACCCGTACACGGCGGCGCTGCTGTCGGCGACGCCGACGACCGACGAGCGGCCGCGGGAGCGGATCGTGCTGTCGGGCGACCCGCCGTCGCCCATCGACCGGCCGCCCGGCTGCGTCTTCCACACCCGGTGCCCGGTCGCGCGCGACGTGTGCGCGACCGACGCGCCGCCGCTGACGGTGTCCGGGGACCGCTCGGTGGCCTGCTTCTTCCCCGGCGAGGTGGATTCCGGACTCGGTCTTCAGGAGGTTCGATGAACGACGTCGCGCGCCGGGCGAGAGTGGACTTCGCGCTAGCGCTGCGCCAGCAGTGGGCCCGGTCGCTGTACCCGGTGCTCGTCGAGCAGGCCGGGCCGGACCCCGACCGCGCCGCCGTCCACGCGGCGCCGGTGTACCCGTGGTTCGCGTGGCTGGAACGGTCCGCGCAGAAGATGCTGTGGCGGGCGGTCGCGGACGCGGTCGACGCCGACGACCTGCCCGCGTCCGCGCCCGGGCTGGAGCTGGACCCCGACCTGGAACTGCCCGCCTGGTACACCGACGTGGACATTCACGTCCAACCCGGCGGCGTGTGGAGCACCGACCGCGCCGCGCTGGTCTACGAGGCGGGCGCCAAGCTCGTGATGCTGGGCGAGAACGACGACTTCGCGTTCCACACCCTGTTCACCGAGACCGCCGTCCCCGACCGGCCGTACCGGCGCATCGTCGACCTCGGCTGCGGGTTCGGCAAGAGCACCCGCCCGTTCAAGCGGCGCTGGCCGGACGCCGAGGTGATCGGCGTCGACCTGTCCGCGCCGGTGCTGCGGCTGGCCGCCCACCGCACGGCGGGGCTCGGCATCCGGTACGTCCAGGCCGACGCCTCCGCGACCGGGCTGCCCGCCGGATCCGCGGACCTGGTCACCGCGACGATGCTCATCCACGAGCTGCCGCCGCCGGTGCTCGCCGACCTGATCGCCGACGCCGCGCGGACGCTCGCGCCCGGCGGGGTCCTGCGCGTTCTGGACTTCCACCCGACCGGCGACGCCGTCCGCGACCTCGCGCTCGTCGAGCACGGCGACCGCAACAACGAGCCGTACCTGCCGATGCTGTTCGACACCGACTGCCTCGCCCTGTGCGAGAAGGCCGGGCTCACCGACGCGCGCTGGGTCGCGTTCGACGAGCGCGGTGCCGGACGGCTGGAGACGACGCAGTGGCCCGACCGTGCCGAATGGCACTTCCCCTGGGCCGTCCTGGAAGCACGCAAGCCGGAGGAAGCCCGTGCCTGACATCGCCCCCCTGCCCCCCGCGCCCGAAC
>NZ_VCKZ01000454.1 GCF_005889745.1 Actinomadura geliboluensis
GGAGATGTGTATAAGAGATAGGGAATGAGGGTTAGCAGCACATGGAGTTCTTCGGGCACGTCATCGACGGCGAGGAAGTCGAATCGCAGGACGCCGCACGGTTCGACAGCGTCGATCCCTGGACCCGGCAGCCCTGGGCGCAGGTGGCGCTCGGCTCGCGGGGCGACGTCGAGCGCGCCGTCGCGGCCGCGCGGCGCGCGTTCGATGACGGACCGTGGCCCCGCATGGGATACGCCGAGCGCGGCCGCGTCCTGCACCGCCTCGCCGACCTGGTGGAGGAGAACAAGGACCGGCTCGGCATGGCCGACACCCGCGACATGGGCAAGCCGGTCACCCAGAGCATCGGCAACGACGTCGGCCGGTCGGCCCACAACCTGCGGTTCTTCGCCGAGCACGCGCACCTCTCGGCGGCGGACCGGCTGCCGATGGACAGCGGCCACCACGCCTACACCGCCTACGGGCCGGCCGGGGTCGTCGCCGCCATCTCCCCCTGGAACTTCCCGCTGATGCTGGAGACCTGGAAGATCGCGCCCGCGCTGGCGTGGGGGAACACCGTCGTGCTGAAGCCCGCCGAGGACACCCCGGCCTCGGCGACACTGCTCGCGCGGCTCGCGACCGAGGCGGGCCTGCCGCCCGGCGTCCTCAACGTCGTGCACGGGTACGGCCCGCAGTCGGCGGGGCAGGCGCTCACCGAGCACGCCGGCGTCGACCGGATCACCTTCACCGGCGCGTCCAGCACCGGACGGGCCATCGCCCAGATCGCCGGCGGCAACCTCGTGCCGGTGAGCCTGGAGCTCGGCGGCAAGGGCGCCAACGTCGTGTTCGCCGACGCCGACCTGGACAACGCCGTCGACTGGTCGATCCGGGCCATCTTCACCAACGCCGGGCAGGTGTGCCTCGCCGGCAGCCGGCTCTACGTGCAGCGCGAGATCTACGACGCGTTCCTCGACCGCTTCACCGCCGCCGCCGAGGCGATGGTGGTCGGCGACCCGTCCGACCCGGGCACCCAGCTCGGCCCGCTGGCCTCGCAGGAGCACTACAAGAAGGTCAGCGGCTACGTCGAGACGATCGAGGCGCAGGGCGGCCGGATCCGCACCGGCGGGCTCGGCTCCGGCTGGGTCGTCCGGCCCACCGTGGTCACGGACATGCCGCAGGACGCGCCGCACTGCCGGGAGGAGATCTTCGGCCCGCTGGTCGTGGTGGCCCCGTTCGACACCGAGGCCGAGGCCGTCGCCCTGGCCAACGACACCCCGTACGGCCTCAACGCCATGGTGTTCACCGAGAACCTCAGCCGGGCGCACCGGGTGTCCGCGGCGCTCCGCGCCGGGACGGTCTGGGTGAACTGCTTCTTCATCCGCGACCTGCGCGCCCCGTTCGGCGGCGCCGGGGCGTCGGGCGTCGGACGGGAGGGCGGCGACTTCAGCCGCGAGTTCTTCACCGAGCCGAAGGCCGTCGTCATGCAGATCGACCAGGGCTGACCGCGCGCGGCTTGAACGCCCCGTCCCTCTCACGGTTCCGGGCGCGCGGCGGGCGCCCGGAACGCCCGCCGCGCGTCTGGCCGCTGTACGCGGGCGGCTTCCTCGGCCCCTACAGCGGCACCATGGTCACGCCGATCCTGCACGAGGCGGCGGACGGCCTCGGCAGCACGCCCGAGACGGCCGCCGCCGCCGTGACCGCGTACATGATCCCGTTCGCGGCGCTGATGCTGGTGTCGGGGACGTGGGCGGAGCGCTGGGGCCGGCGCCGCACCCTCCGGCTCTCCCTGCTCTGCTACGTCCTGGCGTCCGGGGTCTGCGCCCTCGCCCCCACCATGGAGGTCTTCCTGGCGGGACGCGTCCTGCAGGGCGCCACGAACGCCTTCACGACGCCGCTGCTGCTGGCCGCGATCGGCGACATCACGCCGCGGGAGCGGCTCGGGCGGGCGCTCGGCCGGTTCGCCGCCATGCAGGCCGCCGGCCAGTCGTTCAGCCCGCTGATCAGCGGGATCTCGGCCGCCGCGGACTGGCGGCTGGCGTTCGCCTTCCCCACCGCCGTCGCCCTCGCGCTCGTGCTGCTCCCGCCCTCGGCGGCCGCCACCGCCCGCAGGGCGGCCGGCCGGGCGTCCTGGCGGGTCCTGGCGGACCGGCGGCTCGCGGCGACCGCGGCGCTGTCGTTCCTGTGCTACCTGCCCGCGGTCGCGCTCACCGTCCTCACGGTGCTGCGCGCGGAGGAACGCTTCGGGCTCGGCCCGGCCGAGCGGGGCCTCGTCAGCGCCGGGTTCGGCGTCGCCGGGCTGATGTGCGCCACCGCGCTCGGCCGCGCCCTCGACCGGGCGGGCCCGCGCCGCCTCGGCATCGCGCTGAGCGCCGTGCTGACCGCCGGCGTCCTGACCGCCGCGCTGGGGCCGTCCCTCACGCTGCTGGTGTGCGGCGTCGTCGTCGCCGGGATCGCGGTGCCCGGCCTGCGCAACACCGTGAACGCGCTCGCCGCCGACAGCGCTCCGTCCAACCGCGGGGGCGCGACGTCGCTGGTGCTCTCCGCCCAGTTCTTCGGCGGCGCGCTCGCCCCGATGGTGTGCGTCCCCCTGTACGGCGCGCACGGCGACCCGGCCTTCGCCGCGGTCGGCCTGGTCCCGCTGCTCGCGTTGCTGCTCCTCTCCAGCGGGCGGCTCATGGGCACGGAGCCCGGTGAACGCCGCGCCGCCGTGTCCGCGGGCGACTGAACGGGCGGGTCAGGACGCGCTGCGGAGGAGGTCGTGGACGGCCTCGCTCATCGTGACCGGGTCGACCCGGCCCAGCGGCACGGCGTCCTTCGGCGTCGGCGCGGGGGCGGGGCCCGCCCAGAGGGCGGTGACCTTCTGGTCGTCGCCCTCGCCGTACATGTAGGCGTAGAGGCCGGGGCTCAGGCCGGCGACGACGTACAGGCCGGCGGGGTCGCGGCGGGCCAGCCAGCCGCCCGCGAAACCGCCGTCGGCGTCCACGGACTCCCAGCGGCCCTGCGAGTGGCCCTTCGCCTTGCCGTAGGGCAGCACGAGCCCCTCGACCCGGGCGAGCCGGTGCGCGGCCCGCTCGTCGGCGGTGAGCCGGTACACGGGACGGCCGAGCTGCTCGAACGGCTGCAGGATCTCGTAGTCGGCGAAGAGCTCCGCCCAGGCTTCGAGGTCGTCCAGCAGGACCGGGTGGGCGATGCCGATGCGGTCGTCCGGCGCGGGAGTGAACGCGTCGTCGCGGACGTCGGCGTAGGTGCGGTCCTCGGCGACGCGGAACGCGGTGCCGGAATCGGTGATCCACACCAGCCGGCGGACGATGTGCCCCAGCAGCGGATGGCTGACGAAGAACGTGTGGAAGTCGCCGGGCGTCCAGCTGCGGCGGGTCGTCATGGCCTGTTCGAGGCGCTTGATCTCCTGCGCGGCCAGCGTGCGCAGGTCCTTCTTGAGGCCGGTGAAGAGCGCGTGCGCGGACGCGGCGAGGGCGGGGTCGTCCGTCGCGGCGGGCTTCGGGGCGCTCTTGCGGGTCGTGCCGTTCGGCGCCGTGACCAGCGGGACGAGCTGCTCGTCGAAGGTCACGGTGAACCGGCGGGGGCCGTAGTCGAGGACGAGGACGCCCTGGTCGTCCAGGCCGAAGTCGGGGACGGCGCGGTCGGCCAGGGCGTCCGGCGTGATGCCGCGCGCGGCGGCGATCTCGTCGATCTTCTTGGCGGCGCGGTTCTTGAGGCCCTTGTACCTGCCGGTGCGGGTCAGCTCGAAGAGGTGGGTGAGGGCGACGTCGGAGCCGATGCCGGCGAGGACGTCCAGCGCGGACGCGGCCCGGCCGGTGAGGCCCTCGCCCGGCCAGCGTTTGATCAGCGGGCTGAGCCGCCGCACGGTGGTGTCGTCGCCGATCAGGCCGAGCTGCGCCAGCGCCCAGTTGTGCTTGGTGGGCGCGCCGAGCGCGTACCAGCGCTCGAACACCGCCCAGGAGAACTCGGCCAGCGAGTGCCGGTCGCAGAAGTCGCGGACGCCGGCGGCCTCCGGGGACTTCCGGGCGAGGAGGTGCAGCAGGCGCCGGGTCGCGGCGGCGGGCAGCGCCCGGTCGCGGTCGCGGGTGAGGACGCGCGGCAGGCGCGCCGGGTCGGCCCAGTCGGTCTTCGCGCCGCGGGCGGGCGGCTTGCCCGCGAGGACGCCGGGCAGGTCGTCGGCGTCGGGGACGGCCGGCTCCGCCCGTTCGGTGCGCGTCAGCCCGCGCAGCAGCCCGGCCGCCCGCAGGCCCCGGGTCGTGCCGTCGCCGGCCAGCGGCTCCAGGACCCGGAGCGCGTGGTCGGGGTACCGTTCGACCGCCTCCTGCAAGGCGGCCGGGACGCCCTGCTCGCCGATGTGGTCGAGGAGCACGGGGAAGAGCTGCTCGTCGGGGATCGCCAGGAGCGCCGTCAGCACGATCGGGCGGGTCTTCTCGGCGTCGTGGGCGGGCCTGAGGGCTTGGACCAGCAGGGGGAAGGCGTCCGCGCCGAGCCCGTCGAGCAGCGTCGCGACCACGGCCGGGGTCACCCTGATCCAGCCGGCGTGGGGCGCCTGCTCGGCGGTGGACAGCGAGCAGACCAGGAGTTCGTGGTCGGCGACGGTCAGGCGGGCGGCGTCGGCGAGGGACTCGTCCACCCAGGCCGTCTCGGTCGGGACGAGGTAGGCGGCGACGCGCCGTCGCGTCGCGTCGCCGCGGTGGGCGGCCAGCCGCGCGACGGCGTCGGCGTACTCGGCCTCGGGCGCCGCCGCCAGGAGTGCGCGGAGCCGCTTGGCGGCGGTGTCCTCGGTGACCCAGTCGCTCGCGCGCATCCGGTCGTCGGAGGTCGCCCGCCGGATCTCGCCGCGCCATCCCTCGCTCGGCCCGCTGTAGGAGACGAGCCAGACCGCTCCGGCGGTGTCCCGCCGCGCCGGGCGCGGCACGGGGCCGAGGGCGATGGAGGACGCCTCGGTGAGCGCGCAGGCGGCGAAGGCGAGCCCGTGGTCCAGGACCCAGGCGTCGGCGAAGCCCTCGCCGCCGCAGCCTTCGACGTGCTTCACCGCGATCGCGGCGACGGCCGCCGCGCCGACCGGGTCGGGATCGCCGTCCAGCCAGGCCCGGACGCCCGCGGCGAGGTCGGGGGCGGTGCGCGCGTGCTCCGCCATGTCCGCGGCGATCGGGCGGGCGGCGCGGTCCCACGCGCGTGCGCCGCGCGCGGCGTCCTCGTCGGCGACGAGCCGGGGCCCGGCGATGCCGCCCCGCCGCGGATGGACGTGCTCATGCCACTCGACCGGAATCTCCACCGTCTGGCCCATGGCCCCGCAAGCTAACGGCCGGATCGGACAATCCCGGGTCCCGGGACGAGACCAGGGCGGTGACCAGGGCGGGGACCAGGGACCGGGCCCGTTTGGCCCCCTCGCCGGGTGGAACACACCCTTCGCCATTCGATGTGAACCCGGAAGGAACCCGCACATGAGCACGGACGGGACCCGACCCGCCGGCAGCCAGCCATGGCTGCACCAGCACGGCCGCGAGATCCAGCAGTTCGGGACGGTACGGCAGTTCCCGCTGGCCCTCTCCCGTGACGCCCGCTTGTACTCCTGCCAGCGCCTCAACCGGATCCTGGCGGACACTCAGATCCTCTACGCGCTCTACAAGAAGCACCACTGGCTCGTCCGGGGGCAGACCTTCTACCAGCTGCATCTGCTGCTGGACAAGCACGCGGGAGAGCAGCTCGCGCTGGTAGACACCATCGCCGAGCGGGTGCAGACCCTCGGCGGCGTGGCCGTCGGCGACCCGCGGCACGTCGCCGAGATCACCGCGGTCCCGCGCCCGCCGGACGGCGTCGAGGAGGTCCCGGCGATGCTGTCCCGGCTGCTGGAGGCCCACGAGATCATCCTCACCGAGGCGCACGACGCCGCGGCGCGCACCGCCGAGCAGGGCGACGACGGCACCAACGACGTGCTCGTGTCCGACGTGATCCGCACCGGGGAGCTGCAAGCCTGGTTCCTGGCCGAGCACCTCGTCGACACGCCGCTCGTCGTCGCCGACCACTGAGCGGGCGCGGCGGCCGGTTCCCACCCGGCCCGGGTGCCGTCCGGGCCGGGCCTCGTCGCCACTGGTTGTGCTTTGCTCCGCTTTGCCGGGGTTCGTGGGCTTAGGCTGTCCGCCGTGACCTCTGCGAAGACGGTGATCGACGGCCGTTTCGAACTGCGCGACCGCCTCGGCAGCGGCGGCATGGGCACCGTCTGGCGCGCGTTCGACCTCGCCCTGGAACGCGAAGTCGCGCTGAAGGAGGTGCGGCTCGCCGAGGCCGGGGCCGCCGACCCCGACCCGGACGTGGCGCGGATGCTGCGCGAGCGGGTGATGCGCGAGGCCCGCGCCCTCGCCCGGCTCGACCACCCGAACGTGGTGACCATCCACCACATCGTGGACACGCCCGACATGCCGCACCCGTGGCTGGTCATGGAGCTCGTCCGCGGGGAGTCCCTGCACGACCGGCTGGCGCGCGGGCCGCTGAACCCCGGCGAGGCCGCCGCCGTCGGGCGCGGGCTCCTGGCCGCGCTGCGCGCCGCGCACGAGGCCGGGATCTGCCACCGGGACGTCAAGCCCGCGAACGTCCTGCTGCGCGCGGACGGGACGCCGGTCCTCACCGACTTCGGCATCGCGGTGCTCCGGGAGGCGTCCCGCGTGACCGCCACCGGCGGGCTGGTCGGCTCGCCGGAGTACATCGCGCCGGAACGGCTGAACGGGCACGAGGGCGACCCCGCCTCCGACCTCTGGTCCCTCGGCCTGCTGCTCTACGTGGCCGTCGAGGGGACCAATCCGCTGCGCCGGTCCACGACGGCCGCGACGCTCGCCGCCATCATGACGGCCCAGGTGCCGCCGCCCCGCAACGCCGGGGCACTGGCGCCCGTCCTGCAGTCGCTGCTGGTCCAAGAGCCGACGGCCCGTCCCACGGCCGACCAGCTCGACCACATGCTCACCCAGGTCGCCGGGCAGAGCCCGACGCACCTGTCCTTCGCCCCCGGCCCTGCTCCTGCTC
>NZ_VCKZ01000455.1 GCF_005889745.1 Actinomadura geliboluensis
GAGCAGACGACGGCCGTGCGCGGCGCGGGGCCGGGGGCCGGGCTGCCGGTGCCCGCCGGCGCGGCGGGGCCGCTCGCCCCGTTCGCCGACCGGGCGCGGGTCCGGCCGCGGTACCGGGCGATCCTGGCGGTGGACATCGAGGCGTCCACGACGCGCACCGACCCGGTGAAGGCCGAATTGCGCCGCACGCTCTACCGGCTCCTGGAGGAGGCGTTCAACCGCGCCGGAATCGGGCCGCGGCACCGCGAGGAGTACGTCGACCGGGGCGACGGGGTCCTCGTTCTGGTGCGCCCTTTCGACGAGGTTCCGAAAACGCTGCTGCTGCACCCGGTGGTGCCGCTGCTGTCCGCACTCCTCGCCGAATACAATTCGGCGCAGACGATCACGTCCGGCGGCGACCGGCGAATTCGGGTGCGGGTGGTGGTGCACGCCGGAGAGGTGCACAACGACGGGCACGGCAATTTCGGCGAATCCCTCGACGTCGCCTTCCGGCTGCTGGACTCGGCGGAGGCGAAGGGCGCCCTGCGGCGCACCCGCGGGCCGCTGGCGCTGGTCGTGTCCGAGGACATCTACCACTCCATCGTCCGGCACGGGTACGAGGGGATCCGCGCCGACTCCTACGTCCCGCTCGTCCGGCTGGAGGTCACCGGCCGCAGCCACCAGGGCTGGGTGCACGACGCCGGCGCCGCCCCGGCGCGCGTCCACCGGCGCACCGCGCGCGCCGCGCGCGACGGCCTGCCCGTGTGGCGGCGCCGCCTGCGCGCCCTCGCGGTCAGCGGCGGCGGCCCACGCCCGCCAGGGTGAAGGCGCGCTCCGGGTGCGCGGTCCCCGGCCCGTCGGGGCGCCACAGCGGGGTGAAGGTCAGGCCGGGCTCCACGAGGTCGAAGCACGCGACGATGTCGAGGATCTCGGCCCGGCCGCGGCCCCAGAAGTGGCCGCTGGTCGGCTTGAACACCCGGCCGACGTCGCCGCCGGACTCGGGCTCGGGCTCCTGCGTGATGTGCGTGAACACCAGGTGGCTGCCGGGGGCGAGGGCATCGTGCAGGCGCCGCAGCACGGCGGCGGCCTCGGCCGCGTCCGGGATGAAGTGCAGGACGCGGTCGAGCACGACCGCCACCGGCCGCTCGAAGTCGATGAGCGCGCGGACCTCCGGGTCGTCGGCGACGGCCTCCGGGCGCCGCGGGTCGCACCGGACGAACGCGGCCCGCCGCGTCCGGGCGAGCAGCGCGCGGGCGTGCGCCAGCACCACCGGGTCGCCGTCGGCGAACACGACGGCCGAGTCGGGCGCGACCTGCGCGGCGACCTCGTGGACGTTCCCGCGCGCGGGCAGCTTGCTGCCGATGTCGATGAACTGCCGGACGCCCGCGCGGGCGAGGAACCGCACCGCGCGGCCGATGAAGGCATGGTTCTCCCGTGCCGCCGCCCGCGCCTCGGGGATGACGGCGAGCAGCTGCTCGGCCACCTCCCGGTCGGCCGCGTAATTGTCCTTGCCGCCGAGCAGGTAGTCGTAGATCCGCGCCGTGTTCGCCGTGACCAGATCCACGTCGGCGGGAGTCCACCTCTCATCGGCCATCGCAAAGCTCCGCTCATCCCCGGTCAAATGATCGTCTCATGGAACGCGGAGTGCTCGCGCCGGAACCCACCGTGAGGCACGCGGGCGCGGGCGCGGGCGCGGCGGAGCAGCCCTAGTCGGGCAGCAGCGGGACCTGCACGCCCTGGTCGCGGTTCAGCAGGACGGCGCGGGTGATGGCGGACGGGCCGAACCGCTCCCGGACGCCGTCCACCGCGCCGTCCACGGCCATGGCCTGGTCGAACGGCAGCGCGAGCTGGACGGCCCGGTCGTCGTGCAGGTTCCCGAGCGAGACGCCGATCAGGGTCAGCCCCCGGCTCTCCACCAGCGGCGCCGCGGCGGCGAGCAGCCCCCGCGCCGCCGCCAGGATCGCCGGGGTGTCGGCGGTCGCCTGCGCCAGCGTGTGCGAGCGGGTGGCGCGGGCGTAGTCGCCGAACCGCAGCCGGAGGGTGACCGTCCGGCACACGCGCCCGGCCTTGCGCAGCCGCCCGCCGAGCCGGTCGACGAGGCCGACGAGCATGGCGTCCAGCTCCGCGGGCGACCGGCGGCGGCGCCCGAGGGCGCGCTGCGCGCCCATGGACCGGCGGCGCACGCCCGTCCGCACCGGGCGGGGGTCGCGGTTGAGCGCGAGCGCGTGCAGGTGCCGCCCCGCACCCGGGCCGAGCAGCGACACCAGCGCCGACTCGGGCATGTCCGCCACGTCGCCCACGGTCTCCACGCCGTACCCGGCCAGCTTGGCGGCGGTCGCCGGGCCGACGCCCCACAGCCGCCGCACCGGGAGCGGGCGCAGGAACTCCAGCTCCCCGTCCGGCGGCACCACCAGCAGCCCGTCGGGCTTGGCGACGCCGCTGGCGACCTTGGCGAGGAACTTGGTGCGGGCGACCCCGACCGTGATCGGCAGCCCGACCTCCTCGGCGACCTCCCGCCGCAGCCGGGCGGCCACCTCCGCGGGGTCCCGGCGCAGCCCGTCCACGTCCAGAAACGCCTCGTCGATCGACAGCCCCTCGACGAGCGGCGTGGTGGCCCGGAAGACGGCGAACACCGCCTTGCTCGCCGCGCTGTAGGCGCTCATCCGCGGCGGCACCACGACCGCGCGCGGGCAGAGCCGCCGCGCCTGCCCGCCGCTCATCGCAGTGCGCACCCCGTGCGCCTTGGCCTCGTAACTGGCGGCCAGCACCACGCCCATCCCGACGATGACCGGCCGCCCGCGCAGCGACGGATCGTCGCGCTGCTCGACCGACGCGTAGAACGCGTCCAGGTCGGCATGCAGGATCGTCGCGGCACCGGACACGAACATATGTTCGCATAGCCGGAGTCTGGGCAGGTAGGGGCCCGTGGCGACAGAACGCCGCCACGGGCCGCGGGGTGGGTGGTTACTCGTTGAAGAGGCGGCCGTAGTCGGCCATGGCGAGGGCGATGTCCGCCTGCGCCCAGAAGCGGTGGTAGGTGAAGGTCGGCGCGGTCGAGGTCTCGCCGTTGGCGTAGGCCATGACGCGCTGGTAGTCGGGGTCGCTCTTGTAGAAGGAACGGATGGAGATGAAGGTCGAGTTGGAGTTGATCGGGTCGCCGTTCGGCATGGTGCCCGTCCAGCCGGACGGGACGTAGACCGGGTCGGTGAGGCGGTTGTAGTCGGCCCGGGTCTCCTGCACCGACACGCCCTTGGCGTCAGCGTGCTTCCACATGGCGTCGAGCAGGTCCTTGGCGGCCTTCTTGGCGTCGGCGTCGCCGGACTTGGCGGCGTAGTACGTCAGGGTCTTGGCGTACGCGGCGGCCACGCCGACGTCGTTGGTGTAGTCCTGCACGGTGACGTGCAGGCCGGTGTTGGCCGGCGGCATGCCGCTGGCCGACGACCAGTTCGCGTCCGGCTGCCCGGTCCACTTGAGCGTGGACGGGATCTTGATGCTGCCGGTGGACGGGTCGACGGTCGTCTGCGACAGCGCCCACGAGACCCACTTGTCGAGGATCGCCTTGGCGTTCGCGTCACCGGTGACCTGGTAGTACTCGGCGACGCGCTCCATCGACCACGCCTGGAAGCCGAACCACTGGTTGCTCGGCGGGTCGTGGTAGACGGGCTGCCAGTCGTAGGCCATGCCGTAGAACTCGGTGAGGCCGGTCGGCGGGGTGCTGTAGCTGCCCTCCCAGCTGTTGGTGACACCGCCGGCGATCCCGCCCTCGGCGGACTGCAGCCACTTGTAGAGCTGCAGCTGCCGGGTGAGGCTCTTCTCCCAGTCGGCCTTGGCCGTGGCGCCCTTGGGGGCGAGCGCGGCGTCGTTCACCAGCGCGTAGGCGGCCAGGGGGTTCTGGTAGCCGAAGTGCGAGGCGCCGTCGCCGATGCGCCAGGCCCAGCCGGCGCTCGTGTCCGTGGCGCCGCCCCAGGCGTAGTACCAGGACAGCAGGTAGTGCTCGCTGTCCTTGCCCGTCCCGGCCGGGCAGGACGTGGCGGGGTGGCAGTCGCCGATCTTCTTGAAGTACTTGTCGAAGAAGGAGTAGCGCAGGTAGTCGCCCATCTTGCCTGCCTTGGCGACGGTGGCCGAGACGGAGCCGGCCTTGCCCTGCTCCGCGGCCCAGGTGTTCGCCCAGTACGCGGCCTGGATGGCGCGCGCGTCGGCGTCGGGGGCGTCGGTGAACTTCCACTGCTTGGCGTAGGACGAGTCCTTGATGAACAGGTCGAGGTAGCCGTTGGTGCCGCCGAACGCGAACTTGTCGCACGTCGGCTGCGGGACGGTCTCGAACACCGACTCCTGGGCGCCGCGCTGGTAGGTGTTGATGTAGGACGGGCCGTCGGCGCTCGGGCCCTCCTCGCAGCCGCCGCCCGGCGTGTTGCCGTAGCCGTACACGTTGTCGACGTCCTGCAGCCAGTGCATGCCGTAGATGTCGTCGGTGCCGTAGGCGGACTTCAGCTCGCTCGCGATCGGGTCCTGCCCGACCGGGATGTTGCCGTCGATCTGCGACGGGTAGTCGCTGACCTCGGGGTGCTCGGCGGCGTAGGTGGCGGGCTTGGACGCGTTGTAGAAGGAGTTCGTCGGCTGGTCCGCGCGGGTCGGGATCATGTACTTCTCCATCAGCGCCCACGCGGCGTTGAAGGGGGCCCAGTTCTGCGTGACCTTGCCGTACATGGCCTCCAGCCAGATGAGGTAGCTGTAGGCCTCGGACGTGGTCTCGTGCCCGTGGTCGGGCGCCTCGACCATGAAGGTCTCGACCGAGTGGTACGGGATGCCCTCGGGGCTGAAGTAGCCGTTCGCCGGGTCCTTGATCTTGTTGTACTGGTCGAGGAACCGCTGGGTGTAGGTGTCGCCGCCGGTGGCCACCTCGGTCGCGGTGACGGTGGCCGCCGCGTAGCCGGTGGCCGACGAGGTGAACGTCGCCTGGCCCGTCCCGGAGTCGTCCGCGGTGATCGTCACGTTCTGCGCGGTCGACCAGTTCTGCGGCGTGAACGTGAGCGATCCGCCGCCGGTCACCGACAGGCCGCTGTTGCCCGCGGTGCGGGCGGTCGTCACGGTGACGTTCGAGGACGGCGCCTCCGACAGCTTCACCGCGTACGTGGCCGTGGAGCCCTGCGCGATGGTCAGCGTCGCCGGGTTGGCCACGACGCTCGCCTCGGCCGCGACCGTGATGCCGACCGGCGCGGACTCGGCCGTGCCGCCGGCGCTGTCGGTCACCTTGGCGTAGAGCGAGTAGCCGCCCGCGGCGGTGGGCGTCCAGTTCAGCGCGTAGGGGGCGGTGGTGTCGGCGGCGCCGAGCGGGCCGTCCTGGTCGAAGAACTCGACCTTGGAGACGGTCGCGCCGGTCCCGGCGGTGGCGGTCGCCGCGAGCGGCACCGAGGCGCCCACCGAGTAGGTGGCCCCGGCGGCCGGGCTGGTCAGCGCCACCTTCGGGGCGGACGTGCTGCCGTTGCAGGGCGTGCCGTTCAGCGTGAAGGACGTCGGGTCGGTGTTGGTCCCGCTGTAGGTGAACTGCGCGCCGATGTTCACGGTCGCACCGGACGCCAGCGACCCGTTCCAGCTCTCGTTCTGGACGGTGACGTCCTGGCCGGACTGCGACCACTTGCCCGACCAGCCGCTCGCCAGCTTCTGGTTCCCCGCGTAGGAGTACTTCAGCGTCCAGCCGTTCAGCGCGTCACCCTGGTTGGTGATGTCGATGCTCGTCGTGAAACCGCTGCCCCAGTCGTTCTTCTTGTAGACGACCTTGCACGCGGCGGCGGCGGCGTGCGCGGGCGCCAGCACCCCTAGGCCACTGCAGAGCAGGGTCAGCGTCGCGCCCACGGCCGTGAACGCGCGCCATCGTTGCCGTCTTCTCACCGTTGTTCCTTCCTGAGTCACCCGGCGTGCGGGCATACCGGGCTCCACCGCCGGCGGACTCCGGCGGTGGCGTCTCTTCAAGGGGCGCGCCGCGAGGCGGGCGCGCGTCAGGCCGGGGCCGTCAGCCGGACTCCCGGATGATCAACTTGGTGCGCAGCACCACGCGGCGCTCGGTGTTCGGCCGGCCGCCGGTGCAGGCGCGCAGCTCGCGGGCGAGCCGGGCGCCGAGGTCCTCGGCGGGCTGCCGGACGGTGGTGAGCCGGGGCCGCACCTGCCGGGCGACGGGCGCGTCGTCGAAGCCGACGACGGCGACGTCGTCGGGCACCCGCCGGCCGGCCCGGCGCAGCGCGCTGAGCGCGCCGACCGCCATCTGGTCGGACGCGGCGAGCACGGCGTCGACGTCCGGCCGGCGCTCCAGCAGCCGGCGCATCGCGCGCTCGCCGGACAGTCGGCCGAAGTCGCCCTGGCAGACGAGCCCGTTGACGCCCATCCCGGCCTCCCGGGCGGCGAGCCGGTAGCCGGCCAGCCGGTCGACGGCCGCGCCCATGTCGGCGGGCCCGGCGATCGTGCCGATGCGGCGGCGGCCGGTGGTGAGCAGGTGCCGGACGGCGGCGTGGGCGCCGCCGCGGTTGTCGACGTCGACGTAGGGCAGCGCCACCTCGTCGAGGGGGCGCCCGGCCAGCACCACGGGGGCGCCGGCCGCGGCCTGCACCAGCGGGGCGACCTGGTCGCGGCGGGCGCCGACGAGCAGCACGCCCTCGGCCCGGCCGCCGCGCAGGTAGCCGGTGGTGGCGCGCCACTCGTCCGGCCGGCCGGCCATGAGGACGACCAGCGGCGCGCGGCCGTCCAGCTCGCGCCGCACGCCCCACAGCAGGCGCGCGAAGTAGGGGTCGCCGAGGACGCGGCAGGCGTCCTCGCACACCACGGCCGCGATCGTGCCGGAGGACTCCCGGTCGGGGGAGCCGCCGCGGCGGCGGACGTAGCCGAGCCGCTCGACGGCCGCCTCCACCTGGAGGCGGGCCGTCCTGCTGACCCGCGCCGAGCCGTTGAGCACGCGGGACGCGGTCGCGGGCGACACGCCGGCGAGCTCGGCGACGTGGGCGAGGGTCGGGGGC
>NZ_VCKZ01000456.1 GCF_005889745.1 Actinomadura geliboluensis
ATGCTGAGCGTCTGCGTCTTGCCGGCCAGCGTCGCCACCACCTCGATCGCGGTGATCGTGAGGCTGCCGTCCTTGTCCTTGACGTGCTTGTTCAGCGTGATCGCGGCGGTGCCGAGGCCCTTCAGGTCGGCGTTGATCGTGGTGTTGGGCGTCGCGCCGAGCTTCAGCGTCCGGCCGTTGAGCGTCGCCTTCGTCAGGTGCGAGACGCCGTTGCCGTTCTCGCACTTGGCCGTCACGGCGTGCGCGGCGAGCCCGATGCGGGGCACCTTCAGGTCCGCGACGGACGCGCGGCCGTGGCCGGACCAGGCGGCGACGTTCAGCAGGCCCGCCTCCACGAGGGGGTTGGCGGGCAGTTCGGCGAGGCTCTTGCGGGCCGGCTGCTGCGCGGACGACGTGACCGTGGGGGTCGCCGGGATCGCGACCGGGCCGGTCGCGGCGACGGCGGTGGCGGAGCCGGTGCCGCCGCTGGTGGCGGACGCGGCCGGGGCCAGGCCGAAGGGCAGGGCCAGCGCGCCGGCGACGGCGACGGCCTTGGTGAGTGACGGCAAACGCACGGTTTCTCCTCAAGTCGGGGGTGGAACGGGACCGGCCTCGCGGCCGGAGGTCTGGGTCAGGCGGTGACGAGCACGGGGGTGCCGAGCGGCACCTTGGCCAGCCGCTTCAGCGCGTCCGCCGGGACGCGGACGCAGCCGTGCGTGACGGCCTTGCCGAAGACGTCCTTGGACGGCCAGCCGTGGAAGGCGACGGTGCCGGGCCCTCCGCCGAAGGTGTCGAGCGTGTCGGAGTGCGCGCCGACCGGCAGGATCAGCGGGCTGTAGGTCGGTTTCGCGGGGGCGAGGGAGGCGAGCATGAACGTCCGGCCGGTGGGGGTGGGCGTCTTCGGCGCGCCGACGGCCACGGTCCAGGCGCCGACCTTGCGGCCCGCGTCGTAGAGGGCCATCTTGCGGTCGCCGAGGTCGACCTTGACGACGTGTCCGCTGCGCGCGGCCTTCAGTCCGGTGTCGGGGATCCAGCCGGTCACGCCGTTGGGGCGGCTCGGCAGCAGCACGCGCCGCCAGCCGGGCCGGGACTCGACGACGGGCACCCAGGTGGGGCCCTTCAGCTGGGTGCTCGGCAGTTCGGCGACGGCGGGCGCGCCGGGCTTGGCGGAGATCGGGGTCGCGGCCTCGGGGTGCACCACCGTCCCGTCGCCCGCGGTGGCCGCGGTGTCCGTCGGCAGGTCGTCGAGGGTCGTGTAGGTGGTCGCCTGCGGCAGCGCGGTCGCGCCCTTGGCCGGGGCGGCCTTCGCCGGTCCGGGCTCGCTCCCGCCGCCGCAGCCGGCGACAAGGGCCGTCGCCAGCAGGACGGCGGCCCCGGCCGCCGGCAGGGCGGCGCGCGGTGGTGCATCGCTCACGAAGACTCCAAGTGATCCCGCCGGAGGGACTCCGGCTCGCCTCTGTGCCCGCTGATTACGCATGAGGCGCGCCGGAGGTTGCACGCTGTGTGGACCGAGTTGCAGGCGGTGAACCACCCCTCCCCGGCGGGCCACCGCACGGGCGTGGAACAATCCGGGATTGACAGGTGTTTGAACCCTCAACTAACCTTCGACGAGTCGTTGAAGTTTCAAGCAACTACCTCTACGGGAGTCACCATGAGCATCGCCGCCGTCGCCCCCGAGCTGACCGCCGGGACCTGGAACATCGACCCCGGGCACTCCGAGGTCACCTTCGTGATCCGGCACCTGATGACCAAGGTGCGCGGCACCTTCACCGAGTTCACCGGCTCGGTGCAGCTCGCCGAGGAGCTCGGCGAGTCGACCGCGACCGCCGAGATCCAGGTCGGCTCGCTCGACACCCGCAACCCCGACCGGGACGCGCACGTGCGCACCTCCGACGTCCTCGACGTCGAGAAGTTCCCGACCATGACCTTCGCGACCAAGGGCGTGCGGGCCGAGGGCGGCGAGTACTTCCTCGACGGCGACCTGACCATCAAGGGCGTCACCCGCCCGGTCACCCTGTCCGTGGAGTTCAACGGCGTCGCCGAGGACCCGTGGGGCGGGACGCGCGCCGGGTTCTCCGCCGAGACCTCGATCAACCGCAAGGACTGGGGCATCGAGTTCAACGTCCCGCTGAAGGGCGAGAAGGCCCTGCTCAGCGACAAGGTCGACATCCAGCTGGAGATCCAGGCCGTCCGCGCCTGAGCGTCCCCGCACACCCCCGCTTCAGCGAGAAGGGCCGTCCGGTTTCGGGCGGCCCTTCTCGCGTCCCTGCGGCGGGACGAGCGGCAGCCGGAGCGCGAACCGGGCCCCGGCGGCGCGGTGGTCCTCGACCCGCAGCGTCCCGCCGTGCGCCCGCGCGATCTCGCGGGCGATCGCGAGGCCGAGGCCGGTGCCGCCGGCGTCCCGGCTGCGGGCGGTGTCGAGCCGGGTGAAGCGCTGGAAGACGCGCTCGCGGTCGGCGGGCGGGATGCCGGGCCCGTCGTCGGTGACGGCGAGCAGCGCCAGCCCGTCCTCCCGCCGCACCTCCACCGTGATGGACGACCCGGCGAACCGCTCGGCGTTGTCGAGCAGGTTCCCGAGCAGCCGGACGAGCTGCATCCGCACCCCGCGCACCGGGACGCCCGCGGACAGCTCCGCGGCGATCCGCACCGGGAACGTGCGGCGGCGCAGCTCCGCGCCGGTGAGCGCGGCCAGGTCGATCGGCTCCTGCACCGCCGTCCCGCCGGTGCCGATGCGGGCGAGCAGCAGCAGGTCGGTGACGATCGACTCCAGCCGGTCGGTGTCGCGCAGCGCCGACCGGACGACCTCCCGCAGGTCGGTGTCGTCGGGGTGCATCGCGGCGTCCTCCAGGTTCGCCCGGAGGCCGGCGATCGGCGTGCGCAGCTCGTGCGAGGCGTCGGAGGCGAACTGGCGCTGCCGCGCGACCGCGCGCTCCAGCCGGTCGAGCGTCGCGTTCGCGGTGCGGGCGAGCTGGGCGATCTCGTCCTCGCCGGGCGGCTGCGGGACGCGCCGGCTGAGGTCGGTGGCGCCGATCTCGGCGAGCTGCGCGCGGATGGCCTCGACCGGGCCGAGGGTGCGGCCGACGATCCGCCAGGTGACCCACGCGACGCCCCCGGCGAGCAGCAGGACCGCGGCGCCGAGCACCCCCTCCAGCACCCCGTTCACCAGGTAGGACGGCAGCCGCTCCGCGGCGTAGACGACGACGGAGTCCGGCGCGGTGCTGACCCGGATCGCCTCGACGACGTAGCAGTCCCGGCGCGGCCAGGCGCCGTCGCACACGGTGAAGTCGCGGACGCGCAGGTTGCTCGACGGCCAGAGTCTGCTCACCGGCGGGCGGCGCGCCGCGCCGGGGGTGGCGTTCGTCACCCGCCCGCCGGGCTCGACGACCTGGATGAGGAGGCGGCCCCCGGTGTCGTCGGGGATCGCGCCCTCCAGCGAGCCGTCGCGGACGCCACCGCTGACCCGGCGCGCGTCCACCTGGGTCTGCCGGAGGAGATCGGCCTTGACGTCGACGCGCACGGCGACGTCGACGCCGGCCGCCGTGATGCCGAACACGAACGCGGCGATGACGGCGGCGGCGAGCGTGTCCCGGGCCCGGATGGACCGGGGGCGCATGCGCATGGTCCCTCCCGGGGAGACACGTTATCCATCGCTCACCGACGGGGAGTCCCACCATGGATGCCGGGTTTTCGCCTTCGCTTACCGGGACATCCCGTTTTATGACGGTTCCTCCGAAGCACAGGGACGGACACATGGGCAGGGACGTGGCTTCGGTCACCATCAGCGGCGAGGACCGGCGGCGGTATCGCGACAAGGTGCGCAGGTGCCTCGACGTGCTGGCCCGCATGCTGGGCGAATCCCAGTTCGACTTCGAACGCCCGCACATCGGGCTGGAGATCGAGCTCAACCTGATCGACGCGCTCGGCGACCCGCTGATGCGCAACGCGGACGTCCTCAAGGCGATCGCCGACCCGGCCTGGGCGACGGAGCTCGGCCAGTTCAACCTGGAGATCAACATCCCGCCGCGCGAGCTCGGCGGGGAGAGCACCGGCGAGCTGGAGGCCGAGGTCCGCGACCACCTCCGGCACGCCGACGACCGCGCCACCGAGGTCGGCGGCCGGCTCCTCATGATCGGCATCCTGCCGACCCTGCGGCGCACCGACATCGGCGAGGAGACCCTCTCCGCCAACGCCCGCTACAAGATGCTCAACGACCAGATCTTCGCCGCCCGCGGCGAGGAGATGCGCATCGCGATCGACGGGCGCGAGCCGCTGCGCATGCACGCCGACACGATCATCCCCGAAGCGGCCTGCACCAGCGTCCAGTTCCACCTCCAGGTCAGCCCCGACCAGTTCGGCGCGTACTGGAACGCCGCCCAGGCCATCGCCGGCCCGCAGGTCGCGATGGGCGCCAACTCCCCGTTCCTGTTCGGGCACCGGCTCTGGCACGAAACCCGGATCACGCTGTTCGAGCAGGCCACCGACACCCGCCCCGACGAGCTGAAGACGCAGGGCGTCCGCCCCCGGGTCTGGTTCGGCGAGCGCTGGATCACCTCCGTCTTCGACCTGTTCGAGGAGAACACCCGCTACTTCCCGTCGCTGCTGCCGCTGTGCGACGACGAGGACCCCCGCGAGGTGCTGGACGACGGCCGCATCCCCGAACTCGGCGAGCTCACCCTCCACAACGGCACGATCTACCGCTGGAACCGCCCCATCTACGCGGTCGTGAAAGGGCGCCCGCACCTGCGCGTCGAGAACCGGGTGCTGCCCGCCGGGCCGACCGTCGCCGACGTCGTCGCCAACGGCGCCTTCTACTACGGCGTCGTCCGGATGCTCGCCGAGGCCGACCGCCCCGTCTGGACCCGGATGTCCTTCGCCACCGCCGAGGAGAACCTGCACCGCGCCGCCCGCGACGGCCTCGACTCGACCCTCTACTGGCCCGGCATGGGCGAGGTGCCCGCCGCCGAACTCGTCCTCCGCAAGCTGCTGCCGCTCGCCCACGAGGGCCTCGACCGGTGGGGCGTCGACCCCGCCCGCCGCGACCGGCTCCTCGGCATCATCGAGCGGCGCTGCGTCACCGGGCAGACCGGCGCCGCCTGGCAGATCGCCACCGTCAACGCCATCGAGGAGTCGTCGGGCACGTCCCGCCACGACGCGCTCCGCATGATGACCCGCTCCTACACCGAGCACATGCGCGCCAACACCCCCGTCCACCTGTGGCCCACCGGGCCCTGATCTTCACGGCACCTCCACATTCCACGCCCGGCGCACGCATACCGGGCTCTTAGAGTCTGGTCCCGTGACGGGTAACGAGACTCGCGTCCTCGTGGTCGAGGACGAGCCGACGATCGCGCGGGCCGTGGCGGACCGGCTGGCCGCCGAGGGCTTCGGCGTGGAGACCGCCGGCGACGGACCCTCGGCGGTCGAGCGGGCGCGCGCGTACGAGCCGCACCTCATCGTGCTGGACGTGATGCTGCCCGGATTCGACGGCCTCGAGGTGTGCCGCCGCGTCCAGGCCGAGCGCCCCGTGCCGGTGCTCATGCTGACCGCGCGCGACGACGAGACGGACCTCCTCGTGGGCCTCGGCGTCGGCGCCGACGACTACGTGACCAAGCCGTTCAGCATGCGCGAGCTGGTCGCGCGCATCCGGGCGGTGCTGCGGCGCGTCGAGCGGCCCGCCATGGAGCCCGCCGACGGCGCCGTGCGCGTCGGGGCGCTGGAGATCGACGAGCGCGCCCGCCGCGTCCGCCGGGACGGCCGCGAGGTGCACCTCACCCCCACCGAGTTCGACCTGCTCACCTGCCTGCTGCGCAACCGCGGGGCGGTGCTGACCCGCGCCGTCCTGCTGGAGCAGGTGTGGGACTGGGCGGACGCCTCCGGGACCCGCGTCGTCGACAGCCACGTGAAGGCGCTGCGCCGCAAGCTGGGGCAGGAGCTGATCCGCACGGTGCACGGCGTCGGCTACAGCCTGGAGCCGGCGCCGTGACCCCGATCGTCCACCGGCTGTGGGCGCGGCTGCCCCGCCCGCTGGACCCGCTCCGGTCGATCAAGGTGAAGTTCGGCGTCGTGGTCGTCGTGACCGCGTGCGTCGCCGTGCTGATCGTCCTGTGGGGGTACCCGATGGGGTTCCGCGCGCGGCAGACGATGCCGGTCGGCGTGCTGATCTCCCTCGTCGTGATACAGCTCCTCGCGCACGGGATGACGGCGCCGCTCCGGGAGATGACGGCGGCGGCGCGGGCGATGGCGCGCGGCGACTACAGCCGCCGGGTGCGGGCCACGTCGCGGGACGAGGTCGGCGAGCTGGCGCAGGCGTTCAACCGGATGGCCGCGGACCTCGCCGAGGTGGAGCAGCAGCGCCGCGACTTCGTCGCGAACGTCTCGCACGAGCTGCGCACCCCGATCAGCGCGCTGCGGGCCGTCCTGGAGAACGTCGCGGACGGCGTCACCCCGGCGACGCCCGACGTCCTCGAGACCGCGCTCGACCAGACCGAGCGGCTCGGGCGGCTCGTCACCCAGCTCCTCGACCTGTCGCGCGTCGAAGCGGGAGCGGCCGTCCTCGACCTCGCCGACATCGACGTGGCCGAGTTCGTGGACGGCGTCATCGCCGAGGCCCGCGCCGGGCACCCGGAGGCCGTGTTCGCGACGGACGTCGCCCCCGACCTGCACGCCGTCGCCGACCGCGACCGGCTCCACCAGATCGTCGCGAACCTGCTCGACAACGCCGCCCGGCACGGCCCGGACGGCCGCCCCGTCACCGTCACCGCGCGTCCCGCGAACCTTCCGGGCGGATTGATCATCGAAGTGGCCGATGAGGGACCCGGCATTCCACCCGAAGAGCGGGCCCGCGTGTTCGAACGCTTCTCCCGCGGCACCGCGTCCGGCACCCGCGCCGGCACCCCCGGCGGCGGCACCGGCCTCGGCCTCGCCATCGCGAACTGGGCCACGGACCTGCACGGCGGCGACATCACCGTCCTGGACACCCCGACCGGCTGCCGCATCCGCGTCC
>NZ_VCKZ01000055.1 GCF_005889745.1 Actinomadura geliboluensis
CCCCCGTGAAGACCTTCCCCCGTGCCCGGCTGCGGTCCCTGCGCAGCTCCGCCCGCCTGCTGTCCGCGCTCGCCCTGGCCGTGCCGGGCGCCGTCCTCGCCCTCGGCGCCGCGCCCGCGGCCGCCGCCCCCGGCGAGAACGCGCCCGTCACCTTCGACTTCGGCGACTGCCCCGACCACCTGCCCGTCGGCGCCGACCCCGCCAACTGGCAGTGCGCGGTCATCGTCCTCGGCGGCGGCACCATGAAGCTCGGCTCGATGACGCAGGAGATCACCGAGCCGATCTCGATCACCATGCAGGGCGGCTTCGACCCCGCGACCTCCGAGCCCATCAACATCTTCGTGAGCATGCGGTCGAAGGCGATGACCGTGCCCGGCGGCGCGCTCGGCATCCCGGGATCGGAGACCCTCCCGCTGCTCGGCCTCAAGGTCAAGACGAACTACGTCGGCAACTTCAGCCTCTTCACCACCGACCAGGGCGAGTACGCCTCCACCATCGACATGAGGATCAAGCTCAAGAACGACCTGCTCGGCGACGACTGCTACATCGGCTCCAAGAAGGCGCCGGTCTCGCTGAGGCTCGTCGGCGACGGCGACTCCGTCGAGTGGTTCGACAACGCGATCGCCATGAAGATGAACGACACGACGTTCTCCGTGCCCGCGAGCAGCTGCGGGCTCCTCGGCTGGCTCGTCGACTTCCGCTCCGGGCTGCCGTCGGCGTCCGGGAAGAACTCCGCGAACTTCCAGATGTACCTGGCGAGCAAGAGCTACACCGAACTGTTCCCGGCCATGCGGACCAAGGCGACGGCCACCACCGCGCCGAAGCTGACCGACCTGGTCTCGTCCCTGTTCAAGACCACCAAGTAACGGACGCCATGCGCGCGGGCGCGCCCCGGCTCCGGGGTGCGTCCGCGCACTCGTCCCGCCGCCCGCGGCCCCGGTCCCTCCTGCCGCGCCCCGGGTTGCCGGGCGCGCAACGCGCCTGCTTACGATGGCCCGCATGACCCAGAACCTGCTCGGCGGCCCTCCTCCGACCGAACTCCCGGACAACACCGAAGCCCGGACGGCCTTGGAGAACGGCGTCGACCCGTTCGAAGTCGCCGCGCGCCACCCGGACTACCCCGGCGCGTGGGCCGAGCTGGCCGACCGTGCCTTCGCCAACGGCTCCGTCATCGACTCCTACGCCTTCGCCCGCACCGGCTACCACCGGGGCCTGGACCAGCTGCGCCGGGCCGGCTGGAAGGGCCACGGGCCCGTCCCGTGGGAGCACGAGGCCAACCGCGGCTTCCTGCGCGCCCTGCACGCCCTCGGCCGCGCCGCCGCCGCCATCGGCGAGGAGGACGAGGCCGAGCGCTGCAAGGCGTTCCTGCGCGACAGCAGCCCCGCGGCCGCCGACGCCCTCAACGGCTCCTGATCGAGCGGGCCGCCCGGTGCGCCCGGGCGGCCACGCCCGGAACGCCCGACACGAGGAACGGCCCTCCGCCGGCCAGGTCCCCGACCACGTGCAGGCGCTGATCGGGGCGGTCCCCGAGGAGGAGCCGGCCCGTGCCGGGGTCGATCGCGAGGCCGCCGTCCGGGTCCTGCGCGGCGCCCTGCGCCAGCAGGGACGAGGCGAGCGCCTCCGCCGCCCGGGGGATCGCGTGCGGCGGCGGGTTGATCGCGTTGATCACGGCGTCGGCGGTGCGGACGCCCGCCGCGTGCGTGATCCGGAACCGGCGGCCGGCCTCGATCTTCTCGATCCCGGACAGCGACTCCAGCGTCCCCGCCTCGAACAGCTCCAGGAGCACGGCGGCGTTGCGGGGCACCATCGGCGAGGCCAGGCTCGTGACCGTGCGGAAGTGGCGGGCGCGGAGCCGCTCCCGGTCGCTCGTCGCTAGCAGCCGCCATGCGAGGGGGCCGGCGGTGTGCGCGGCCTCTTGAACGATGCGGCGGGCGAGTTGCGGGGCGTCCACCAGGGCCAGTTGCTCGCGCAGGTTCTCGGCCGGGTCCCGGCGCATCGCCGCGGCGATCCAGGCGGCCAGGTCGTCCCAGCTCTCGCCGCGTTCCGCCAGCTCCGCGCGGATCAGATCGGCGAATCCATCGAGGGTGACGGGACCCTTCAGGGAGCGCAGCCGCTCGGGCGTCAGGTGCCGGATGTTCGTCTCGGCCGGACGCTGCCAGACGAACGGGAGCGTGCCGCTTCGCGACACCAGGCTGATCCGGCCGGTGTGCCCGCGCGCGGCCAGCGACACCACGATGTCGACGGCGGTCAGGCCGCCGCCGATGACGGCCACGTCCCGTCCGGACGGGATGTCCGCGAGGGTCCGTTCCAGCGGGTAGGGGTCGGCGGTGAAGCCGGGCGCGCCCGCCAGCCCGTAGTGGTCGCGGGGCGTGCCGCCGCCGACGCACAGGACGACCTGGTCGGCGGTACGAGTCCGCCCGTCGGCCGTCCGGACGGTCGGGCGGCCGTCCGGACGGCCTTCGAGGGACACACCGGTCACTGCCGAAGAAATGACTTCCGTGTTAGTGAATCGGGCCAGTGCGGCCTCGGCCGTGTCGGCCAGGTACCGCCCGTAGACGGCGCGGGGCGGGATCGGGCTGCCGAGGCGCTCGTCGGTGTAGTCGGCGGCCCGCCCGTCCAGCCAGCGCGCGTAGTGCTCCCGGTCCCCGAACCGGATCGACATGATCGCCGGCGGGGCGTTGACGAGGACGGAGTCCAGGTCGGGCCGGTACGGACGGCCCCGCCACGGCGCGGCCGAGGGGTCGAAGACGGTGACGGTCCGCACGTCCGAGGGGTCGAGGGCGTCCAGCAGCGCGACGGCCGCCGCGCCCGCCCCGATGATCGCGATGTCCATGCCGCCGAGCCTCGCCGCCCGGCCGCGCCCGGCCCATCCCGCGGGGCGGGGGACCCGCCCGCGCCGGAATCCCCCGTCTGAGGGGGTACGGCGGCGCGCCCCGGCGGGCAGACTGAAACCATGATCGACCAGCGGGAACGGCGGGCCCTCCTCGACGCGGCCGCACGCGCGGGGGACGCGTCGGACCTCTTCGCCGCCGCCTCGGCGCGGCTCGGCCGGCTGGTCGGCTTCCAGGCGGCGGCCTGGTCGGCCACCGACCCCGAGACCGGGCTCGTCACCGCGCCGATGCGGGTGGAGAACCTGGGGCGCGGCGAGGACTGCTTCGCCTACTGGGAGTGCGCGCTCCTGGAGGAGACCGTGCTGCCGTTCCGCGAGCTGGCCCGCGCCGCCGTCCCCGCCGCCGGGCTGGCGGCGGGCACCGACGGGCTGCCCGCGCGCAGCGCCCAGTTCCGCAAGCTCCTCGACCGCCAGGGCGTCGGGGACGAGCTGCGCGCCGTCCTGCGGACCGGCGGGCGGCCCTGGGGCGTCGTCAGCCTGTTCCGCGAGAAGGGCCGCGAGCCGTTCGGCCCGGCGGAGATCTCCCTGGTCGCCGGGCTCTCGGCGCCGCTGGCCGACCGGCTGCGGGAGCTGGCCCGGCCCGTCCGGACGGCGGAGCCCGCCGCCGCGCAGGACCCCGGCCTCATCCTGTTCGACGCGGCCGGCACGCCCATCTCGATCAACGCCGAGGCCCGCCACCACCTCGACCGCCTCCCGGACGGCCCGACCGTCCCGTCCCCGCTGGGCCCGCCGCTGCCGGTCTGGCTCGCCGGGACGGCCGCGCAGGCCCGCGCCGTCGCCGCCGGGCACGACCGCGGCGCGGCCCGCATCCGGATCCGCGCCCGCGACGGCCAGTGGCTCGTCGTCCACGCCTCCTGCCTGGACGGCGCCCCCGGCGGCGCGCCCGGCCCGACCGCCGTGGTCGTCCAGCCCGCCACCGGCTCCGACATGGCGCCGGTCATCGCGGAGGCGTACGGGCTGTCCGCCCGCGAGCTGGAGATCACCCAGCTGGTCGCGCGGGGCCTGGCGACCGGCGACATCGCCGCTGAGCTGGTCATTTCCCCACATACCGTCCGCGACCACGTCAAGGCGGTGTTCGCCAAGACGGGCGTGACGAGCCGCGGCGAACTCGTCGCGAAACTGTTCGCGGAGAACTACTGGCCGCGCCGTGCCGAGCGCCGCGCCGCACGCCCTCCGGGGCGCTGACCAGCGGGGCGGATCGGGCTCCGGTTTCCTTGCGGCCGAGGTGCGGGTACGCTTTGATCGCAAGAGGCCCCTTCGCGCTTGCGGCGACCGGGGCCTTCGTCGTGGGAAGGAAAAGTGGCATGCCTGCCATCGTTCTTGTCGGTGCCCAGTGGGGAGATGAGGGCAAGGGCAAGGCAACAGACCTGCTCGGCGGGGACGTCGACTACGTCGTCCGCTACCAGGGCGGCAACAACGCCGGCCACACGGTGGTCATCGGCGACAAGAGCTACGCGCTGCACCTGCTGCCGTCCGGGGTCCTGTCGCCCGACGTCGTCCCGGTGATCGGCAACGGGGTGGTGATCGACCCGGCCGTGCTGCTCCAGGAGATCGACGGCCTGCGCGAGCGCGGCATCTCCTGCGAGCGCCTGATGATCTCGGCGAACGCGCACCTGATCATGCCGCACCACCGTGCCCTCGACAAGGTCACCGAGCGGTACCTCGGCAAGGCCCGGATCGGCACGACCGGGCGGGGCATCGGCCCCACCTACGCCGACAAGATCAACCGCATGGGCATCCGCGTCCAGGACCTGTTCGACCCGAACATCCTCACGCAGAAGCTCGACCTGGCGCTGCGCGAGAAGAACCAGGTCCTGACGAAGGTCTACAACCGGCGCCGCATCGAGACGGGCCCGATCGTCCAGGAGTACCTGGCCTACGGGGAGCGGCTGAAGCCGTTCGTCGCCGACACCACGCTCGTGCTGAACAAGGCCCTGGACGACGGCAAGGTCGTCCTTCTGGAGGGCGCGCAGGGCACGCTGCTGGACATCGACCACGGCACGTACCCGTTCGTGACGTCGTCCAGCCCGACGGCGGGCGGCGCGTGCGCGGGCTCCGGGGTCGGCCCCACGAAGATCACCCGCGTGATCGGCATCCTGAAGGCGTACACGACCCGCGTCGGCTCCGGGCCGTTCCCCACCGAGCTGCTGGACGAGCAGGGCGAGTACCTGCGCAAGACCGGCGGCGAGTACGGCGTCACCACGGGCCGCGACCGCCGCTGCGGCTGGTTCGACGCCGTCATCGCCCGGTACGCGACCCGCGTCAACGGCATCACCGACTACTTCCTGACGAAGCTGGACGTCCTGTCCGGGCTGGAGCGGGTCCCGGTGTGCGTCGCCTACGACGTGGACGGCGAGCGGGTCGACGAGCTGCCCACCACCCAGACCGAGTTCCACCACGCCAAGCCGATCCTGGAGTACCTGGACGGCTGGCAGGAGGACATCACCGCCGCGAAGAAGTTCGAGGACCTGCCGGCGAACGCGCAGGCGTACGTCCGGGCGCTGGAGGAGATGTCCGGCGCGCAGATCTCGGCCATCGGCGTCGGCCCGGGCCGCGACCAGACGCTCTCCCTCCGCCCCCTTGTCTGACGTTCTTCACCCGGCGTTCAGTCACGGACGGTAACGTGCGTGCGGTGATCTCTACCGTCGAGGTGCACGGGCACCGGGGCGCGCGCGGCCTCCGCCCGGAGAACACCCTCCCCGGTTTCGTCCACGCCCTCGACCTGGGCGTGGACGCGATCGAGCTGGACGTGGGCCTGTCCGCGGACGGCGTGGTCGTGCTGAACCACGACCAGGTGCTGTCGGCGCGCAACCTCGTGGACCGCGGCCCCGCCCAGCCCGACGACCCCGACTTCCCCTACGTGGGCAGGCCGATCCGGGAGCTGACGCTGGCGCAGCTCCGCACGGTGGACGCGGGCGCGCATCTAGGGATGCCCGGCACGGGCATCCCCACGCTGGCCGAGGCGTGCGCGCTGCTCGCCCCGGAGGCGGAGGTGGCCCTCTCCGTGGAACTCAAGACCGATCCGACCTGGACGGACGAAGAGGTCGAGCTCTTCACCGCCGTCGTGGTGGACGTCCTGAGGTCGCATGGCCTGGCCGGTCGTGCACGGCTGCTGGCGTTCGACTGGCGCATCCTGGCCGAGGCGCGCAGCCACTACCCGGAGCTGGGACGTGTGGCGCTGATGGAGCGCAAGACGCTCGTCCCGGGCACGGCCTGGCTGGCGGGCCTCTCCCCGGCCGATCCGGTCGCCGCCGCCCTCGCGGCCGGTGCGACCGCCGTCTCGCCGGAGCACGCCATCACCACGCCAGAGCTGGTGGAGCAGGCCCACGCGCTGGCCCTGTCGGTCATCGTGTGGACGGTCAACGGCCAGGACGACATGGCCCGCTTCATCGAGTACGGCGTGGACGCCATCGTCACCGACTACCCAGACCGCCTCCAGGACGTCCTGGCCGCGGTCTAGGCGGGCGAACGGTCGAGAGGTGTGGTCTAGAGCCAGCCGTTGCGGCGGAAGCCCCTGTAGAGGGACAGGCAGGCCAGGCCGATGACGCCGAGGATCAGCGGGTAGCCGTAGTGCCACTGGGTTTCGGGCATGAACTTGAAGTTCATCCCGTAGACCCCCGCGATGGCGGTGGGGACCATGAAGATGGCGCCCCAGGCGGAGATCTTGCGCATGTCCTTGTTGTCGGCGACGGTGACCTGGGTCATGTGCGCCTGAAGGATCGGGTTGAGCAGCTCGTCGTAGGACTCGACCTGCTCGCGGACGCGGGTGAGGTGGTCCTCGACGTCGCGCAGGTACTCCTTTATCTCGGCGGGGACGAACCGGCGCCCGGAGAGGTTGCGCAGCGGCCCGGCGAGCGGCCCCACGGCGCGCTTGAGCTGGATGACCTCGCGCTTGAGGCGGTAGATGCGGCGCGACTCGTCGGTGCGCTCGGGGGAGAAGACGGCCTCTTCGACCTCGTCGATGTCCTCCATGACGGCGTCGGCGACGCCGACGTAGCCGTCCACGACGCGGTCGGCGACGGCGTGCAGGACGGCGGCCGGGCCGAGGGCGAGCCGGGCCGGGTCGTGCTCCAGGTCGCGGCGGACGGTGCCGAGCTCGCCGTGGGTGCCGTGCCGGACGGTCACCACGAAGTCGGGCCCGCAGAACAGCATGATCTCGCCGGTCACGACGACCTCGGCGCCGCCGGGCTCGCTCGGCACGTAGCCGACGGTCTTCATCACGACGAAGTGCACGTCGTCGTAGCGCTCCAGCTTCGGCCGCTGGTGGGCGTGGATCGCGTCCTCGACGGCGAGCGGGTGCAGGCCGAAGACCTCGGCGATGTCGGCGAGTTCGGTGGCGGACGGCTCGTGGAGCCCGACCCACACGAAGCCGGCGCTGTCGCCGGCGGGGGTCAGCCGGCCGTCGCGGATCATCCGGACGGCGTCGGCGACGGTGTCGGTGCAGACCCGGTGACCGTCGATGTAGGCGGCCCAGTCGATGACGGCCGAATCGCGGTTCGGAGCCTGCACGCCGCTGGGGCGGCCGCGCGTCTTGAAGAGAGCGCGGCCCGGACGGACTCGTGTCATGGCCATGAGGTGCTCCTAACCCGCCGGCCACACGCGCGCAGCGCGCGCTCAACCCAGGCTGATCAGCGAAGGGAGCGCGCGAAGGCGATGGCCGGGCGCCAGACGGAGGCGGACGGAGGAACAGTCCTGTGCGGACTGTGAGGGTTTTCCGGCGAACTGCAAGTATCGCCAGGACTCATCCCGACCACCTCCTTTCACACGCCTCGACACCGGGCGGTCAAGCCCGTCGCAGCTTACCAGCCGACATTTAGGACGCTGCCCATAACGGCGAGGTTCACGCGCCAGGGGTGTGACGGTGACCTCAGTCGTCCCAACACCCGCGGCGGCGGGGCTTATGCCCGCCCTCCCCGCGCGCGCCCGGATCTGTAAGCTCGCGTGACGTGCGAGTACTCGTCCTTGGATCGGGTGGCCGCGAGCACGCGCTCGTCCGCGCCCTGCACCGCGACCCCACCGTCACCGCCCTCCACTGCGCCCCGGGCAACCCGGGCACGGCCGAGATCGCGGACAACCACCAGCTCGACCCGTGCGACCCGACGGCGGTGACCGAGCTGGCCGAGCGGCTGCGGGTCGACCTCGTCGTCATCGGCCCCGAGGCGGTGCTGGTCGCCGGGGTGGGCGACGCGCTGCGCACGCGCGGCATCCCCTGCTTCGGCCCGGACCGCGCCGCCGCCCGCATCGAGGCGTCCAAGGCGTTCGCGAAGGAGATCATGGCGGCGGCGGGGGTGCCGACCGCCGACGCGCGGGTCTGCGAGACGACCGCGCAGGTCGAGGAGGCGCTCGACGCGTTCGGCCCGCCCTACGTCGTGAAGGACGACGGCCTCGCCGCCGGCAAGGGCGTCGTCGTCACCGAGGACCGCGACGCCGCGTCCCGGCACGCCGCCGCCTGCGAGCGCGTCGTCATCGAGGAGTTCCTCGACGGCCCCGAGGTCTCCCTGTTCGCGCTGTGCGACGGCCAGCACGCCGTCCCGCTGCTCCCCGCACAGGACTTCAAGCGCGCCTACGACGGCGACGACGGCCCCAACACGGGCGGTATGGGCGCCTACACGCCACTCCCCTGGATCTCCCCAGAGCTGGTGGACGAGGTCATGTCCACGGTCGTCCAGCCCGCAGTGGACGAGATGCGCCGCCGTGAGATCCCTTACGTCGGGACCCTGTACGCCGGTCTGGCGCTGACGTCCAAGGGCGTGCGGGTGGTGGAGTTCAACGCGCGCTTCGGCGACCCCGAGACCCAGGTCGTCCTCGACCGGCTCGCCACTCCCCTCGCCAAGCTGCTGCAGGCGTGCGCGATCGGCGGGCTCGACCCCGCGTTCCGCCCCGAATGGCACCCGGGCTCGGCCGTCACGGTCGTCGTCGCGGCCGAGGGCTACCCGTCCGCCCCCGTGAAGGGCGACGAGATCACCGGCCTGGACGAGGCCGCCGAGGTCGAGGGCGCCTACATCCTGCACGCGGGCACGAAACCGGGCGGGGAGGGCCGCCTGGTCGCGAGCGGCGGCCGCGTCCTGAACGTGGTGGGCACCGGCCCCGACCTCGCCGCCGCCCGCGCCGCCGCCTACGAGGCCGTCTCCAAGATCTCGCTGCGCGGTTCCCACCACCGCTCCGACATCGCCGAGAAGGCCGCGCGCAACGTCGTCGCTGGGTAATGGGACAATCGTCGGGTGATCGAGCGGTACACACTTCCGGAGATGGGGCGCGTCTGGAGCGACGCGCACAAGTACGAGCTGTGGTGCCAGGTGGAGGTCCTCGTCGTCGAGGCCCACGCCGAGGCCGGCACCATCCCGCCGGAGGTGGTCGAGCCCGTGCGGAAGGCGCCGCCGCCGACCCCGGAGGCGGTGCACGCGATCGAGGCGGTCACGCAGCATGACGTGATCGCCTTCCTGTCGGCGTGGGCGGACAACACCGAGCCCCGCGAGGCGGCCCGGTACGTCCACTTCGGCATGACGTCGTCCGACCTGCTGGACACGGCGCTCGCGCTGCAGCTCGCCGAGGCCACCGACATCCTGCTCGCCAAGGCCGACACGCTCGTCGCGACGCTGCGCGACCACGCGCTGGCGCACAAGGGCACGCTGCGGGTCGGGCGGACGCACGGCATCCACGGCGAGCCCGACGTGTGGGGGCACCGCGTCGCCGACTTCGCGTTCGCGATGGCCCGCTCGCGGGACCGGCTGCGCCGGGCGCGCGAGGCCGTCGGCGTGATGGCGATCTCCGGCGCGGTCGGGACGTACTCCAACATCGACCCCGCGGTCGAGCTGCACGTGGCGCGCAAGCTGGGCCTGAAGCCGGCGGACGTGTCGACGCAGGTCGTGATGCGCGACGGCATCGGCGAGTGGGTGTCGGCGCTGGCGATCATGGCGACGGTGTGCGAGGCGATCGCGCTGGAGGTGCGGCACGGGCAGCGCACCGAGGTCCGCGAGCTGTGGGAGCCGTTCGGGAAGGGCCAGAAGGGCTCGTCCGCGATGCCGCACAAGAAGAACCCGATCATCTCCGAGCGGCTCGCCGGGATGGCGCGGATCGTGCGGGCGCAGATCGTCCCGGTGCTGGAGGGCATCCCGCTGTGGCACGAGCGCGACATCTCGCACTCGTCCACCGAGCGGATCGCGCTGCCGGACGCGTCCATCGCGCTCGACTACATGCTGAACCTCACGAACCGGCTGATGTCCGGGCTCGTGGTGGACGAGGCGCGGATGACGGAGAACCTGGAGTCGACCGGCGGCCTGATCTACACCTCGACCGTGCTGCTGGAGCTGGTCGAGGCGGGCATGTCCCGCGACGACGAGGCGTACCCGCTCGTCCAGAAGGCCGCCATGGAGACCTGGGAGACGGGGACGCCGTTCCGCGAGACGCTCCGCGTGCACGCCTCGGAGGCGGGCCTGGCGCTGGACGAGAAGCGCCTGGACGAGGTCTGCCGCCCGGAGCGCTTCGTCGAGCGCCTCGGTCCGGTCTTCGACCGGCTCGCCGACCTGAGCTGAGAACCAAGGAGGGGGCCTTGAAGGGGACCCTGACCGAGCTGAACGCCTACCCGCTCAAGAGCGGCGGCGGCACCGCGCTGCGCAGCGCCGAGCTGACGGCCCGGGGGCTGCCGTTCGACCGCGAGTTCATGCTCGTCAGCCCCGGAGGCCGCTACCTCTCGCAGCGGGAGTTCGCGCGGATGGCGCTGCTGCGCCCGTCCTACGACGGCGAGGTCCTGGCGGTGCGCACCGCCGGGGCCGCGCCGCTCGTCCACAAGGCTGTGGACCACGGCGAGGTCCTGGACGTCCGCGTCCAGCGCAAGGACTGCCTGGGCATCGACCAGGGCAACGAGGCCGCGGCCTGGTTCTCGGAGTACCTCGGCGAAGAGTGCCGTCTTGTGCGCTTCACCGGCCGCAGGGAGACGTCCAGGGGCGGGGGTGAGGTGATGTTCGCCGACGGGTACCCGCTGCTGATCATCTCTGAGGAGTCCCTGGACGACCTCAACACGCGCCTGGACGAGCCCCTCCCGATGAACCGGTTCCGTCCGAGCCTCGTCATCGAGGGCCTCGGCCCCTACGGCGAGGACGACGTGCGCCTGCTGCGCGTCGGCGAGGCCGTCATCGAGATGGTCAAGCCGTGCACCCGGTGCCTCATCACGACGACCGACCAGGAGACCGCCGAGCGCGGCCGTGAGCCGCTGCGGACGCTCGCCGCCTACCGCAGCCGGGACCGCGGCATCCAGTTCGGCTACAACGCCGTACCGCGCGCCCTGGGCACGCTCACGGTGGGCGACGAGGTCGAGGTCCTGGAAGCCCGCTGAGGGCCGCCCAGGCTGGGGCTCAGCCGATGACCTCGCCGGTCTCCTCGCCGTAGCGGTCCTTCATCGCGGTCGGGACGATCTCCACGGTGAGCCCGGGGAGCGAAGCGATCGCCGTGCGGCCCGCAGCGGCCGGCATCGCGACCGTGAGGTCGTCCAGCGCGGCCGGGGGCACGTGCACCTCCAGCACGCCCTCCTCCGGCTCCGCGACGGCGAACGCGTCCGCGGGCAGGAACGCGATCACCGTGTCCTCCGTCCGCAGGACCAGCTCGCGCCCGAACGGGAGGCGACCGCGCAGCGAGTCGGCGATCGCCGGGGCCTGCAGCGCGCCGAGCCGCAGCGTCGTGGAGCCGCCGTCGCGCTCCCAGTGCGCCGTGGACACGTACAGCATCCCGCCGCTGGAGCCGTCCCGCGCGATGCCCTCCTCGACGGCGCGGGCGACCTCGGGGTCGGCCAGCAGCGACCGGCGGTCGATGTCGGTCACGAAGAGCGGCAGGTGCGGGGCGAGCGCCGCCGTCAGCCCGTCGGCGTTCCACCGGCGCAGCGCGTCGTACTCCTCCATCGCGAGCCCGACGACCTGGAGGAACACGACCTTGCCGTGCGGCGTGGAGATCTCGCCCAGCTCCGGGTCCTGGACGAACGTCACCGCGCGGATCTCCGAGTCCTCGCGGTCGGCGGCGATCGGCCCGTTGACGTTCATGTGGTGGCCGGCCTCGAACCAGTTGCCGGACGTGAACACGTACCGGCCGAGGTTCTGCAGCAGGTTCGCCGCCCACACCGGCGGCTTTTCCTCGGCGGGGTCGCGGGCGAGCCGGAACGTGAACTCGAAGCCCCAGCCCGACTCGTCCGGGTCCTCCGATTCCTTCGTGTACAGCTCGGTCATGCCATAGGACACGAAATGCCAGTGCGGGACGGGCTCCGTCCGGGCGTAGATGCTGATCCCGTCGAGCGGGTCCGGACCGCCCAGCGCCCATTTGTGGATGGTGCCGAGATGGTACGGCTCGGTGTCGCCGTAGAGCGGGCGGAGGGCGGCGTCGATGGCGTCCCAGCCGGGCGATTCGTCCATGAATGATCACGATAACCGTCCCTGCGGTGATGCGCCGCCCCTAGGCTCACCTTGGGAAATTTCCTGGGGGAGTGCGAACTTTTGGCGTGTCGCGGAGGTCTCACCTAGCAGACTGGCGCCAGGGTGGCGCGGACCGGACGGCACATGTCCGAGCCGGTGGTTTACTGGGGTCGCGTTGGCGCAGAGGGGGGACACCGTTCGGCGCGCTCGGCCCTCGTGCTCCCACTTGATGGCAGGCACCTACCCGCACCCGAGAAGGAGTTAGGCGGCATGAGCATGGGCCACGAGGTTCGCTACCGCGTGCGCGGCGGCCGGCAGCTGCACGGCACGGTCTTCATCCAGGGGGCGAAGAACGCCGTCCTGCCGATGATCGGTGCCTCGCTGATGGCCGCCAAGGGACGGACCGTGCTGCGCAACGTCCCGATCATCGAGGACGTGCGGCGGGCCGTGGAGCTCGCCCGCGCCGTGGGCGCGAAGGCCGAGCTGCACGAGACCGAGCGGACCCTGGTCATCGACGCCTCGTCGCTGAACAGCCCCGTCCTGCCCGCGGACATCGCGTCCCGGTTCCGCGGCTCGTTCCTGTTCGTCCCGGCGCTGCTGCACCGCCTCGGCGAGGCGGTCATCGAGGGCGTCGGCGGCTGCAACCTCGGCAGCCGCAACCTCGACTTCCACTACAACGGCTTCAAGCGGATGGGCGCCACGGTCACCGAGCAGGTGGCCGACAACGGCGACGGCATCATCCACATCAAGGCGGGCGACCTGCGCGGCGGGACGCTGTACTGCGACACCCCCTCGCACACCGGCACCGAGAACCTGATCATGGCGGCGGCGCTGGCGCACGGCACCACGCTGATCAAGAACGCGGCGCTGGAGCCCGAGGTGCTCGACAACATCGCGATCCTGCAGGCGATGGGCGCCAAGATCAGCGGCGGCGGCACCGGGTTCATCACGGTCGAGGGCGTGGACGAGCTGACCGCCGTCGAGCACACCGTGATGCCCGACCGGATCGACGCCGGCGTGTTCGTGATGGCCGCCGCGATCACCGGCGGCGAGCTGAGCCTCGTCGGCGCGTCGCTGGAGCACCTCGGCGTCGCCGCCGACAAGCTGGAGCAGATGGGCGTCGAGTTCCACCAGCAGGGCGCCGTCCTGCAGGTGCGCCGCGACCGCACGCTCCGCCCGATCAACGTCATCACCGACGAGTACCCGGGCTTCGCCACCGACCTGCAGTCCCCGATCATGGCGCTGTCGTGCCTGTCCGAGGGGCCGTCCTACATCTACGAGCGGATCTTCGACGGCCGGTTCAAGCTGGCCGACGAGCTGCGCAAGATGGGCGCCGACATCGAGGTGGACGGCAACCGCGCCAAGGTCAACGGCCCGCGGCCGCTGCGCGGCGCCGAGGTCGAGGCGCACGACCTGCGCTGCGGCAGCGCGCTCGTGCTCGCCGGCCTCGCCGCCGAGGGCGAGACGACGATCACCTCCGCCTACTACCTGGACCGCGGGCACGCCCACACCGCCGAGCGGCTGTCCCAGCTCGGCGCGGAGATCGTCCGCGAGGAGGGCTAGCCCCTCGCGGGCCCGGAAACGGCCGAATGTGGCCCCGCCCTGACCAACTCCGGGTTCGCACCTGACGGGGCGTGTAACGCCCGGACTGGAATTTCCAGAGCCAAGCGTTACCGGACGACTACGCACCGCCGCCGGCCCTTCTCGCACGCACCGCCGGACCGGCGCCCTGACCTGGGAGGAATCTCGGAAAGCGCGCCGGATCCGGCCGGTTCGTCATCCGGCGATAAAGCACCGGCGATGATCACCGGACCCGCCTGGACGGATCACGCGTCTTTCGACTGCCGTCGGCATCGACACGTCCGTATTTCGGCCCCCGGGTAAACCAAACCGGCACCGCAGGGGTCCCTCCTGTACATGAGAGCGTCAGGAGGGGCCCTTCGCCATGATTTCGGGTCTTGTTTTTCAACTTCGGACGTCCGAAGATGCTGGATCGAGACTGCCCGAATGGTGACAAATTACTGACCAGGGGGTCGCGTAGGTTACTTTTTCGCCGCACTCTTGATTCGATTTCGCGTCTGGGCGTCACATCTCGTCGCCTTGACCCGATCTGCCAGGCAGAGGGCCCCCGTCCGCTGGGGGCGGGGCCCACGGGACGGCTCCGTCCGCCTCCGCGGAGGCGGGAGGGGCCGCGGGAAGGCGAATCGCACGGAACGCGGTGCTGGGTCAGAAGGCAGGGGCGGACAAGCCATGAGTCAACCGTTGGGCGAGACGTGCGCGGACAGGTGGTCGGGGCGGTGCCCCCGCCGAGAGGACGGACCGGAAGCGAGCGATCATCGATGACGGCGGCACGCACGGGGTCGGTCACGCCCGATCTCACGATCGGCGTCGTGGGCCCCCACGACCTCGTCGAACGGGTCATGCTGATGGGCCACGGCCCCACCCCGGTACCGAGCCGGCTGGTGGCCGCCGCGTACCGGGACGAGCAGGAGGCGGCCGACAAGGTCGTGCGTCTGGGATCGGGCGTCGACGTCTGCCTGTTCGCCAGCCCCGTCCCCTACGACTTCGCGCGCAAGGCCGGCGTGCTCACCATGCCCGCCACGTACGTCCCGCTGAACGGCGCCGCCCTCCAGGGCGCGCTGCTGCGGGCGTCCCTCGACGAGCGCTTCGACCCGGCCCGGGTCAGCATCGACGTGCTCGGCCGCGCCGAGGTCGAGGAGGCGTACTCCGAGATCAGCCTCGGCACCGAGCAGGTGCACCTGCGCGAGGAGGCCGCCGGCCCCGGCACGCTCGCCGCGTTCCACGAGCGCCTGTGGCGGCGCGGCGCCACCACCGTCGCGATGACCTGCGTGCACGCGACCGCCGAGCGGATGGAGATGGCGGGCGTCCCGACCATCCGCGTCCGCCCGACCGGCGCCGCGATCCGCAGCTCCCTCCAGACGGCCGCGCTCCTCGGCGCGCACCACCGCCTCGAAGAGTCGCAGCTCGTCGTCGTCCTGGTGGACGTCCCGACCCTCCGCGAGACGCCCCGCCGCGTCACGCCCCGCTACTGGCGGGACGAGCTGAAGCTCGCGCTGCACCGCGTCCTGCTCCAAGAGGCGCACCGGATGAACGCCTCGGTCTGGCCCTTGGACGACCACAGCTACCTGGTCATCGCCACACGCGGCTCTGTAACGACGTCCACCGAGGGCTTCCGCACACCGCCCTTCGTGGAGCGCGTCCGTGAGGAGCTGGGCCTCGCCATAGAAGTGGGCATCGGCATGGGCCGCACGGCTCACGAAGCCGAGAACCACGCCCGCGCCGCCTTGGCCCGTTCCCAGAGTTCCCAGCGCGCGCAGGGCTTCGCCTTGGACCGCGATGGCCGCGCCTTGGTCCCCGCTCCGCGCACGCCCCCGCGCACCCAGCCGCAGGCGAAGCCGAAGGGCCTGGAGATCCTGGCCCGCCTGGCCGACAAGCTGGGCGACCAGGAGCAGCCCCTCATCGTGGACGCGGAGAACGCCGGCAAGATGCTCGGCGTCACTCCCCGCACGGCCCGCCGCCTGCTCCGCACCCTGGTCGAAGAGGGCCTGGCCTGGCCGCTCCCCCCGAACCGCACCCCGCAGCCGGGCCGCCCTCGCCAGCTGTACCGCCTGATCGTGGAGAAACTGGGCCCCGCCAAGACGACGTGACGGTGAGGGCTGATGGAGCGCAGCCCCGCGCTTCATCAGCCCGTCACGGCGCCAGAGCGCTCAGCCCCTCTCCTTGGCGACCGCTTCCCGCACGGCCGGAACGACCTCCCCCGCCCAGCGCCCGAGGGACGCCGCGTCCGGCGTGCCGCCGTCCGGCGAGAAGAGCATGAAGCCGGACGCGCCGTGCTCCAGCACCGCGCCGGTCAACTCCTCGGCCCACTGCTCGGCCGACCCGCCGATCCAGCGTCCGGCGTCGTCCCGGGTGGCGGGCAGCGGGCGGTCGGTGATGCGCCCGGGGAAGTTGAAGACCGTGCGGATCTCCTGCGGGTCGCGGCCCGCCGCCGCGGCCGCCTCGTCGATGACCGGACGCGACGTCCGGTACCGCTCGCTCAGCCAGTCCGCCGCGTGGCCGGGGATCCAGCCGTCGGCCGCCCGGCCCGTCGCGGCCAGCGACTTGCGGCCGACGGACCCGGTCCACACCGGCGGCGCGGCCGCCGGGGCCGGCGCGATCCCGTCCACCCGGTAGTGGCGGCCCGCGAAGGTGACCGGCGGACCGCCGCCGGACAGCTTCTTGACCAGGACGATCGCCTCCTCGAAGGCGTCCACCGCCTCGGCCGGGGAGAGCCGCGGCACCCCCATGTCGGCGATGCGGTCCCACAGGCCGCCGGCGCCCATGCCGACGACGACGCGACCCCCGGACAGCGCCGCCAGCGACGTCACCGTCCGCGCGAGCATGGGTGCGGGCCGGGTCGGCAGGTTGGTCACGTTGGCGAAGCCCGCGATGCGCTCCGTCCGCCCGAGAAGGAACCCGATGGACGCGTAGGCGTCGAGCCGCTCACCGAGGTAGGGGTGGTCGGACAGCGAGAACAGGTCCAACCCGTCCCGATCGGCCCGCTCCACCATGCGCATCAGCGCGGGCTGGTCGTCAAAGGTGCTGTGCGCTCCGAAACCGAAAACAACATCATGTGCGGTCATTGCCGTGCCTTTCGTTCACTTGGGCCCTCACCACGCCTACGCCTCAAGCGCGCGCTCGCCCGTGCTCAGCCCAGGCGCCGAGAACACCGCGTCCGGCCGAGCCAGGGCGCCTTCGCGCCACGGGACGCACCGCCCTCGCACTCCTCGCGCAGGCCGCACACGTCACGAAAGAAGGCTCGAGTTCGTAGTACGAACCGTAACAGTTCGTCCTACGAACAACAAGACCGCGATCACGAAATCGGCTTCGACTCAGGCCGTGGGCGTCTCCTCTTCCGGTTCCTTGAAGACCAATGGGGCCTCATTGTCGAGAACGATCCGGCCCAGCAGGCGGGCGAGCAGCTCGCGCTCCTCCGGGCTGAGGCCCGCCGGCAGCTCGTCGATCCGCCGGCAGGTCTCGGCGTAGAACTCGCCGGCCAGCTCCGCGCCCCGCTCGGTCAGCGCGACCCGCACCGCTCGCGTGTCCCGCGGGTCCGCCTCCCGCCTGACCAGGCCGTTCCGCTCGGTGCGGTCCACCAGCCCGGTGAGGCTCGACTTGGCCAGCCGCAGCATCGCGCCCAGCTCGCTCATGCCGTACGACCGCGACATCAGCACGCAGAGCAGCTGCCCCTGCTGCGGGGTCACCCCGTACTCCCGGCCCGACTCGGCGTACACCGCGTTCACCAGGAACGAGGACCGCACGAGCGCGGCCACGACCCCGATCCGCCCATCTTCTTGCTCAGCCACATGGCCAGGCTAACACCGGGCACCTTCGATAATTCGCGCAACGAACTGCGCCGATGCGCCCCGGCTCCCTGGCATGCTCACCGACATCGCCACCGCGCTCGCCGCTCTGTCAGTGGTGCTGAGCAGATGTCACCGAGGGGCGATTGTTACTGGGAGGCCGAAGCGGTCCAGGAGGTCGGGGTCGTGGAAGGCGGTCACGGCGGCGATCGACGGGCCGCGCAGGGTGAGGACTTGGACGGCGAACGCCTCTCCGTCCACGTACATCGCGAAACCCGGTTGGCCGTTGGCGCGGAGCGGGAGCAGGCGGACGCGCTTGGCCTGGAGTCTGGCCGCGAGCAGCCCGATGACATTGTCGCGGCCCGAGAACCAGGCGGGGTTGGGCGGCATCTGCCACACCGCGTCCTCGGTGAGGAGCCTGGTCAGCATGGCGATGTCGGCGCGTTCGAAGGCGTCGGCGTAGCGGTCCAGCAGGGCGCGCTGCTCTCGTTCGGCGGGTTCGGCGATCTCGTCTGCCGCCGGTTCCAGGCGGTCCAGGCGGGCGCGCGCCCGTTGGAGGGCGCTGTGCACGGCGGCCGGGGTGACGCCCAGGACGTCGGCGGCCTCCTCGGCCGGCCAGGCGAGTACGTCGCGCAGTATCAGGACGGTCCGCTGCTGCGCGGGCAGGTGTTGCAGGGCCGCGATCAGGGCCAGGCGGAGCCCGGCCCGTCCGGCGACGATGGCCGCCGGGTCGGCCTGCGCGTCGGGGATCGGCTCCAGCCAGGGAACCTCCGTGTCGCGGGGGCTGGGCGCGGTCGGGTCGGTGGACGGGCCGCCCAGGCCGGCCGGCAGCACGCGGCGGCTGCTGTGCCGCAGCGCGTTGAGGCAGGCGTTGGTGGCGATCTTGTAGAGCCAGGTGCGCATCGAGGCGCGTCCCTCGAAGTCGCGGTACGAGCGCCAGGCCCGCAGGTAGGTCTCCTGGACGAGGTCCTCGGCGTCCTGCACCGACCCCAGCATCCGGTAGCAGTGCGTCAGGAGTTCGCGCCGGAACGGCTCGGTCAGGCGCGCGAACTCGTCATGCGGCTGTTCGACCATGGTCATGTGATACGCCTCCCTCGCTTGTACGGACACCCGTGCGGGGGCGTATTCGTCGGGTCGTGCCCGGCCGATTCCGCCGCGCCGCCGGTCGGTACGGACATGGACAGAAGATGGGTTCTCGGGCTCGCCTCGGCGGCCTCCGTGATGGTGGCGCTGGACGGCACCGTGGTGGCGACGGCGCTGAGCCGGATCCGGCTGGATCTCGGCACCTCGATCGAAGAGCTCGAATGGACGGTGAACGCCTACAGCCTGAGTTTCGCCGTCCTGCTGATGACCGGCGCCGTGCTGGGCGACCGGTTCGGACGGCGGCGGGTGTTCACGCTCGGGCTGGCGCTGTTCACCGCGGCCTCGGTGGCGTGCGCGCTGGCGCCGGGCGTCGGCTGGCTGATCGGCGCGCGGGCGGTGCAGGGCGCCGGCGCGGCCCTGGTGATGCCGCTGGCGATGTCGCTGCTCAGCGCCGCCTATCCGCCGAAGGACCGGCCGCAGGCGCTCGGGCTCTTCGCCGGGCTCACCGGGCTCGCGGTCGTCGCCGGGCCGGTGGTGGGCGGTGCCGTCACCGAGGGCCTCGCCTGGCAGTGGATCTTCTGGCTGAACCTGCCGATCGGCCTGGTCGTCGTCCCGCTGGCGCTGCGCCGGATCCCGGAGAGCCGCGGCGGCGCGGCCCGGGTGGACGCGGCCGGACTGCTGCTGGTCAGCGGCGCCGCGCTCGGGCTCGTGTGGGGGCTGGTCCGCTCGCAGGCCGCCGGATGGGGCAGCGTCGAGGTGGCCGGGTCGCTGGTCGCGGGCGTGGTCTGCGGCGTCGGTTTCGTGGTCTGGCAGCGGGCCGCCGCGCAGCCGATGGTGCCGTTGGGGCTGTTCCGCCTGCGCGGGTTCGCGGCGGGCAACGCCGCCGGGCTCTTCCTGTACGCCTCTCTGTACGGCTCGCTGTTCTTCGCCGCGCAGTACTTCCAGACAGGGCGCGGTGATGAGCCGCTGGCGGCCGGTGTGCATCTGCTCGCGTGGTCCGGCTCGGTCTCTCTCGTGGCCGCCGGGGCGGGGCGGCTGGTGAACCGGGTCGGAGCCCGGCCGCTGGCCGCGGCGGGCCTGGCGTTGCAGGCGGCCGGGATGGGCTGGCTCGCGCTCGTCGCGACGCCCTCGGTGCCGTACTGGGAGCTGATCGCGCCCATGCTCATCGCGGGGGCGGGCGTGAGCACGGCGATGCCCGCCGCCCAGAGCGCCGTGCTCAACGCGGTCGCGCCCGAGCAGATCGGCAAGGCGTCCGGCGTGTTCAACACCGGACGCCAACTGGGCGGCGTATTCGGCGTCGCCGTGCTTGCCCTCGTGTTCGGCCATGCCGGCGGCTACGCGGGGCCGGGCGCGTTCACCGACGGGTACGTCGCGGCGACCGCGATCAGCGGTCTGCTGTCGCTGGCCGGTGCTGTGGCGGCCCTGGCCATCCCGGGCCGCCACGCTGCTCCCGCCCCGGCCATGCGCCGCACGGTGACGGCGGCCGGTCGTCCCTAGTTGCGGTGGGGGAAGGCCCTGGCGACGGTCAGGAAGGCGTCGTTCTCCTCCGGGGAGCCGATGGAGACCCGGGCGCCTTCGCCGGCGAACGGGCGGACGCTCACCCCGTGGGCGTCGCAGGCGTCGGAGAACTCCATCGTCCGGTCGCCGAGGCGCAGCCAGACGAAGTTCGCCTCGGTCGGCGGGACCGTCCAGCCGTCGGCGAGCAGGGCGCCGCGGACGCGGTCGCGCTCCTTCACCGTGCCCTCGACGCGCTCCATCAGCTCGTCGGTGGCCTTCAGGGACGCGATGCCGGCGGCCTGGGCGACGGAGTTCACGCTGAACGGCAGGAACGTCTTGCGGATCGCGCCCGCCACGTCCGGGTGCGCGACGAGGTAGCCGATGCGCAGGCCCGCGAGGCCGTACGCCTTGGAGAACGTGCGCAGGACGGCGAGGTTCGGGCGGTCGCCGCGCAGCGTGAGGCCGTCCGGAACCTCGTCGTCGCGGATGTACTCGCGGTACGCCTCGTCCAGCACCACCAGGCAGTCGGCGGGGACGCGGTCGAGGAACGCCTCCAGCTGGGCGCGCCGGACGATCGTGCCCGTCGGGTTGTTCGGGTTGCAGACGAAGACCAGCCGGGTGCGGTCGGTGATCGCGTCGGCCATCGCCTCCAGGTCGTGGGTCTCGTCCTTCAGCGGCACCTGGACGCCCGTCGCGCCCGACAGCGACACGAGGAGGGGGTACGCCTCGAACGACCGCCACGCGTACACGACCTCGGCGCCCGGCTCGGCGACGGCCTCCAGCAGCATCTGCGTCATCCCGACCGAGCCGCAGCCGACCGCGACGTGGTCGGCGGGGACGCCGCAGAACGCGGCGATCTCCTCGGTCAGCGCGGTCGCGTTGTTGTCGGGGTAGCGGTTGACGTTCCGGGCCGCCTCGGCGATCGCGTCCACGACCGACGGCAGCGGGCCGTGCGGCGACTCGTTGGACGACAGCTTGTACGAGCGGCCCTCGGGCGACACCACGACCTTGCCGGGCTTGTAAGCCACGAACCGGTCGAGGACGGAGCGGAAGCGTGGAGTGGTTGCCTCGGACACCGTTGTCCTCCAGATTGCACAGGGGTGATGACCCTCAGCCTACGCAGCGTCCCTCATCATCCAGCAAACGGCCACGATCCGGACGAACTCCCAGTCGCCGGGGTCGTGCGGCCACCAGCCCCGGTTGAAGGCGTCCTCCGCGAACTCCGTCAGGTAGCCCATCAGCTCGTCCGGGCCCGGGGCGCCCAGCTCGTCGCGGAGCGCGGCCACATGCTGGTCGACGGCGGCCGCGAGGCCCGGGGAGCCGGCCATCTCCTCGACGCCGGCGTCCCCGATGTCGCGGACGAGCAGGCCGAGCGCTTCGTCACCGTTCACAGCAGCCGAAAATAGCAACCGCCCCCCGGTGGGCGCGACGTCGCCCCAGGTCAAGCCCGCGGACGCAGCATCGGCGGGCGGAGCTGCCGGGCGTCGCCGCGGCGGTACAGCCGGGCGGGGCGGCCGCCGTCGCGCGTCGTGGTCTGGTCGGTCGGGATGAGGAACCGGTCGGCGCCGGTGACCTTCCGGTGGAAGTTCCGCGGGTCGAGGCTGGTGCCCCACACGATCTCGTAGACGCGGCGCAGCTCGGCGACGGTGAACTCGGGCGGGCAGAACGCGGCGGCGAGCGAGGTGTACTCCAGCTTCGCGCGCGCCCGCTCCATCCCGTCGCAGAGGATCCGCCGGTGGTCGAACGCGGCCCGGTCGTGGTGGACGAGCTCGTCCACGGCCGTCCACAGCACCTGGGCCCGGCTGGAGGCGGGCAGGTCGGGCGCCAGCCCCAGGTAGGCGACGCTCACGACCCGCTGCCGGGGGTCGCGGTCGGGGTAGCCGTAGGTGGCGAGCTGCTCCAGGTGGATGCGCACGTCCGCGAGGCCGGCCCGCTCCGCCATCAGCCGGGACGCGGCGACCGGCAGGTCCTCGTCCAGCTGGATGAAACCGCCGGGCAGCGACCACGCTCCGTCATAGGGCGCCCGGTCGCGCCGCCACATCAGCGCGCACAGACGCTGCTCCCGCACGGTGAGCACGACAAGATCGACGGAGACGGCGAGCCGGGGCACGGACATGCTTCGAACTTAGCGTCAGTGGACGTCCCCTAACGCCAAGAAGGCCCGGCGGTGCCGGGCCTTCAGCGGTGTCGGGGGGACGGTGTCAGTCTTCCTTGGGGACCTCTACGACCGGGACGGCCGGGGCCGGGCCGTTGTGGCCGTTGGCGGCGGGCTGGGCGTTCAGGTTGGCGAGCAGCTGCCGCGCCACCCCGAGGCCGGTGCCGCCGAGCGTCAGGGCCTTGGCGAGCATGTCCTCGATGCCCTCGGCGCCGTTCAGCACGACCATGTTGTCGACGTTGCCGAACACGCCCGCGCCGGCCTCGACGATCTGCGGCCACTGCTCGGCGAGCTGCTGCGCGATGACGGCGTCGGTGTTCTCCGCCAGCGCCAGCGCGCGGGCCTTGATCGCCTCGGCCTCGGCGAGCCCCTTCTGCCGGGTCGCGTCCGCCTCGGCCTCACCGAGGATGCGGGTCGCCTCCGCCTCGCGCTGCGCGCGCAGCTGGATCTCCGTCGCGGCGGCCTGCGCCTGGGCGATGCGCTCCTCGCGCTCGGCCTCGGCCAGCTTCACCTGCTCGTAGGCGCGGGCGTCGGCCGGCTTGCGGATCTCGCTCTCCAGCCGCTTCTCGGTGCGCTCGGCCTCCAGCTCGGCGTTACGGGTCTCCTTGAGGATGACCTCCTGGCGGGCCTGCTGCGCGGCCTGCTGCACCTGGCCCTCGTACTCGGCCTTCTTGATCTCGGTGTCGCGGATGACGGCGGCGTTCTGCCGCTCGGTCTCCTGCTCCCGCTCGGTGGCCTCCTGGTTGCGCTCGGCCTCGGCGATGCGGGCCGCGGCGGCGACCTTCGCGGCGTGCGGGCGGCCCAGGTTGGTGATGTAGTCGGTCTCGTCGTCGATCTCCTGTATCTGCAGGGAGTCGACGACCAGGCCCAGCTTGCTCATCTCGTCGGCGGCGGAGCTGCGCGTCTCGCTGGTGAGCCGCTCCCGGTTGAGGATGAGGTCCTCGACGGTCAGGTTGCCGATGATGGAGCGCAGGTGGCCGGTGAACAGCTCGTGGATCGCGCCGTCCATGGACGCCTGCTGCTCCAGGAAGCGCCGCGCCGCGTTGGCGATCGAGACCAGGTCGTCGCCGACCTTGTAGATGACCACGCCGCGCACCTTGACCGGGATGCCCTGCTGCGTCACGCAGTTCACTTCGAGGTTGGCGGCGCGGCTGTCGAGCCGCAGCCGCCGGGCGACCTGGAAGCCGGGCAGGACGGACGTCCCCTTACCGGTCACGATCTTGAATCCGAGGCTGTCCACGCCGTCGAGCGGCTTGGACTTGGCGCCGAGCCCGGAAATGATCAGAGCCTCGTTCGGCTCGGCGACCCGCCAGACCATCTTGAACAAGATGATCAACACGATGATGGCGACGACGACGCCGATCGCCACGGCGAGCACGGGCATGCGGCCTCCTCTTCAGATGTCGGTGCGGCGGGCAGGGCCCTCCGCGTTTCCCCTCAGACGCGCGGGCGGCGCGTTCGGTTCTCCCCGGTGGTGGCCTCATCGGGCCACCGTGCGGCGAGGCGGGCACCGGGGGGTCGCCGCGCCGCGGTCACTGGGGCAGCGCGGGCGCCACGTACACCGTCCGGGGCGGGTGGTACTCGACCACGACGATGATCGACCCGACGCCGATCTCCTCGCGCGGGTCCACGGGGTGCGCGTAGAACGCCTCGACCCCGCCGCGGATGGGGATCATGACCTCGCCGACGAGCCCCGGACCGATCCGGCCGGTGACCCGGCCCTCCTTACCGATCAAGCACACCCCCGCTGGGAACGAGCCCGGGGCGTCCGCCCCGTGTAAGCCGAACCGTATCCGCTCGGCGAGACCGACGGCGAGCCGCGTGACTCACGGCAGCACGCGCTCGGCCTGTTCGTGCGCCTCGCGGGCGAGCCGCTCGGCGTCCTCGCGGGTGGCGTTCGGGCCGAACACCGACACGGTGGCGAGGTAGTGGCGGCCGCGGAACACCACGTACCAGGTGCGGGCCCGGGCGTCGCCGCCGGTCGTGGTGACCCCGACGGTGCGCGAGCCCTCCCCGATCTCGCCCTTCGGCGTCTCCACCACGCGGTGCTCGGCCCACTGCGAGCCGACCTTCGTGCGGAACCGCAGGCAGCCGGCCGGGACGCGCGCGTTGACCTGCTTCTCGGCGTCGGCGGCGGACATGCCCATCAGCGTCTCGGTGGCGGTCTGCCCGGCGGTGCCGGTGAAGGAGACGAGGGCGGCCGGGACGTCGCTCGCCACGGTGCCGCCGGGACGCGCCGTCCCGCACCGGGGCTTGTCCAGGGTCGCCTCGCGCTGCAGCCTGGCGGCGTTCTGGATCGCCTTCAGCGACCCGTACTCGCCGGAGTCGGGCTCACCGGCCCGCCGGTAGCCGGGGGCCTCGCCGAGCAGCGCCTGCGCGAGCTGGTCGGAGGTGAACCCGATGCCCGCGACCTCGGCCCGCGCGGTGCCGCCGACCTCCCGCGCCCGCTCCCCGCCGTCCCCGCACGCGACCGCGGCGGCGGACACGGCGGCCAGCACGATCGCCAGACTCCTCTGCGCCATCCCGCGACATTACGGCCCGAACCCGCCCGGCTCCGCCGCCGACACGCGCGCGGTCAGCTTTGTTCGGCCCGGTCGTTGTACTCGGCGGCGTAGTCCTGGCCGGACATCTTCTGGATGGTCTCGACGATCTCGTCGGTGATGGCGCGGCGGGCCTTGGCGGGCGGCAGGTCGCGGTAGTGGGAGAAGTCCATCGGCGGCCCGATGCGCACGGTGGGGCGGGGGCCGAAGACGCGCGGGAACCCGGCGCCGATGGGCTGGATCTTCTCGGTGCCCTCCAGCGCGACCGGCAGGACGCGGGCGCCGGACTCCAGGACGAGCCAGCCGACGCCCGTCCGGCCGCGGTAGAGGCGGCCGTCCGGGGAGCGGGTGCCCTCCGGGTAGATCGCGAACGCGCCGGCGTTGTCGAGGACCTCGGCGGCCTGCTCCAGGGCGCCCATCGCGGCGCGGCGGGCGCCGCGCCGGACCGGGACGTGCCCGAGGTTGGTGAGGAACCAGCGGACGAAGCCCTTCTTCAGCCCGCCGCCCTCGAAGTAGTCGGCCTTGGCGATGTAGGTGACCGGCCGCGGCACCGCGAGCGGGATGATGAAGCTGTCGATGAACGACAGGTGGTTGCTCGCCACGATCAGCGGCCCGTAGCTCGGCACGTTCTCGCCGCCGATCACCCGGGGCCGGAATAGCAGCCAGAGGATCGGGCGTACGACCCGCGTCATGAACGTGTAGAACACCAAGCCTCCCGAATTCGCCACCGCCACTGTAACCTCTGCGCCGATCCGAGCCCGAGTCAGCGTCCGTCTTTCCCCCCTGGAGGCGGGTAAGAAATGGCCAAAGCCCAGGTCAAACGGGCTGCGGACGGGATTGCCGGGCCATTCTTACCCTTCAGTAAGTTTCTCTTGAGTAAGTTATTGCCTCCGTTTCCCGGATGACCCCGGACGCATCCGGACGCCCCGGACGGCATGTCGGGTAGAGTCTGGACGTGGGACCGGCAGGGGCGTCCGGTACGGCGTTACGGTCCGGTACGGCGTTACGGTCCGGGACGCGGGCGGCGGGCCCGGTCCCCATTCCCGGTGAGAGCTTGGAATGCGGGCACGGGTGCGCGATCCTGAGGAGTCACCTGAGATGGCCGGGTACCACCGGAGTGGGGCGTGAGGTGACCATGGACTTCGACATCAGCCTGATGCGCGACGACCGCTGCACCGTCGTCCGCGTGCAGGGCGACATCGACGTGGTGTCCCGGACGCGCTTCGAGGAGGCCCTCTTCGAGGTGGTCGAGACGGGCGAGCCGATGGCCGTCGACATGCGCGAGGTGACCTTCTGCGACTCGACGGGCCTGAACGCGCTCGTCGCCGCCAACCGCCGCGCGATCGAGCGCGGCTCCCACATCGCGCTGGTGGCGCTGCCGCCGCGCGTCCAGCGGGTCTTCCGCATCACCGGGATCGACAAGTTCATCCCGATCTACGACACGCTGCGCGAGGCGATCGTCTCGTTCCCGTCCACCACCACCCCCTGACACGCGGGGGGCCGGCGGCGGTCAGGTGCAGCCCTCGAACTGCGGGACGCTCGTCGTCAGCTTCAGCCCCGACTCGCCGAACCACTTCTTGAGCAGGCGCTCGGCGGTGCCGTCCTGGTACATCGCGGTGATGGCCCGGTTGACCTCCTCGCAGCCCTTCAGGTCGCCCTTCTTGAGGCCGACGCCGTACTTCTCGTCGGTGAACGGCGCGTTGATCATGCGGCCGGGGCGGCCGGCGGCGAACCCGGCGAGGATCAGGTCGTCGGTCGACACGGCGTCGAGCCGGCCGGCGGCGAGGGCGTCCATGCACGCGCCGTAGGTGTCCACGGTGACCGGCTTCGCGGCGACCTTGCGCTCCTCGATGACGCGGCGCCAGGAGTTGGAGCCGGTCACCTCGCAGATCCGCTTGTCCTTCAGGTCGCGGACGTCGCGGATCGCGGCGGCGTCGGCGCGGACGAAGGTGTCCTGGTGGGCGACGTAGTAGGGGCCGCCGAAGGTGACCTTCATCTTGCGCTTCGGCGTGATCGAGTAGGTCGCGACGATCATGTCGACGGTGCCCTTGGCGAGCGCCTCCTCGCGGACGGACGAGTTCGTCGTCCGCCACGTGATGCGGCTCTTCGGGACGCCGAGCCGCCCCGCGATGTAGGTGGCGACGTCGACGTCGAAGCCCTCGTACGTCCCGTCGGGGCGCTTGACGCCGAGCGCGGGCTGGTCCTCCTTCACGCCGATGACCAGCGAGTCCTTGCCGGCCACGGACTCCTTCTCGGCGCCGCCGAGGCCGCAGCCCGCGAGCACCGAGGCGGCCAGCACGGCGGCAGCCGCGGCCCGGACGGTAGTGGTGGTGGCGCGCATGGTCTGCTGCTCTCCTCCGGTCAGCGGAACTCGGCCAGCCGGGGACGGATCCCCGCGAGCACCAGCAGGGCGATGGCGGCGGCGCCGGCGGGCGGGACGGCGTTCCAGCCGCGCAGCCCGCCGTCGGCGTCCTCGATCGCCTCGTCGAAGGCGTCCTGGTGGACGGCCGTCAGCGCGCTGAGCGCCGCGTCGTAGGCGCCGAAGTCGCGGATGGCGTTGGACGTGCGCCCCATCCGCAGGTCGATGGCCCCGGCCCGGTTCCCGGACGCCGCGAGCCGCCGCATCTCCGCATCGTTGCGCTGGACGACCCGGTACGCCGCCAGCGTCTTCGCCAGCGTGTCCGCCTCACGGCCCCTGTCGGTCGTGCGCGCCTCGTCCCCGAAGAAGCCGAGGAACGGGACGGCGCCCTGCCCCGCCTTGTACGGGGCGACCTTCTGCTCCAGGCCCGCGTAGTAGTTCTCCAGGTTCACCGGCTTGTCGCCGAGGTCCGGGTAGATCACCGCCAGCGACTTGTCGAGGTAGGTCTGCTCGTAGGTGTCGGCGCGTCCCGGGTCGAGCAGGTAGCGGCTCTCGTCGGCGAACGCGCTGTGGCTGATCGCCCGCGCCCGCGACAGCTGGAGGATGGAGTCGAACCCGTCCTCCTTGGCCTTCTTGATGTGGCCCGCGTGCGCCGTCAGCAGGCCCGCGCCGACGGTCGTGAGGGCGATCGCGCCGAGCGTCGCCAGCACCAGCGCCGGGTTCAGCACGCGGCGGAACGTCCGGGCCAGGTACAGCTGCGTCGCGATCAGGAGCAGCAGCACGAGCAGCCCGGTGACGGCGACCCAGGTGCGGCCCGCGAGCACCGCCGACCGCTTCGTCTCGTACGACTGCCGGACGTGCGCGCCGCTGTCGAGCGTGATGTTGTACGCCTTCGGGAGCAGTTGCAGCTTCATCAGGTCGCTCGCCTCGCGGTAGGCGTCGATGACCTGGGGCGGCAGCTCCCCCGGCGCGTGGTTCGACTGCGCGTCGAGCTGCATCGCCCGGCCGACCAGCCACTCGTAGCGGCCGAGGCCGTCCAGCACCTCCTGGACGGTCAGCTTCAGCGCGGGGTCGCGGCCGGCGAGCTGCGCGGCCTGCACCGCGGCGGCGTGCGCGTCCGCGCGGCGCTTCTCGTACGTCCGCAGCGACGCGTCGTAGCCGATGCCGAGGTTGTGCTCGCGGCCGATCAGCAGGATGTTCGACACCTGCGCGTCCATGTCGCTGAGCGCGAAGTACAGCGTGCCCGTCGCGACGACCTGCGGAC
>NZ_VCKZ01000457.1 GCF_005889745.1 Actinomadura geliboluensis
CCCGGAGCCCGCGGCCCCCTGACCCGCGCCCCGCGGCACCGGCCATAGGCTGCGCATGTCCGGCACAGAAGGGATCGAGATGTCCGCCGACCTCCACCACCGCGCCGTCGTCGCCGACACCCACAACGATCTGCTGATGGCCGTGGCGGCCCGCCCGCCCGCGCAGTGGGCCGGGTTCTTCCGGGAGCGCTGGCTCCCCCAGCTCCGCGACGGAGGCGTGGACCTGCAGGTCCTCCCGGTCTTCATCGACGACCGGTTCCGGCCGGAGGGCGCGCTGCGCGAGACCCTCCGGATGGTCGAGGCCGCCCACGTCCTGGCCGAGGGCAACGCCGGCGAGGTGAGCCTGTGCCGGAACGGCGAGGACATCGACGGGGCGCTCGCGGACGGCAAGATCGCCCTGGTGCTGGCCCTGGAGAGCGCCCCCGGCCTCGACGCGAACGTGGAACTGTTCTCCACCCTGCACCGGCTGGGCGTCCGGGTGGCCTCGATCGCGCACTGGGGCCGCACCCCGCTCGCCGACGGCAGCGGCGAGGACGCCACCGGCAGCCGCCTGACCGCCGCCGGCGTCGACGCGCTGGCCGAACTGGAGCGGCTCGGCGTGGTCTTCGACGTCTCCCACCTCGGGGCCGCCGGCGTCGCCCACGTCCTGGAACTCGCCACCCGCCCGGTCATCGCCACCCACTCCTCGGCCCGGGCCCTGCGCGACCACCACCGCAACCTCACCGACGACCAGCTCCGCGGCATCGCCGCCACCGGCGGGGTGGTGTGCGTCAACTTCGTCGCGGGCTTCCTCAGCACCGGCCCCGAGGGCTACACCGTCGACCGCCTCGTCGACCACATCGAGCACGTGGCGTCCGTCGCGGGGATCGACCACGTCGGCCTCGGCCCCGACTTCATCCGCGAGGTCAACCACGAGCTCACCCCGCCCTGCTGCGAGGACATGAGCGCCCTGGCCGGTTTCGACGTCAACGCCGTCGTCCCCGGCCTCGACGGCCCGCGCGGCCTCCCCCTGGTCACCGAGGCCCTGCTCCGCCGCGGCCACACCGAGCCCGACATCCGCAAGATCCTCGGCGAGAACGTCCACCACCTCTTCCGCAAGGAACTGGGCCGCCCCGCCTAGGGGCGCAGGCGGGCCGTCAGGTAGGCGATGATCTCGTCCCTCGCGCGCAGGGTGGGGTGGCCGTCCTCGTCGACCAGGTGGGCGGTGGTGACGCTGTGGGGGGTCTGGACGACGTCGCGGAAGAACGGGGGCGGGTCGGTGTTGGCGGCGCCGCCCGGCAGGACGCGGCCGTCGAAGGCGTCCCCCAGCAGCCTCCGGTAGGCGGCGAAGCGCTGGCCGGTGCACCAGCGGTCGTTGTCGAACCGGTAGGCGAGGACCGTGAGCCCGTCGCGCTCGACGCGCTCCCGCACGGCGCGGGCGTCCTCGTCGCTGATCTCGAGGCCCGCGGGGTCGTCCAAGGGCAGCGAGGGATGGTTGACCACCGGCGCGATGACGGACGGCTCGAGCGTCATCGTCAGGGCGAAGTTGCCGGTGAAGCACAGGCCGATCGCGCCCACTCCCGGGCCGCCGCACTCGCCGTGCGCCTGCCGCGCGAGGCCGCGCAGCCACGCGGTGACGGGGCTGCTGCCGCCGCCGGCGAAGGCGCGGAACTCGGCGCTGACGCACGCGCGGCGGACGACCTCCTGCCCGCCCTCGGCCGTGGGGTAGGCGCCGTCGTCGCCGAACAGCGAGGGCACGTGCACGGTGAACCCCGCGTCCCGCACCCACCGCGCCAGCCGCAGGACGTCCGGGCTGATGCCGGGCATCTCCGGCATCAGTACGACGCCCGGCCCGTCCCCGGAGACGTACACCGTCTTCACCACCCCGTCGACCTCCACCCGCCGGCGGGAGAAGTCCGTGATCGCGTCGTCAAGACTCACGTTGGTCGCGTTCATGGGACAAGCCTGGACCGCCGCCCCCTCGCACCGGGATAGGCCGGATCGCCATTCACAGGGGTAATCTCGCCAGCGAAGAGGAGGCGGGGATGAGCGCGTTGCGAGTCGGGGTGCTGGCCTATCCGGAGTGCTTCGCGTCGGAGGTGTTCGGCGTCCCCGACCTCCTGACGATGGCCGCGCACATCGCCGGCCCCGGCCGCGACGGCTACGAGGTCTCGGTCGTCTCGCCCCGCCGCCGCGTCGCCGCGTCCGGCGGCACCGTGCTGGCGGTCTCCCCGCTGCGCGCCGTCGACGTCCTGGTCGTGCCCGGCTTCGAACTCGCGCCCGGCCTCGACGTGGACGCGAAACTGGCGTCGCTGGGCCCCGAGATCGCGGCGATCCGCTCCCACGCCGCCGCGGGCGGGGCCGTCGTCGCGATCTGCGTCGGGGCGTTCCTGCTGGCCGAAGCGGGCCTGCTCGAGCGGCGGCGCGCGACGACGGCGTGGCTCTTCGCGGACGAGCTGGCACGGCGCTGCCCGGACGCCGACGTCCGGCCCGAACGGCTGGTCGTCACCGACGCGGGTGTGACGACGACCGCCGCCTTCAGCGCCATGTACGACTTCGCGCTGGAGCTGATCCGCCGCCACAGCGGCGCGGGCGTGGCCCGGAGGACCGCGCGGGTGGCGCTCGTCGACGACGCACGGTCGTCCCAGGCCCCCTACGTCGACGCCGGGCTCCTCCCGCGGCCGGGGCACGAGTTCTCCCGCAGGGTCATGCGGTGGCTCGACCAGAACCTCGCCGCCCGGTACGACCTCGCCGCACTGGCGGAGGCCTTCCAGGTCAGCACCCGGACGCTGCTGCGCCGCTTCGCGCAGGAGACCGGGCAGAGCCCGCTGGAGTACCTGCAGACCTCCCGGATCCGCCGCGCCCGCCACCTCCTGGAGACCACGGACGGCACCGTCGCCGCCATCGCCGCCGCGGTCGGCTACCGCGACCCCGGAACCTTCTCGGCTCTCTTCGCCCGGCACACCGGACGGCGCCCGCGCGACTACCGCACCGCCTTCCGGCGCCGGACGGGCTGACGGGCGCCCACGTGGCAGGCTGCGCACGAACCGCCGAGGTGGGGTGGGGTCAGCGGTTGAAGCCGGGTGGGCGGTACTCGGCGGCGATGCGCATCGGCGGTTGGGGCCGGGTGCGCTCCGCGGGCCGGGACGGCTGGCCCGGCGGGACCGCCCCGCCGACCTGGAGGTCGTGGCGCTGGGCGCGGATCGCCTCGAGGAGTTCCAGGTCCTCCGGGGAGACCAGCGCGGCCATCACCTTGCCGCGGCGGGTCAGCTTGACGGGCTCGCCCGTGTAGGCGACCCGGTTCACCAGGTCCGCGAACTCGGCACGTGCTTCGGTCACCGGAACTTCCACGTGATTCATCGTATAGCGAAATTCGCCGTCCCCGCCTGGCGGCCCCTCTTCCCCGAGATTACTGTCCATCTGTACGTACTGTACAGATGACCTAGGAGGACGCATGAGCGGTCAGCGGCGGGTGGAGACGTTCGTGGGGAGGTCGCGGGCGGCGGTGGCGGAGATGCCGCGGATCGCGGACGCCCAGCTGTTCGAGCGGCTGCTGGCCCAGCGGATCGTGTTCCTCGGGACCGAGGTCGACGACCAGGTCGCCAACCGCATCAACGCGCAGTTGCTGCTGCTCGCGGCGCAGGACGCGCGGCGCGACATCACGCTGTACATCAACTCGCCCGGCGGGGTCGTGGACGCCGGCATGGCGATCTACGACATGATGCAGTTCGTCCCGAACGACATATCCACCGTCGCGATGGGCATGGCGGCGTCCATGGGTCAGACGCTGCTGTGCGCCGGGGCGCCGGGCAAGCGGTACGCGCTGCGGCACGCGCGGGTGATGATGCACCAGCCGCACGGCGGCATCGGCGGCACCGCGTCCGACATCAAGATCCAGGCCGAGCAGTCGCTCTACCTCAAGCGGACGCTCGCGGAGCTGACCGCGGTGCACACCGGGCAGCCGCTGGAGCGCATCGAGGCCGACAGTGACCGGGACCGGTGGTTCACCGCCGAGCAGGCCCGCGAGTACGGCTTCGTCGACCACGTCATCGACAGCACCGACCGGGTGGGCACATGACAAGGGCGGAACGGCGGTACCTCGTCCCCGAGTACGAGGAGCGGACGAGCTACGGCCGCAAGGACACCAACCCCTACAACCGGATGTTCGAGGACCGGATCGTCTTCCTCGGGGCGCCGGTGGACGACACCAGCGCCAACGACGTCACCGCGCAGCTGCTGGCGCTGGAGGGCATGGACGCCGACCGGCCCATCTCCCTCTACATCAACTCGCCGGGCGGGTCGCTGACGGCGATGCTCGCGATCTGCGACACGATGCGCTACGTCCGGCCCGAGATCGAGACGACCTGCGTCGGGCAGGCCGGGTCGGCGGCCGCGGTGCTGCTGGCGGCGGGCTCGCCGGGCCGCCGGCAGGCGCTGCCGGGCGCGCGGATCCTGCTGCACGAGCCGGAGGTCGAGGTGTCCCGCGGCTACGCCACCGACCTGGACATCCAGGCGCGGGAGGTGCTGCGGCTGCGGGCGCAGACCGAGGCGATCCTGGCGGAGGCGACCGGCCGCGACGCCGCGGCGGTGCGCCGCGACCTGGACCGGGAGCGGTACTTCACCGCGGCGGAGGCCAAGGAGTACGGGCTGATCGACGCGGTCCTGGACGGCCGCGGGTAGGGCCGCGGGCCCCGGTCCGCGCGCCCGCGCCGGGCCGCGGCCGGAAACGGCAGGGTTGGATCACCCCGGCGGGGGGAATCTTGTCACGGTGTTCAGCGTTGGTGAGGGCAAGACCGCAAGCCGTCTGGGAGGCACGTGACGATGGCCGAGCGCGCACTTCGCGGCACCCGACTCGGAGCGACGAGCTACGAGAATGATCGCAACACCGATCTGGCCCCTCGGCAAGAGGTGGACTACACCTGTACGAAGGGCCACCGGTTCACCGTGACGCTCGCCGCCGAGGCCGAGGTGCCGATGACCTGGGAATGCCGCAACTGCGGCGCCACCGCCCTGCGGGTCGACGGCGAGCTGCCCCAAGCCAAGAAGGGCAAGCCGCCGCGGACCCACTGGGACATGCTCATGGAGCGCAGGACCGTCGAGGACCTTGAGGAGGTCCTCGCCGAGCGCCTGGAGATCCTGCGGGCGGGGCGCAGGAAGTCCGCCTAGCGGACGGGGGATTCATCTTCGGTGGGAAGGGCCCGCACCGGGCGGCCGGTGCGGGCCCTTGCCATGTCCGGGGTCCGGCGCTCAGCGGCCCGTGCGGGGCCTGACGAGGCCGCTCTCGTAGGCGGTGACGACGGCCTGCACCCGGTCGCGGAGCCCGAGCTTGCGCAGGATCCGGCTGACGTGGGTCTTCACCGTCTCCTCCCCCACCACCAGGCGCCCGGCGATCTCGGCGTTGGACAGGCCCGTGGCGACCAGGCGCAGCACGTCGGTCTCGCGGGGCGTGAGGGCGTCCAGGACGTCCGGCTCGGGCGGGCGGGGCCGCAGCCGGGCGAACTCGCCGATGAGGCGGCGGGTGACGGCCGGGGCGAGCAGCGCGTCCCCGGCGGCGACGACGCGGACGGCGTCGAACAGCCGCTCGGCGGTGACGTCCTTGAGCAGGAAGCCGCTGGCCCCGGCGACGAGGGCGGCGTAGACGTGCTCGTCGAGGTCGAAGGTGGTCAGCATCAGCACCCGCGGCGGGTCGGGTTCGGCGGTGACGCGGCGGGTGGCCTCGATGCCGTCCATGACGGGCATCCGCACGTCCATCAGCACGACGTCGGGCCGGTGCTCGCGGCACGCCCGGAGCGTCTCGGCGCCGTCGGACGCGGTCGCCACGACGGCCAGGTCCGGCTGGGTGCCGAGCAGCGCCCCGAACCCGGCGCGGACGACCTCCTGGTCGTCGGCGACCACCACGCGCACGGTCACGGCGCCTCCACCGGCAGGACGGCCTCGACCAGGAACCCGCCGAGCGGCCCGGGGCCGGTGCGCAGCTCCCCGCCCGCGGCGGCGGCGCGCTCGCGCATGCCGAGCAGCCCGTGCCCGGCGGATCCGTCCGCCCGCGCGGGGCCGGGGCCGTTGTCGCGGACGGTCACCCGCAGCGCGCCCGGCGCGTAGTCGATCTCCACGTCGACGGCGGCGCCGGGGGCGTGCCTGCGGGCGTTGGTCAGCGCCTCCTGCGCGATCCGGTAGGCGGCGAGCTCCAGGCCGGGGTCGAGGGCGGCGACGTCCCCGCGGACGATCAGCCGGACCGCGCCGGCGCCGGACTCGCGGGTCTGGTCGACGAGGTCGAGGAGCTGCTGCAGGCCCGGCTGCGGGCGGCGGTCGGGTTCGGCGCCGGCGTCCTCGCGCAGCACGCCGAGCAGCCGGCGCATCTCGGTGAGCGCGGTGCGGGCGGTGTCGCCGATGGCCAGCAGCCGCTCGGCGCCCTCGGCGGGCATGCCGGGCACGGCGAGCCGCGCCGTCTCGGCCTGCACGGAGATCATCGAGATGTGATGGGCGACGACGTCGTGGAGCTCGCGGGCGATGCGGGCGCGCTCGCCGCGCGCGGTGTGCTCCAGGAGCGTGCTCTCGAACGCGCGGCGGGACGCGGCCAGCGCGGCGGCGGCGGCGCGGCGCCGCCGGATCCGCCGCAGCAGCAGCACCGTCCACACGGCGGCCAGGGCGGTCAGGGCGGCGACGGCGGGGCCGCGGTGCAGCGCGCACGCGGCGGCCGCGGCGACGGTGATCACGGCGGCGGCCGCGCCGGGCCGGTCGCGGACGGCGGCCAGCGGCAGCGTCGCGAACACGTCCACCGCGATCGCCAGGGACAGCACCACGCCGGAGCCGTGGGTGCGCAGGACGGCCTCCGCCACGCCCGCCGCGGCCAGGCAGGCGCCGGCCGCCGGCCATCGCGGCCACCCGTCGGTCTCCCCCACGCACGCCATTGTGGCGTGGACGGCGGCGCGGCGGCGTCCCTCCCGAGGGGGACCCCGCGTCCCCCGTCCCC
>NZ_VCKZ01000458.1 GCF_005889745.1 Actinomadura geliboluensis
GGGGTGTGGTTGGTGGGACTGCAGCGGGATTGGGCGGGGGGTTCGGCTTAAAGTTTCGAAAAGTATCGGGCAGGTTCTCGGGTAAGGTACGCCGACCTGTGGGGGTGGTCAATGGTGGATTGTGGGTTGTCTTGAGTGGTTTGAACGAGGGGTTTTAGTGGCTGGGTGGGTTTGAGTGTGGGGGTTGGTGTCTTTGTGTGGCTCGTCTTGGGTTGCTTGACGGGGTGATCGGCCCGGCGTACGTTCGGCCGACGGGCTTCGAAAGAGATCGAAAGGTTTCGAAGCCTTCGCCTTGGTGTGCAGAGTGCGATCGGAGATGTGTGGTGAGACGTGAACCCCATGCCCGGGGCAGGGGAGTGGATGCGCTTGCGCGACACTCGATGCATCCGGGCGGTCGGATGGTCGCCGTGCTGCTGCTCGCGGTGGCCCTCGTCGCCGCGTCGTTAACCGGGGCGGAAGGGGCGCCGCGGGACGGTGGTGGGCCGGCCGCGCCGAAGATCAGTGGTCACTGGGTCGACAGCTGGGTGTCGATGCCGCAGCTGACCGAGCCGGGGAACATGCCGCCGCCTCCGTTCACACAGGACGACGGGGTCTTCGACGACGCGACCCTGCGGCAGACCGTGCGGGTCTCCGTCGGCGGGCGGAACCTGCGGCTGCGGTTCTCCAACGCCTTCGGCGGCGCGGCGTTGCCCATCACGAAGGTGGCGGTGGCGCTCCCGGCCGACGGGCAGGCCGGGGTGGGCTCCATCGAGCCGGGGACATCGCGGTCCGTGACCTTCCATGGGCGTTCGTCCGTGGTCATCCCGGTCGGTGCGCAAATGGTGTCCGACCCGTTGCAGTTCCCTGTGGCGCCGCGCTCTGTCCTGACGGTGACGCTCTATCTGGCGGACGGTCAGGCGTCTACCAGCATCACGTCCCACCCCGGCTCCAGGACGACGTCCTACATGGTGGCCGGTGATCGTGTTGACGACGCTGATTTGTCTGCGGCGGCCCGTACTGACCACTGGTACTTCCTGAGCGGCCTTGAGGTGTGGGCCAAGCCCGCTACGGCGGCGGCCGTCATGCTCGGCGACTCACTGACCGACGGACGTGGGTCCACGACGAACAAGAACGACCGCTGGCCCGACCAGTTGTTGGATCGGTTGCAGTCACATCCGGCGACGTCCGACATCGCCATCGTGAACCAGGCGGCCGGCGGCAACCGCGTCCTCAACGACGGGCTCGGGCCCAATGCGCTCGCCAGGCTGGACCGTGATGTGCTGGCTCAGAGCGGCGTCCAATGGCTCGTCGTCTTCGAGGGCGTCAACGACATCGGCACCGCGGAGGCCGCTCCGGACGCGCAGAAGCAGGTCGCGGACAGCCTGATCGCCGCCTACGACCAGATCATCGTCCGCGCGCACGCGCAGGGCATCCGGGTGTACGGGGCGACGCTGACCCCGTTCGGCGGCAACACGATGTACGACGACCCGGACGGGTACAGGGAGCGGGCGCGGCAGGCGGTCAACGCCTGGATCCGCACCAGCCGCCGCTTCGACGCGGTCATCGACTTCGATCGGGCGTCGCGCGATCCGGCCGTGACCGGCCGGCTGCTGCCCGCCTACGACGTGGGTGACCATCTGCATTTGAACCCCGCCGGGTACAAGGCCCTCGCCGATGCCGTTCCCGCGGGTCTCTTCCGGCAGCGGCCGCTCCCGTCCACCTTCGGCTTCAACTAGAGGAGCGATCGGCGGCACCGCCGATCTCCATGTGAGCGCGCCAGCCGCCGCGGACCGGGTCGGCCGAGTAGTGGGAGCAGACGGTGACCCGAGCCTCCGGCGGCTGGCGTCCCCAACAGCGGCAAGGTGTCGGAGTCGGGGTGAGATGCGCATATCTTCATGCTCATGAGCGATGTGGCGTATGATCCCTGGTCGGCTGAGTTCGTGGCGGACCCCTACCCGGCGTTCGAGCGGCTCCGTGAGGAGCGCCCGGTCTTCTTCCACGAGCCCACCGGGCAGTGGGTGATCAGCCGGCACGAGGACGTCGACGCGCTGCTGCGCGATCGGCGGCTCGGACGGTCCTACCTGCACATCGCGAGCCACGAGGAGTTCGGCCAGGAGCCGGAGGCGGACTTCCTCAAGCCGTTCTGGGACCTGATCCGGGCCGGGATGCTGGACGTCGAGCCGCCCGTCCACACGCGGCTGCGGCGGCTGGTGTCGAAGGCGTTCACCGCCCGGATGGTCGAGGGCCTGCGCCCGACGATCCGGCGCCTCGCCGGCGAGCTGGCCGGGAACCTGGCCGCCGCGGGCGGCGGCGACCTGCTCGCCGAGGTCGCCGAGCCGCTGCCGGTGAACGTGATCGCCGAGATGCTCGGGGTGCCCGTCGAGGACCGCCACCTCCTGCGCCCCTGGTCGGCCGACATCTGCGGCATGTACGAGCTGAACCCGCCGGAGGACGTGCAGCGCACGGCCGTCCGCGCCGCCGTCGAGTTCTCCGACTACCTGCGCCAGCTGGCCCGCGCCCGGCGGGACGAGCCGCGCGACGACCTCATCACCGCCCTTGCCCAGGTTGCGGACGAGGGCGACCGCCTCACCGAGGACGAGCTGATCGGCACCTGCGTCCTGCTGCTCAACGCCGGGCACGAGGCCACCGTCAACGCGACCGGCAACGGCTGGTGGTCGCTGTTCCGCAACCCGGGTGAGCTGGAGCGGCTGCGCGCCGACGCGTCGCTCATCCCGACGGCCGTGGAGGAGCTGCTCCGCTACGACACGCCGGCGCCGATGTTCGAGCGCTGGGTGCTGGAGGACATCACGGTCGCCGGCGTCGACATCCCGCGGGGTGCGGAGGTGGCGCTGCAGTTCGCGTCCGCCAACCGGGATCCGGCGGTGTTCGCCGACCCGAACCGGCTCGACCTGTCCCGCGACCCGAACCCGCACATCACGTTCGGGCTCGGCGTCCACTACTGCCTGGGCGCCCCGCTCGCCCGCATCGAGCTCGCCGAGTCGTTCGGCGCGCTGCTCCGCGCGGCGCCCGGCCTTCGCCTGGCGGCCGAGCCGGCCTGGAAGCCGGGTTACGTCCTGCGCGGCCTGGAGGCGCTCCACGTGGAGTGCTGAGACCCCAACGCGCCGACGAGCCGAAAGTGCCGTCGACTCGCGGCGTCGGCGTCGGCGTCGTCACGGCCGGTGGAGCGCGGTCAGGTGAGGATGGCCGGGAGCGGGATGCCGACGCTCTGGGCCAGCCATCCGAAGCCGCCCAGGCCGGCCGGGTCGATCAGTTCGGCGTCCTCGCCCGCGTGGCACAGTGCGGCGACGTAGGCGCGCGGGTCGCGGTGGGCGAGGTCCAGCGGCGGGCGGGCGCCGGACAGGCCGAGGGCGCGCAGCGCGTCGCGCTGGGTGGTCAGCAGGGTGGACGTGGCGCCGGCGCGCTCTCCGGCGGTGGTGCAGGCGTCCAGCGCGACGTGGGCGGTGACGTCGCACGATCCGTCCGGCACCGCGGGGACGGTGGCGCCGTCGCGGTAGCCGGTCAGCGTCCCGTACACGGGGCGGGCCTCGCGCGCGTGGGAGTAGTCGACGGCGATCGCGAGCCCGCGGGAGAGCCGTCCGACCACCGAGGCCCAGGCGTTGCAGCGGGGGTGGCCGATCTCGGCGCGGTCCCCGGGGTCGCGGAGCGGCCACCAGCGCTCCAGCCAGTCGCGGTCCTCGTCCGACGGCACGGGGCCGGGGCGCTCCAGGCCGGTGGACGGGTCGACGAGCATGGTCCGGACGCCGTCCGGCGTGTGCTCGACGACGTCCAGCGGCACGTTGTCGAGCCATTCGTTCGCGACGGCGAGGCCGGTGATGCGCTCGGGGAGGTCGGGCCGCCAGGTGATCCGGGACGGGACGTCCGCGGGCCGCGGCGCGATCTCCACCGCCGTCGGGACGAGCCGGGCGGCGAGGTCGTCGGGTGCGCAGGCCAGGATGTTGGCCAGCAGCCGTCCGGACCCGGCGCCGATGTCGACGACGTCCAGCCGCTCGGGGCGCCCGAGCAGGGCGTCGACCTCGGTGAGCAGGCGGACGATGGCGGCGGCGAACCGCGGCGAGGCGTGCACCGAGGTCCGGAAGTGCTCTGCCGGGCGTTCTCCGCGCCGGTAGAAGCCGTCCTCCCCGTACAGCGCCCGCTCCATCGCCGTGCGCCATGTCAGCCATTCGGAAACCAACGCCGCCACGCCTGTGACGTTACCGCGAGCTACACCGTCCCCTGCGCCGCCTGCTGTGGCGCCGTGGTGCGGCTGTGCTGTCCTGGTGCGGCGGGGCATCATGTGCGGTCTCCCAAGGGCTTGCATGGCCATCCTTGGGGTGGACGTGCGTCCGACCTGCGGCTGATCCATGGCTGACCAGCGTGTACATACCCTGTCGGCATGGTGGCGAACGGGTGGGAATGGCTGCGGCGTAAGAAGCCGCTGGTCGACGCGTTCTTCGCGGCCCCTGTCCTACTGCTCTCCCTGCCTTCACTGCTGGGCGGGACCTACGGGCTGAACAAGTACGTGTTCGTTACGGTGACGGTCGCGCTGACCGCTCCCCTCATTCTGCGCCGGACGTTCCCCCGCGCGGTTTTCGCCGTGGTGGCGCTGACGTCGTTCGTTCAGTGCGTGACGGGTGTGTACCCGGTGCCGGCCAACGTCGCCGTTCTGATCGGGGTCTACACGGTCACGGCCGGCGGCTCGTTCCGCTGGGGGCTCGCGTCGGCGCTCGTCGCCGAGCTCGGGGCGGGCATGGCCACGTGGCGCTATCCGTCCGGCGCCGATGACCGCAAGTACACGTTCGTGATGATGACGCTGCTGGTGGCCGGGGTGTACGTGCTCGGCCTCCACATGCGCACGCGCCGCGCCTACCTGCGCTCGGTGGAGGAGCGGGCGGAGCGGCTGGAGCGTGAACGCGACAACGAGGTCAAGGTGGCCATGGCCACCGAAAGAGCGCGTATCGCCAGGGAGCTGCACGATGTCATCGCGCACAACGTCAGCGTGATCGTGGTGCAGGCCGACGGGGCGTCCTACGCGATCGACACCGATGTGGGCCGGGCCAGGCAGGCGCTCGACACGATCTCCTCGACGGGACGCCTGGCGCTGGCGGAGATGCGGCGGCTCCTCGGCGTCCTGCGCGAGGACGACGACGCGGGGGCGTTCGCGCCGCAGCCGGGGGTCGCCGAGCTGGACGACCTGGTGGAGCAGGTCCGCGCGTCCGGGCTGGCGGTGACGTACCAGGTGGAGGGGACGCCGGCGGGCATGTCGGAGGGCCGGCAGCTCACCGTCTACCGGATCGTCCAGGAGGCGCTGACCAATACGCTCAAGCACGGCGGGCCGCGCGCGAACGTGGCGGTCCTGCTGCGGTACGGCGGCGACGCGCTGGAGATCCGGGTGCGGGACGACGGGCGCGGCGCGGCGGCCTTCGACGACGGCCGCGGCCACGGCCTCGCGGGGATGCGGGAACGCGTCGCCGTGTACGGGGGCGAGGTCCACGCGGCCCCGCGCGCCGGCGGCGGGTTCGAGGTGCTGGCGCGGATCCCGGTGCACGAGGAGGTCGCGGCGTGACCCGTGCGCGGCGGTGGACGGGCCGGGAAGCGACGGATGCGGCAGAGGCCGAACACGAGGCGGAGGGCGAGCATGACGGACTTTGATGACCTGGCGGAGCCGGCGGGGCCCATCCGGGTGGTGCTCGTGGACGACCAGGAGCTGGTGCGGGCCGGGTTCAAGATGGTGCTGGACGCGCAGCCCGACATCGAGGTCGTGGGCGAGGCGGGCGACGGCGTGCAGGCGTTGGAGCTGCTCCGGACGACGCGGGCCGACGTCGTGCTCATGGACGTGCGGATGCCGCGGATGGACGGGATCGAGGCGACGCGCCTGGTCGTCGCGCAGGCCGGGCCGAAGGTCGTCATCCTGACCACGTTCGACCTCGACGAGTACGCGTTCGCGGCGATCAAGGCCGGGGCCGGCGGGTTCATGCTGAAGGACGCCGGGCCGGCGCAGCTCATCGAGGCGATCAAGGCGGTGCACTCGGGGGACGCGGTGGTGGCGCCGAGCACGACGAAGCGCCTCCTGGACCGGTTCGCGGTGCATCTGCCGGACGCGGCGGAGAAGGCGAACGGCGCGCTGGAGACCCTCACGGAGCGTGAGGGCGAGGTGCTGCGGCTCGTCGCGCGCGGGATGTCGAACGCGGAGATCGCGGGCCGGCTCTACGTCTCGGAGGCCACGGTCAAGACGCATATGGGACGGATCCTGATGAAGCTGGGCCTTCGCGACAGGGTGCAGGCGGTCGTGTTCGCCTACGAGACAGGTCTAGTCAAAAGCGGTCAAAGGGGTCACACCCCGTAACGACTTGATTACCCCATGGTGACCATTTGCCTTCGGGATGGGGGACGGACTTGTCCTACCTGAGAGTAGCTGCGTAACTACCGTACGCGACGTCGTCTTCGCGGGCGACGTCGGCAATGTCAGAACGGGCCCGCTAAGCCCACGTACGGGAGGACTCTCATGTTCAAGAAGCTCGCCGCCACCGGCATCCTCGGCTTCGCGGTCGTCGGCTCCGCCCTGGCCTCCACGCCCGCCTACGCCTCCACCTACGGCGGCGGCCACGGCCACGGGCACGGCCACCACCACCACGGCGGCGGCGTCGGGAACAACAACCACACCAGCGGCAACGGCTCGATCCTGGGAGGCAACCAGGTGATCGTGCCGATCTCCGCCCCCATCAACGTCTGCGGCAACAACATCATCACCGTCGGCATCACCTCCGCGTCCTGCAAGGGCGGCGCGTCGGTGCACAACTGATCAACCCCTCACCGACAGGCCACTGACGGGGGCCCTCGCACCCGTCACCGGAGCGCCGGAGACCTCCCCAAGGTCTCCGGCGCTCCTCCGTTCTCCGGGCTTCTCCGTTCTCCGGGCTTCTCCGTTCTCCGGGCTTCTCCGTTCTCGGTGCGCAGC
>NZ_VCKZ01000459.1 GCF_005889745.1 Actinomadura geliboluensis
CGGTAGCCGCGCCGCCCGCCCCGCCCAGTGGCCGCAGGTCGACGGGCCATCGACTTTGGTCGGCGGTCGGCGGTCGGCGGTCGGCGGGACCGCGCGGCCCGGCCGCCTGTTCGCTTATTATTTACATGTAGGATTGTCACAAATAGATGCCGGGGGCGATGTGGAGACGAGGAGCGCGCCGTGACCTATGTGATCGCCGAACCGTGCGTCGACGTCAAGGACCGGGCGTGCGTCGACGAGTGCCCGGTCGACTGCATCTACGAGGGGGCGCGGGCCCTCTACATCCACCCGGACGAATGCGTCGACTGCGGCGCGTGCGAGCCGGTGTGCCCGGTCGAGGCCATCTACTACGAGGACGACCTCCCGGACCGCTGGACGGACTACACGCGGGCCAACGCCGAGTTCTTCGACGACCTCGGCTCGCCCGGCGGCGCGACCAAGCTCGGCGCCCTGGACCGCGACCACCCGCTGATCGCCGCGCTGCCGCCGGCGGAGGAGGGCTGAGATGACCGCCGAACGCTCCCGCCGCCAGGAGGTCCTGGACATCCTGCGCGACGCCGGCGCCGCGCTCGGCGTCGCCGAGGTCGCCGAGCGGCTCGGCGTCCACGCCAACACCGCGCGCTTCCACCTGGACGCCCTGACCGCCGAGGGGACCGTCGAGCGCACCGCCGAGCAGCCCTCCGGCCCCGGCCGGCCCCGCACCGTCTACGCCCCCCGCCCCGGCATGGACCGCGGCGGCGCCCGCGGCTACCGCCTGCTCGCCCAGATCCTGCTCAGCCGGCTCGCCGCCGAGGGGCCCACCGCCCGCGAGAGCGCCGCGCGGGCGGGCCGCGAGTGGGGCCGCTACCTCGTCGACCGGCCGCCGCCGTTCCAGCGGCTGAGCGCCGCGGAGGCGACCGACCGGCTCACCGCCCTGCTGGACGACCTGGACTTCGCCCCCCGCCCGGGCGGCGACCTCATCCGGCTGCGGCACTGCCCGTTCCTGGAGCTCGCCGAGGAGTACGGGCCACTGGTCTGCGACGTCCACCTCGGGCTCATGCAGGGCGCGCTGAAGGAGCTGGACGCGCCGGTCGAGGCCGACCGGCTGGAGCCCTTCGCCGAACCCGGCGCCTGCCTCGCGCACCTGCGCCGCGAATGACCTCCTCCGGGGACCCCAGGCGGGGTCCCCGGAGGAGGTCGGGGGGTGGTGCTCAGCCCACCTTGGCGACGGTGAGCAGGACGGCCGCGTCCTCCAGCGCCTCCAGGCTGTGCCGCGCGTCCGGGACGATCAGCAGGTCGCCGGACATCCCGTCCCACGAGTTCTCCCCGGCCAGCAGCCGGACCCGCCCGTGCAGCACGTGGATGGTCGCCTCGCCGGGGTTCTCGTGCTCCGACAGGGTGGTGCCCGCCGTCAGGGCCACCAGCGTCTGGCGCAGGACGTGCTCATGTCCGCCGTAGACGGTGTCCGCGCTGCGCCCGGTCGAGCCGGCCGCGGCCCGCTTCAGATGGTCACGTACCTGTGCGTCCAACGAGAGCTTCTGCATGGCCCCAAGTCTGCCCCGTGATCGCGCGCGCACACGAGACACCGGGCACACGAGATGCAGTGCATATCGCGCACACGAGACGCAGGGCACGCGGGGTCAGGTGAGCGGGAGGCCCGTCACCGGCTTGCCGGTCGCGCTGCCCGCCAGCCAGCCGTCCCAGTCCTTCGCCCACGGCGTCGGGCCGTTGCCGAACTGCAGCTGCCGGGACGTGCCCGTCACCTTCACGATGTCGCCCCGGTTCGTGAAGTCGTAGAACCATTTGGCGTCGGACGGGGCGGCGTTCACGCACCCGTGGCTGACGTTGTCGTTGCCCTGCGCGTCGGTCGACCAGGGCGCCGAGTGGACGAAGGTCCCGCTGTAGGTGAGGCGGACGTTCCACTTCGTCGGGATCCGGTACTCGCCGGGGTCGCCGGTGGTCGCGGAGTCCATGACGATGTCGGCGGCCTTCTCCTGCGCGATCATCGTCCCGCTGTAGCTGTCGTGGCCCGGCTTGCCGAGGCTGACCTTCATCGTCCGGACGGTCCGGCCGCCGTCGGTCACCGTCGCCCGGTGCTTCTTGGCGTCGATCGTGGTGATGTGCCGCGCGCCCACCGTGAAGCTGGCGCTGCGGTCCTTCGTCCCGTAGACGCCGTCGCCGACCTTGAGCCCCGCCAGGTGCGCGATGACCTTCACCTTCTGCCCGGAGGGCCAGTAGTCGCGGGGCCGGAAGTCGACCTCCTTGTCGCTGACCCAGTACCAGGCGCCCTCGACCGGCTTGGACATCCGGACCTCGAGGGCCTTCTCGACCGCGACCTTCCCCGCCTTGGTGCTCACCGGCCGGGACAGCAGCAACTGCACGGGCATGCCGACGCCGACGGTCTCGCCGTCCAGCGGCGACATGCCCGACGTCAGCTTCTTCTGCGGCGTCAGCGTCGTGAACGTCGACGTCGCGGTGACCGGCTTGCCGCCCTCACCGGTGCCCGTCGCGGTGACCGTGTACGTCGTGGACGGCCGCAGCGTCCACGACGACTTCCACGACTTGCCGTCCGCGGCGAGCCTGCCCTCGGCCTTGGCGTTCTTCTGGCCGTAGGTGAGGGTGACATTGGTGAGCTTGCCGTTGTCTGCGGTGACGGTGACGGGCTGGTCGGGCGCCGCCTGCCGCGTCCCGGTGGCCGGCGTGATCGCCAGCTTCACCGCGTCCGCGTCCTTGCCGCCGCCGTCTCCGCCCTTGCCGCCACCGCCGCCGGACGAGCAGCCGGCGACGGCGACGAGCACCGCCCCTGCGACCGCCGCGATCGCCGTCCCGGACCGACCCTTGCGCACCTGAGAACTCCTCACGCTCGCCTGCCGTGCCCATCGCGCGGGTCATCCCGCGTTCAAGGCCCGCACAAGGTATGCACGTGCTCAGGTTATGCACGGTTCAGCGCGACCCATGCGACACCACGGCCACTCTTCGGTGTTCTCTCAGTCGGGCAATTCCGCCGCGGCGGCACTGTCCAGGAGGAACAGGGTCCGGTCACGCCCGCGCGCGCCGGCGGCCGGGGCGCGGGCGACGTCCGTGCCCGCCGCCAGGGCGAGCCGGACGGCCTCCGCCTTCGACGCGCCCGCCGCCAGCACCCACACCTCGCGCGCGGCGCGCAGCGACGGGAAAGTCAGCGAGATCCGGGTCGGCGGCGGTTTGGGGGAGTCCCGCACCGCGACCACCGGACGCTCGTCGCGCAGCCCCGGCAGGCCGGGGAACAGCGACGCGACGTGCGCGTCCGGGCCCACGCCGAGCATCAGCACGTCGAACTCCGGGACCGGGCCGCCGCCCGGCCCGGCGGCGGCGCGCAGCTCGGCCGCGTACCGCTCCGCCGCCGCGTCCGGGTGGTCGCCGTCCGGGCCGTCCGGGCCGGCCATCACGTGCACCCGCGCCGGGTCGACCGGGACGTGGTCGAGCAGCGCCGCCCGCGCCCCGGTCTCGTTGCGCTCGGGGTCGCCGGCGGGGCGGAACCGCTCGTCGCCCCACCACACGTCCACGCGGGACCAGTCGACCGCGTCGCGCGCGCCGGACGCGGCGACCGCCGCCAGCACCGCGGTGCCGACCCCGCCGCCGGTCAGCACGACCGACGCCGCGCCGCGCGCCGCCTGGGCGTCGGCGATCCGGGTCAGCAGCCGCGCCGCGGCCGCCGCGGCGAGCAGCTCCTGGTCGCGGTGGACCAGGACGGCCGGGGCGCTCACGCCTGCCCCTCGGCCTCGTGCCGCGCCTTGGCGTGCCGCTTGGCCGGGCCGGTCTTCGCCGCCGCGTCCGTCGCCGACACCGGATCGTCGGCCACGCCGGGCCGCGCCGTGCCGTGCGCGAGGTCCTTGGCGAACCGGGCCGCGGCCTCGCGGTACACCTCGTCGGGGTCGAGCCGGCGCAGCTCCTCGGCCAGCAGGTCGGGCATCGGGCGGCGCAGCAGCGACACCTGCCGGTCGGGCTGCCCCGGCCGGCACAGCGTCGCGACCCGCCCGTCCGGGCGGTGGATGACGATGTCGCCGCTGGTGGTGGTGAGCCGGACGCCGGTGATCCCGGGCCCCTCGGACACGGACCGCTCCAGCGGCACGCCGAGCCGGACCGACAGCCACGCCGCCAGCAGCTCCGCGCTCGGGCTGTCCGGCTCGGCGGTCACCTCGCCGGACACGATGTCGTCGTGGTCCTGGTCGAGCGCGGCGGCCAGCAGCGACCGCCACGACGTCAGCCGCGTCCAGGTGAAGTCGGTGTCGCCCGGCCGGTAGCCCTGCGCGAGCTGCGCGAGGGTGCCGAGCCGGTCGCGGGCCGCGTAGGAGTCGGTCACCCGGCGCTGCGCCAGCGCGCCGAGCGGGTCCTTCGCCGGGACCTTCGGCACCTTGCCGCCCGGCCACCACGTCACGACCGGGGTGTCCGGCATCAGCAGCGGCACGACCACCGAGTCGGCGTGCTCGGCGAGCGGCCCGTACATGCGCAGCAGCACGGTCTCGCCCGGACCGGTCTCGCCCATCCGGATCTCGGCGTCCAGCCGCGACGAGCCGCCGCGCGGGTCGCGGGAGATCACGGTCAGCACCCGGCAGGGGTGCTCGCGCGCCGCCTCCGTCGCGGCGCGGACCGCGTCGTACTGCGCCGACTCGTCGGTCACGATGATCAGGGTCAGCACCATGCCGACCGCCGGGCCGCCCATCAGGTGCCGGGACTGCGTCAGCGCGTCCTGGATCTTGCGGGTGGTGGTTCCGGTGAGATCGATGTTCATTAGAGCCGCCTCCAGGTGCGCCCGTCCCGCGCCATCAGCTCGTCGGCGCTGTCGGGCCCGTAGCCGCCGGACTTGTACTGGTCGAGTCCGCCGCGGCTCGCCCAGAACTCGGTGATCGGGTCGAGGATCTGCCAGGACAGCTCGACCTCCTCCTGCCGGGGGAACAGCGGCGGGTCGCCGATCAGCACGTCCAGCAGCAGCCGCTCGTAGGCCTCGGGGGAGGTCTCGGTGAACGACTCGCCGTAGGCGAAGTCCATGTTGACGTCGCGGATCTCCATCGAGGTGCCGGGCACCTTCGAGCCGAACCGGACCGTGATGCCCTCGTCCGGCTGCACCCGCATCACCAGGGCGTTCTGCCCGAGCTCCTCGGTGTCGGTCTGCGAGAACGGCAGGTGCGGCGCCTTCTGGAACACCATCGCGACCTCGGTCACGCGGCGGCTGAGCCGCTTGCCGGTGCGCAGGTAGAACGGGACGCCCGCCCAGCGCCGGTTCTCGATCTCCAGCTTGACCGCCGCGTAGGTCTCGGTGCGGGAGTCGGCGGGGATGCCGTCCTCCTCCAGGTACCCGCGGACGTTCACGCCGCCCTGCCAGCCCGCCGCGTACTGCCCGCGCGCGGTCGCCTCGGCGAGGTCGCCGGGCACCCGCACCGAGGACAGGATCTTGGCCTTCTCGGCGCGGACCGCCTCGGCGCGGAACGAGGTGGGCTCCTCCATCGCCGTCAGCGCCAGCAGCTGCAGCAGGTGGTTCTGGATGACGTCGCGGGCGGCTCCTATGCCGTCGTAGTAGCCGGCCCGGCCGCCGATGCCGATGTCCTCGGCCATCGTGATCTGCACGTGGTCGACGAACGACCGGTTCCAGATCGGCTCGAACATCGTGTTGGCGAACCGCAGCGCCAGGATGTTCTGCACCGTCTCCTTGCCGAGGTAGTGGTCGATCCGGAAGATCGACTCCTCGGGGAAGACGCGGTGCACGGTGTCGTTCAGCTCCACCGCGGTCTTCAGGTCCCGGCCGAACGGCTTCTCGATCACCACCCGGCGCCAGGCGCCCTCCTTGCGGTCGGCGAGTCCGCTGCGCTGCAGCTGCTCGACGACCTGGGGGAAGAACTTCGGCGGGATCGACAGGTAGAAGGCGTAGTTGCCGCCGGTGCCGCGGCTCTCGTCCAGCTCCTTGACCGCCATCGACAGCGCGTCGAACGCGCCCGGGTCGGAGAACTCGCCGGGGACGAAGTGCATGCCCTCCGACAGGTGCGTCCACACGTCCTCGCGGAACGGGGTCCGCGCGTGCGCCTTGACCGACTCGTAGGCGATCTGCCGGAAGTCCTCGTTCTCCCAGTCCCGGCGCGCGAAGCCGACCAGCGAGAAGCCCGGCGGCAGCAGCCCCCGGTTCGCCAGGTCGTAGATCGCCGGGAGCAGCTTCTTGCGGGACAGGTCCCCGGTGACCCCGAACAGCACGAGCACGCACGGCCCGGCCACCCGCGGCAGGCGCTTGTCCCGCGGGTCGCGGAGCGGATTGGCTGGGTTGGTCACGTGGCCCCCTCTGATCGGACTGCGCCTTCTCGTCTCACTGCTGCAAGCATCCTGCCCCAACTCGTGTCACGGGCCCCACTTCCTGGAACGGGCGCCCTCCGTGCGGGGCCTCATCGCCCCGCGCCGGCGGCGTCGAGCAGCCGGGCGAGTCCCGCCCAGCGGTTCTGCAGGTGCAGCCGCACCACCGCGCGCCCCGCCGCGCGCGCGTCGCGGGCGTCCCCGAGCGCCCGCGCGAGCTGCAGCATGGCCAGCCGGTGGTGCCGGCCCGGGACCGGTACGTCGCGGGCGACGTTCCCGGTCACCAACAGGTATACGCCTTCGCCGGATTGATCATTCCCGGCCGCGCGGGGCCGCCCGCCCCAGCCGGTCCGCACCGGCCGGCCGCAGCGCGCGGCGAGGAGCGCGGCCAGCCGGCGCACCTGCGCGCCCTGCCCGCGCGCCTCGTCGGGATCGAGGTGCGCGGCGAGGTCCAGGCGCCCGGCCGGGCCGACCGCGGCGGCCACCGCGTCCAGCAGCGCCGGGAGGCCGGACGCGCCGGCCAGCGCGGGCACCGTCGTGTGCGCCTCCACCGCGCGGCCGGGGTCGCCGTCGGCGAACAGCGGGTCGCCGGACCCGTCGTCCACCGTCATCGCGGCGGGCGGCGGGGGCGGCGCGAGCG
>NZ_VCKZ01000460.1 GCF_005889745.1 Actinomadura geliboluensis
AGGCGCCGAATCCCCCATAAGCGCCCACGACGTCATCACCTCCCTCCCCGCCGCCTTCCGCACCATCACCCGGTAACCACACACCACCTGTGCGACGGTGCGCGGACATGGGGTCTTGAGCGGCACACTTAGAGTCATGAGGGTTCCTGCGGAGGCGCGTGTTGATCTGGGCGCCATCGGCGACAACATCGGGCTGCTGCGCGAGCGGGCGCGGGGGGCCGAGGTCATGGCGATGGTGAAGGCCGAGGCGTACGGGCACGGGCTGGTCGAGGCGGCGGGGGCGGCGCTCGCGGGCGGTGCGTCGTGGCTCGGGGTCGCGAAGCTGGCCGAGGCGCTGCGGCTGCGGGACGCCGGTGTCACGGTCCGGACGCTGGTGTGCATCGGGGTGCCCGGGGAGCCGTATGCGGAGGCCGTCGCGAAGGACGTCGACCTCACCGTGGGGGCGGTCTGGCTGCTGGACGAGGTCGTCCGGGCGGCGGAGCGGGCCGGGCGGCAGGCGCGGATCCATCTGAAGGCCGACACGGGCATGACCCGGGGCGGGGCGAGCGGTGCGGACTGGGAGGCGCTGGTCGACGCGGCGCTGAAGGCGGAGGCCGCCGGGCAGGTGCGGGTCGTCGGCGTCATGTCGCACTTCGCCTGCGCGGACGAGCCCGGCCATCCGTCGATCGCGGCGCAGCTCGGCGCGTTCACCGAGATGGCGGCGCACGCGGAGAAGGCGGGCGCGCGGTTCGAGGTCCGGCACATCGCCAATTCGGCGGCGGCGCTGACCCTGCCGGAGGCGCGGTTCGACCTCGTCCGTCCCGGGATCGCGACCTACGGGCTGACGCCGGTGCCCCGGCTCGGGACGTTCGGGCTGCGCCCGGCGATGACGCTGGTGGCGGACGCGGCCCTGGTCAAGCGGGTCCCAGCAGGCCGCGGAGTGTCGTACGGTCACACCTACACCACGCGAGCGGCCGCCAACCTGGCCGTGGTGCCCGTCGGGTACGGCGACGGGATCCCCCGGAACGGGTCCAATCTCCTGGAGGTCCTCGCGGGTGGGCGCCGCAGGACGATCGCCGGGCGGGTCTGCATGGACCAGTTCGTCATCGACCTCGGCGACGACCGGCTGGCGGCGGGTGACGAGGTCATCCTGTTCGGGCCGGGCGACCGCGGCGAGCCGACCGCGCAGGAGTGGGCGGACGCCTTGGGCACGATCTCCTATGAGATCGTCACCCGCATCGGGTCCCGGGTGCCGAGGGCGTATCCGGGACGGGCGCTGTAGGGGGCGCGTGCATGGACAGCAGGAGCAGACGCAGGATCGGCCTGGCCGGGGTCGTCGCGGGCGCCGGCGCGGCGGGCGTGGGCGCGGCCGTCGGGCTGCGGCGCTTCGCGGTGGGCCGGGTGCGGCTGCGGCCCGACCCGGACGCCGGTGAGCCGTTCGGCGAGCTGCGCGGGCGGGAGCTGACGGTCGAGGCCGCCGACGGCGTCCCGCTGCACGTCGAGGTGGACGGCCCCGACGACGCCGGCCTCACCGTCGTGTTCTGCCACGGCTACACCCTCAACCAGGACTCGTGGCACTACCAGCGCCGCGACCTGCGGGGCCTGGTGCGGATGGTCTTCTGGGACCAGCGCAGCCACGGCCGGTCGGGGCGCAGCGCGCCGGTGCGGGCGACGATCGAGCAGACCGGCGACGACCTGCTCGCGGTGCTGGAGGCGACGACGGGCCCGGAGGAGCGCGTCGTCCTCGTCGGGCACTCCATGGGCGGCATGTCGATCATGGCGCTGGCGGAGCGGCATCCGGAGGTGTTCGAGCGGCGGGTCGCGGGCGTGGCGCTGGTCAACACCTCGTGCGGCGAGCTGGCGGAGATGACGCTCGGGCTGCCGCTGGTGCTGGCGAAGGCCGTCCGGCCGCTGGCGCCCGGGGCGCTGCGCGGTCTCGGCCGCCGCGCCGAGCTGGTGGAGCGGGCCCGCGGGCTCGGCGCCGACCTGGCGTTCGTCGTCACGCGGAAGATGGCGTTCGCCGACAAGTACGTCAGCCCGTCCGTCGTCGACTTTCTGGAGCAGATGATCCGGGCGACGCCGATCGACGTGATCGCGGAGTTCTATCCGGCGCTGATGGGCCACGACAAGACGAGCTGCCTCGGCGTCCTCGGCCGGGTGCCGGTGCTGGTGCTGGCCGCCGGGCGGGACCGGCTGACCCCGGCCGAGCACTCCCGCCGCATCGCGGCGGAGCTGCCGGACGCGGAGCTGGTGGAGGTGGAGGAGGCCGGGCACGTGCTGCCGCTGGAGTACCCCGGCGTGGTGACCGGCGGGCTGCGGCGGCTGATCGCCCGGGTCCGCCCCGAGGAACGTCCCGAGCAGGAGGAGGAGCGAACCGCGTGAAAGCGTTTACCGTCACCGTCCCGACCGCGGCGGACATGCACGAACTGGGGCTGCGCCTCGCCGCGCGGCTCCGGGCGGGCGACCTGCTCGTGATGACGGGCCATCTCGGCGCGGGCAAGACGACGCTCACGCAGGGGATCGGCGAGGGGCTGAAGGTGCGGGGGCCGATCACCTCGCCCACGTTCGTCATCGCGCGGGTGCATCCCTCGCTCGCCGGCGGCCCGTCGCTGGTGCACGTGGACGCCTACCGACTGGGCGGTTTCGCGGAACTCGACGATCTGGATCTTGATGCGTCGATGACGGAATCGGTGACGATCGTGGAATGGGGAGAAGGGCTCGCGGAGGGCCTTGCCGAGGACCGGCTGGAAGTGATCATTTCGCGCGGTGACGGGCCCGGCGAGGAACGCGAAGTAAGGATCGTCGGGGTCGGTCATCGCTGGTCCGACCTGGAACTCGACGCCGGATGACCGGCTGAGGGCAACTTCTCCGTTTTTTGCCAACCGGGGTGGTCCACTTTACGGCTACATGTCGTACTCTTTGCCGGAACAAGCCTCACTTACGACATATCGATTCTCAACGGGAGTGGGAACCGGTGAGTGGTAGCCATCGCAGCGGTAGTGACCGCGACAGCTACCGCGGTTCGGGCGGTGGCCAGGGGCCAGGCGGCGGTTACCGGCCGGACGGCGGTGGATACGGCACGGGCGGCTACGCCGCGTCCGGCTCCGGTTCCGGCGCCCATGAGTCGGGCGGCTACGGGTCCGGCGGCTACGGGCCGGGGCAGACGGGGAGCGGTCCCTACCAGAGCGACAGCGGCCCCTACCAGCGCGAGACCGGCCCCTACCAGACCGGGAGCGGCGGCTACCCGTCCGAAACCGGTGGCTACCGCTCCGACACCGGCGGGTACCGGACGGCGGGCGGCAGCGGAGCGGGCGGCCGGCGCGACACCGGCGGCTACCGCTCCGACAGCGGCGGGTACCGCTCGGACACGGGCGGCTACCGCTCGGCCAGCGGCGGGTACCGCACCGGCAGCCACCGGGTGGCGCGCGACGGCCGCGGCGGACGGCGCTGGGCCGCGATCCTCGGCGGCGTCGGCGCCGGCATCGCCGTCTGCGTCCTCGCGGTGGTCGTCGTCCTGACCGGCGTCGGCGCGAGCGGCGACAAGGAGGGCGGCCAGATCGTCGGCAGCGGCGCCACCGAGAGCTCCCCGACGGCGAAGGGCGAGCGCAGCGTCGTCCCCGACGCCTGCACGATCGTCGCCCAGGACCTCATCGACCGGCTCGCGCCGGGCTCCGAGCGCACCCAGGCCGACAACTACCAGAGCAACGAGCGGCAGAACCAGTGCGTGTGGGGCGCCTACGCGGGCGACACCAAGCGCCAGCTCACCGTCGAGCTCCGCGCGATCGCGGGCGACGCGGGCCGGACGCCCACGGACGCCGCGAGCAGGACGCTCATCTCCGAGCGCACCGCCGACGAGTCCGGCAAGGCGCTGCTGCCCGGGCAGAAGCTCACCGACAAGACCCGGACCAAGGACGTCGGCGACGACGGCTACATCGTCTACAGCGTGGACAAGGGGCAGGGGTCCGGCGAGGCCGTCGGCAACATCCGGCTCGCGAACGTCCTCGTCACGATCCACTACGCGGGCTCCGACGACGGCGACCCGCTCTCGTCCGGGGCGGCCACCGGTGGGGCCACCGAGGTCGCCAAGACCGTGATCCAGGCCCTCGAACAGGGCTGACCGTCCGAGGCCACGGCCCGCCGCCTGACCGGTAGGCTTACAACCCGTGCTGGTCTTGGCTTTCGATACCGCGACCGCCGCGGTCACCGTGGCGCTGTACGAGTGGATTCCGGGTGAGGGCGCCGTACCGCGCGGCACCGCCGAGGCCGTCGACCGGCGCAGACACACCGAACTGCTCACACCGTCCATCGCGCAGGTGATGGCGGAGGCCGGAGCGGTTCCCGAAGACCTCAGCGCGATCGCCGTCGGCGTCGGGCCCGGCCCCTACACGGGGCTGCGCGTCGGGCTGGTCACCGCCCGCGCCATGGGGGAGGCCCTGAGCGTCCCCGTGCACGGGGTCTGCACGCTGGACATCATCGCCTGGGCCACCGGACGGGACGAGCCGTTCGTCGTCGCCACCGACGCCCGCCGCAAAGAGGTCTACTGGGCGCGGTACGACTCGGCACGCGCGCGCGCCACCGAACCCGCCGTGGGCCCGCCGTCGGACGTTCCCGAGGGGCTGCCCGTCGTCGGCGAGGGCGCCGCCCTCTACCCCGACGTCCTGGGCGAATCCGGCCACGAGCCCCTGCTGCCGTCCGCCGGCGCCCTCGCGGAGCTGACCGTCGCCCGCCTGGCCGGGCTCAAGGTCCCCGAGCTCCTCCCGCCGGAGCCGCTCTACCTGCGCCGCCCCGACGCGAAGGAGCCGGGGCCCCGCAAGAAGGTGACCCCGGCATGACCGGTGTCGTCCTGCGACCGATGACCGACGCCGACCTGCCGGCCGTCCACCGGCTGGAGGAGGCCCTGTTCCCCGAGGACGCCTGGAGCGAGGAGATGCTCCGCGGCGAACTCTCCGAGCAGCCGCGCACCCGCCACTACGTCGTCGCCGAGGAGCCCGGCGGCGAGATCGTCGGGTACGCGGGCCTCGCCGCCGCGGGCGGGCAGGCCGATGTGCAGACCATCGGGGTGCGCGCCGACCGGCGCAAGGACGGCATCGGTGCGGCGCTGCTCACCGCGCTGCTGAACGAGGCCGTCCGCCGCAACAGCGAGGCGGTGTTCCTGGAGGTCCGCGCCGACAACGACGCCGCGCACCGCCTCTACGAGCGGTTCGGCTTCGTCAAGGTCGGCCTCCGCAAGCGCTACTACCAGCCCTCCGACGTGGACGCGATCGTGATGAGCCGCCCGCTCACCCGCCGTCCGCCGATGGGCTTCAACCGGGAGAACTGATGATTCGGGACGAGCCGCTGGTGCTCGGCATCGAGACCTCCTGCGACGAGACCGGGGTCGGGATCGTGCGCGGGCACACGCTGCTGGCGGACGCCATCGCCTCCAGCGTCGACCAGCACGCCCGGTTCGGCGGCGTCGTGCCGGAGGTCGCCTCGCGCGCCCACCTGGAGGCGATGGGGCCGACCGTCGAGCGCGCGCTCGCGGACGCCGGCGTCACGTTCGCCGACGTGGACGCGTTCGCCGTCACCGCCGGGCCGGGCCTGCCGGGCGCGCTGATGGTCGGCGTCGCCGCCGCGAAGGCGTACGCGCTGTCGCTGGGCAAGCCGCTGTACGGCGTCAACCACCTGGCCGCGCACGTCTGCGTCGACCAGCTCGAACACGGCCCGCTGCCGAAGCCGTGCGTGGCGCTGCTGGTGTCGGGCGGCCACTCCTCGATCCTGCTCGTCCCGGACGTGACGGATGAGGTCCACTCGCTCGGCAGCACGGTCGACGACGCGGCGGGCGAGGCGTTCGACAAGGTCGCGCGGGTCCTCGACCTCGGCTTCCCCGGCGGCCCGGTGATCGACCGCATGGCCCGCGAGGGCGACCCCGCCGCGATCGCGTTCCCGCGCGGCAAGTACAAGGACGGCACCTACGACTTCTCGTTCTCCGGCCTGAAGACGGCGGTGGCCCGCTGGGTCGAGGCCAAGGAGCGGGCGGGCGAGCCCGTCCCGATCGCGGACGTGGCCGCGTCCTTCCAGGAGGCCGTGGTCGACGTCCTGACGCAGAAGGCGCTGAAGGTCTGCAAGGACAACGGCGTCCGCGACCTGCTGATCGGCGGCGGCGTCGCGGCGAACTCCCGCCTGCGCGCCCTGGCCGCCGAACGCTGCGAGGCCGCGGGCGTCCGCCTCCGCGTCCCCCGCCCGAAACTCTGCACCGACAACGGCGCGATGGTCGCCGCCCTGGGCTCGGAACTCGTCGCTTCAGGCCGCCACCCGTCCGACCTGGAACTACCGGCGGACTCCAGCCTCCCCATAGAGACCATCACGCTGTAACACCCAGGGGCCCCCACCCCTGGAACCCCGGTCACGACGCAGGCGATCCTCGCGCTGTGTTCTCCCAGGGGGGCGACCCCCTGGAACCCCCGTTACGACGCAGGCGATCCTCACGCCGCCGTTGCGATCTGGAGTGCCCGTGCGGGTGTGCGTGGCGTCGCTGCGGTCGCCTGCGTCGGCGGGTCGTGCGGCCTCCGGGCGCTAGGGCGCCCTCCGGCCGCCCGACCCGTGGCCGCCCGTCCCGTGGTCGCCGGTTGAGGTTCAGCGTGCTCTTTCTTCAACATTCTGGGAGGAGCTTGGCCAGGTAGTCCTCGTAGAGGGGGACGTGGGCCTCGTCCAGGACGCGGTCGTCGTCTTCGGGGAGGAGGTCGAGGAGGCTGCGGACGTCCCAGTACGGGTCGTGGGCGTGGCCGCCGGAGACCTGGTCGAAGGTGGCGCGGAAGCGGTCCGCGACGGACGGGCCGTAGCGGAGGGCCAGGCCGCGGCGCATGCGGGCGATGTCGACCGAGACGGGGCCGGACGAGGCGTCCGACCAGTCGACGACGCCGGTGAGCTTGCCGTAGGACCACAGCGTGTTGTCGGCGTGGTAGTCGCGGTG
>NZ_VCKZ01000461.1 GCF_005889745.1 Actinomadura geliboluensis
CCCGTGACCCGGGCCGCGCCCTCCGCAACCCCGCGCAACGGCGCGGCCAGCCCCTGCGCTGCCCGCCCAAAATCCAGCAACCTGCTCACCATCCGCGCCAAGGCCGGCCACCCACGACCGGCCCGGCCCGCCGTCTCCGGCATCAGCGGCCGGCATCAACAGTGAGGGCGGAGCGGAGTGCGGGTGTGAACCGTGTTCTACCCGGGGGTTCCCTGCCCGTGGATGACGCGGTGGATGGTGGAGCGGCCGACGCTGTACTCGGTCGCCAGGTCGGCCAGTGACACCTCGCCCTCGGCGTAGCGGCGGCGGATCGACCGCCGCGCGGACTCGGGCAGTTTGGGCTGCTTGCCTTTGAGCTTGCCGTTCTTTTTGGCCAGCGCCATGCCCTCGCGGGTGCGCAGGTGGCCCAGGTTCGCCTCGAACTCGGCGACCATCGCCAGGGTCTGCAGGAACAGCCGGCCGAACGGGTCCCTCCAGTCGTAGACCGACCCGCCCAGCCCGAACAGCACGCCGCGGTCGGACAGGTCGGTGAGGATCTGGTTGGCCTCGGCCATGTTGCGGGCGAACCGGTCGAACTTGGTCACGGTGAACACGCTGGCCGGCCACACCGCGGCGAGGGCCTGGTCCAGACCTCCGCGGTTGCGGCGGGTCGTCCCGGAGAAGCCCCGATCGATGTAGATCCGATCGGCCGGGACACCGAGCGCGAGCAGCTGCTCGGTCTGGACGACGACGTCCTGCTCGTCGGTGGAACAGCGGGCGTACCCGACCCGGATCGTGCCGGGAGCCGTAGCGTTCGCGGCGTTCACGCGCTCAAGTGTTCCGGATAGGGCCCCGTCACCGGGACAGTTCGCGGAACACTCTTACGGAACACCTCGACCTGGGGCACCGCCCCGGCTGGCCGGTGTTCCGGTGAGGGATCCCCTAACGGAACACTCACCCCAAAGATCATTCTCAGCGCTAACGGCTGTCCGCAGGTTCCTCAACCCCGGACCACGCCGACGCCGCCGGCGTCGCGCAGGAAGTAGCCGAGCCGCACCACGTGCTCCCAGCGGGCGCCGGCGGCGGCCAGCGCGGCCTCCAGGTTGGCGAACACCTGCCGCGTCTGGGCCTCCAGGTCGCCGGGCCCGACCAGGTTCCCGGCGGCGTCCAGGGCGATCTGCCCGCTCACCGCCACCAGCCGCCCCGGCAGGTCGGCCGAGACGGCGTGGCTGTAGCCGGGGCCGGGCGCCAGGCCCGGCGCGTCGACCTGCCGGATGCCGGACCGCGGGTCATCGTCGCTCATCACAAGATCACCCTAGCGGCGCCCGCCCGCCGGGCCCGGACCGGGCGAATCGGCAGAGCCCGGGGAGGGTCAGGCCAGCAGCTCCTCCCGCAGCCGCCGCTTGAGGATCTTCCCGCCGGGGTTGCGGGGCAGCGGCTCGTCCCGGAACCACACGTGCACCGGCACCTTGAACGCCGCGATCCGCCCGCCGGTGAACGCCCGGATCTCCGCCTCGTCGACCGCCGCGCCCGGCCGCGGCACGATCACCGCGCCGACCTCCTCGCCCAGCACCTCGTGCGGGACGCCGATCACCGCGCAGTCGGCGACCGCCGGATGCTCGTACAGGACCGCCTCCACCTCGGCGCAGTAGATGTTCTCGCCGCCGCGGATCAGCATGTCCTTGGCCCGGTCGACGATGTAGACGAACCCGTCCTCGTCCAGGCGGGCCAGGTCGCCGCTGCGGAACCAGCCGTCCTCGAACGCGGCCGCGGTCGCCTCCGGCTTGTTCCAGTACCCCTTGATGACGTTCGGGCCCTTGATCAGCAGCTCGCCGACCTCGCCGGCGGGCAGTTCGTCCCCGGCGGGGCCGATCACCTTGACGTCGCAGACCGCGACGGGCGGGCCGACGCTCTCGGGCCGCTCCAGGTAGTTCACGCCGCCGTTGTAGGTGGTGACCGAGGAGGTCTCGGTCAGCCCGTAGCCGTTGCCGGGCACCCGCTCGGGCAGCCGCTCCTTGATCTTGTCGACCAGGGCGGGCGCGGCCGGCGCGCCGCCGTAGCTGACGCCGGTGAGGCTGGAGGTGTCGTAGTCGCCGAAGTCGGGGGAGGTCAGCACCTGCCACGCCATCGTGGGGACGCCGCCGAACCCGGTGACCCGCTCCCGCTCGATCAGCTCCAGCGCCCGCCGGACGTCCCACTTGTACATCAGCACGACCGTGCCGCCCTGCAGCGCGCTGCTGACCAGCACCGAATGGCAGCCGGTGGCGTGGAAGAACGGGACGCTCAGCAGCGTCACCCGCCGCTGCGGCACGGCCAGCTCCTCCACCGTGCGGCCGGCGCGGACCCCGGCCGACATGATCCCGTAGGCGAGGCTGACGGGGTTGGTGGTGATGTTGCGGTGCGTGCCGAGCGCGCCCTTGGACCGCCCGGTGGTGCCGGAGGTGTAGAAGATGGTGGCGTCGTCGTCGGGTTCGATCGCCACCTCGGGCAGGGACGCCGCGGCCGGGTCGCCGGGGTCGCCGAGCACGTCGTCGAACGCCTCGGCGCCGGGCGGCAGGGCGCCGTCCGGCCGCGCGACCAGGCACGCCACCCCCAGGCCCGGCAGGGCCCCGGCGAGCCGCTCGGCGCGCTCGGCGTCGGCGATGAGGACCTCGGCGCCGCTGTCGGCCAGGCCGTACTCCAGTTCGTCGGCGCTCCACCAGGCGTTCAGCGGCACCACCACCGCGCCCGCGGCGGCGGCGCCGAAGAACGCCACCGACCACTCGGGGTAGTTGCGCATCGCGATCGCGACCCGGTCGCCCTTGGCGACCCCGTACCGGCCGATGAGGACCCGCGCGAACGCGGCGGCGCGCGCGTAGTGGCCGGCGAAGGTGAGCCGGTCGCCGCCGTAGACCAGGAAGTCGGCGTCGCCGTGCGCGCGGGAGATTTCCAGGACGTCGCGCAGGGTGCCGGGGGCGTTGCGCCACACCCGCGTCGGGACGCCGCGGATGTCCACCTCGTCCATCTCGAACGGCTGCCCGGGCGCGGTCATCGCCGCCCTGACCTCGGCGATCCCCGGCAGCCTCCCGGCCCCGGCGGCCCCGGCGGCGCCGTCCCGGCCGTTCCCCTGCACGTCCCGGTCCTGTCGTTCACGGTCCTGCACGTCGCGCCTCCCGCGGGGTGACGGCGCGCCCGCCGCGCGGCCCGACCGCCGAACACGGTTCGGTGCGCCGTGCCGAGAATCTATGATCCACATCACGTGCAGGTCAACGCCCCGGCCGCGGCGGCGTCCCGGGCACGGCGGCGCGAGCGAAGATCCCCACCTGCGACAATGGGGACATGACCGAACGCAGGCCGATCGAGTACTGGCTGTCGGACATGGACGGGGTCCTGGTCCACGAGGGCCGCCCCGTGCCCGGCGCCGAGGAGTTCATCCGCCGGCTGTCGGCGTCCGGCACGCCGTTCCTCGTCCTCACCAACAACTCGATCTACACCCGCCGGGACCTGTCGGCCCGGCTGGCGGCGGCCGGCCTGCAGGTCCCGGCCGAGTCGATCTGGACCTCGGCGCTGGCGACCGCGCGGTTCCTGGCCGACCAGCGCCCCGAGGGCACCGCGTACGTGATCGGGGAGGCGGGGCTGACCACGGCGCTGCACGAGGCCGACTTCGTCCTCACCGACATCGACCCCGACTACGTGGTCCTCGGCGAGACCCGCACCTACAGCTTCTCCCAGATCACCCGCGCGATCCGGCTGATCGAGGGCGGCGCCCGGTTCGTGGCCACCAACCCCGACCCGATCGGCCCGTCCCCGGAGGGGTCGCTGCCGGCCTGCGGCGCGGTCGCCGCGATGATCACCCGGGCGACGGGGGTGGAGCCGTACTTCGTCGGCAAGCCCAACCCGCTGATGATGCGGACCGCGCTGAACGTGGTCGGCGGGCACAGCGAGTGCACCGCGATGATCGGCGACCGGATGGACACCGACGTCGTCGCCGGCATCGAGGCCGGGCTGGAGACGATCCTGGTGCTGACCGGCGTGACCCGCGAGGAGGAGATCGCCCGGTTCCCGTTCCGGCCGAGCCGGGTCGTCCCCTCCATCGCCGACCTCGTCGACCTGGTCTGACCCCGCCACCCCGGGCCTGACCCCGGCGCGGGGACGGGGTGTCAGCCGAGGGCGCCGAGCGCGGTCATGAGGCCCAGTGCGTCCGAGACCACCCAGTACTCGGCGAAGCGGCCGTCCTCGGCGCGGAAGATGTCCTGCCCGCGGAACGACACCCGCGTGCCGGGCGCGGCGGTCGCGCCCGGGATCCCGCCCTGGTAGGAGCCGTGGAAGCTCCACGCGGCGGCGACCATGCCGCCGCCGACGACCGGGCCGGCCTCCAGCGCGGTGCGGACGCCGGAGAAGCTCGCGTGGGAGCGGCGGACCTGCTCGGCCGCCTCGGCGGGCCCGCGCACCTCCAGGTTCGGCCAGTGCCCGGTGAATCCGGGGGTGAGGATCTCCTCGGCCACGGCGTAGTCGCCCTCCCACACCTCGAACAGCCAGCGCCGGTACAGCGCGTCCAACGGGTCCATGGCGGGCACCCTTCCCCCGTGCGAGGCCCGGCGAACATACACTCGGGAGCGCCATGCGCATGATCAGACAGGGCGGGTCCCGCGAGCTGGAGATCCGCAGGTCCCGGTTCGTCTGCACGCTCGCCCGCGTCGCCGACGAGGGCGAGGCCGTCGCGTTCATCGCCGCGCACCGCCGCGCGCACCGCGACGCCACCCACAACTGCACCGCCTACGTCGTCGGCGAGCACGGCGAGATCACCAAGAGCAGCGACGACGGCGAACCGGCCGGGACGGCGGGCGTGCCGATGCTGGAGGTGCTGGTGCGGCGCGGCCTGACCGGCACCGCCGCGGTCGTCACCCGCTACTTCGGCGGGGTGAAGCTCGGCGCGGGCGGCCTGGTCCGCGCCTACGCGCAGGCGGTCGCCGGCGCCGTCGACGCCGTCGGGGTGGTGGAGCTGCGCCCGGTGGTGACGGTCACCGTCGGGGTCGAGCACGCGCTGGCGGGCCGGTTCCTCGGCGACCTGCACGCCGCCGGGCACCAGCCCGCCGACGTCCGCTACGGGACGGCGGTGGAGGCCGACGTGGCGGTGCCCGCCGCGGACCTGGCGGAGTTCGAGGCGTGGGCCGCGGCGGCCACGGCCGGGCGCGCGTCGCTGCGGCGCGGCGCGCCCGGCCACATCGAGGTCCCCGTCACCTGACCCCGCCCCGCAGGCCCTGCCCGCCGGGCCGGGCGGGGGCCGGTCAGCCGAGGAACTCGGCCAGGACGGGCGCGAGCGCGTCGGCGGCGACGTCGTGGGTCTGGCCCTCCAGGACGCGGTGGGTCCCGGCGGGCAGCAGCTCGGCGACGCGGCGGGCGGTGTCGCGCATCCAGGCGGGGCTGTCGCCGCCCGCCACCACCAGCGCGGGCACGGTGACCCGGCCGATGAGGCCGGTGGGCATCGCGCCGCCGCCGGCGTCGTCCATGACCGCCGAGTCGTAGGCCAGCGTCGGCGCCAGCGCCTCCAGCGCGGGCCACATCGGCGCCTCCCGCAGCTGCGCCACCATCTGCTCCGGGATCCCGACGCTGCCCATGAACAGCGCGAGCGCGTCGCCGCGGCGGCCGCCGGCCAGCAGCCCGGTCAGCTCGGTGTTGTAGGCGCGGGAGCGGGTGAGGCGGTCGTCGTGGCCGGAGTGGAACGGCGGCTCGAACAGCGCGAGCCGGGTGACGGGCAGGCCGCGGGCGGCGGCGCGCAGCGCCAGCACCGCGCCCGAGGACATCCCGTAGACGGCGGCGGAGCCCCCGGCGGCGTCCAGCACGGCGGCCAGGTCGTCGATCTCGCGGTCGACGGCGTAGGGCGGGGTGTCGCCGCTGTCGCCGCGGCCCCTGCGGTCGTAGGTGAGGACGGTGTGCCCGCCCGCCAGCAGCGCGGCCAGGTCGGCGCCGGAGCGGCGGTCGTTGAGCGCCCCGCCGACCAGGACGACGGCGGGGCCGCTCCCGGTCCGGTCGCAGGCGATGGGCGTCCCGTCCTTGGAGTGCACGGTTTCCATGAGGGTGTCCTTCCCAGGTCGGCGGCCTCGACGGCCGGTCTCGCCCCACCGACGAACGGCCGGGCCCCCGGCGGACACTCCGGCGCCGGTTTTCTTCCGGCGGACCCGGGGTCAGGTGAGTTCGTCCAGGCGGCGGGCCAGGTGGCGGCGCTCGGCGTCGTTGGCGGCCAGGTCCAGGGCGCGGCGGAACGCCGCGGCGGCCTCGGCGCGCCGGCCCAGGCGCCCCAGCAGGTCGCCGCGCGCGGCGTGCAGCAGGTGGTAGCCGTCCAGGTGCCCGGCGCGGTCCAGGTCGTCGGCGAGCGCGAGCCCGGCGGCGGGCCCGTCCGCCATGCCGACCGCCACGGCCCGGTTCAGCCGCACCACCGGGGACGGCACCAGCCGCTCCAGCCGCTCGTACAGCACGGCGATCTGCGGCCAGTCGGTCGCGGCGGCGTCGGGTGCGGTGGCGTGGCAGGCGGCGATCGCGGCCTGGACCAGGTAGGGGCCGGGCGGGGGACGGCCGGGCGCGGGCGCCAGCGCCTCCTCCAGCAGCGCGACGCCCTCGGCGATCTCGGCGGCGTCCCACCGGGACCGGTCCTGCTCCTCCAGGACGACCAGCGCGCCGCCGGGGCCGGTGCGGGCGGCGGCGCGCGCGTCGTGCAGCAGCATCAGGGCCAGCAGCCCGCGCGCCTCGCGCTCGGCGGGCATGAGCGCGGCCAGCAGCCGCGCCAGCCGGATCGCCTCCCCGCACAGCTCGGGGCGGGCCAGGCCGTCCCCGCCGGTGGCGGTGTAGCCCTCGTTACAATATCTTATACACATCTCCGAGCCCACGAGAACCCAAGACAAATCGTATGCCGTCTTCTGCTAGAAAAAAAAAAAAAACATCATCTTGT
>NZ_VCKZ01000462.1 GCF_005889745.1 Actinomadura geliboluensis
GTGGCGGGACGGGCCGGGCGGGGAGCCGGAGTTCGCGGTGATCCACCGGCCCCGCTACGACGACTGGTCGTTCCCGAAGGGCAAGGTCGACCCGGGCGAGCACGTGCTGCGCGCCGCCGTCCGCGAGATCGAGGAGGAGACCGGCATCACGGCCCGCCTCGGCCACCGGCTCCCGACCGTCGCCTACCCGATCGGGGACCGGACGAAGCAGGTCGACTACTGGGCGGCGCGGCCCGTCGCCGAGAGCGCGTTCACCCCGAACCACGAGGTGGACGAGCTGGTCTGGCTGCCCGCCGCCGAGGCGGAGGCCAGGCTCAGCTACCGGCACGACACCGACCTGCTGCACGAGTTCCTGCGTGGCCCGGCGCGCACGGCGCCGCTGGTGATCTTGCGGCATGCGTCCGCCGGGGAGAAGCGGGAGTGGCGGGAGGCCGACGAACTGCGCCCGCTAGACGCCCCGGGGCGGCGCGAGGCCGCCGCCCTGGCCGGGCTGCTGAACGCCTACGGGCCGATGCGGGTGGTCAGTTCGGCGACGGCGCGCTGCCTGGAGACCGTCCTGCCCTACGCGCGCGCTACGCGGGCGCCCATCGCCACGGACGCGGCGTTCACCATCGGCGACACCGGCCCGGAGGAGGCCGTGGACCGGCTGCTCTCCCTTGCCGGCACCGGCGCGGTCGTGTGCACGCACGGGGAGATCGTCTCCGCGCTCGTCACCGGGGTGTGCAAGGAAATGGGGGAGAACGTCCCGGAGGACCCGAGCCTCCGCAAGGGCGAGTTCTGGGTCGCGCACCTCGCGGAGGGCTCGCTGGCGTCACTGGAGCGCCACAGCTCCGGGGACTCTTAGAACGACGGGCCGAGCGTCTGCGACCAGGTCGTGGCCAGGCGATCGCGGGCGCTCTCCGCCTCGACCTGCTCCTTGCCGTACAGGACGCCGAGCGTGAACGCCTCCGCCGGGTTCTTCGTCCGCTTCGCGGCGGCGGCGAGGTGCTCCATGGCGATGACGCCGTCCTGGTAGCCGCCGAGGACCTCCTGCAGCCGCTTGGCGTCCTTGACCACCCGCTTCGCCGCGATCCCCAGCACCGGGACGGCCAGCTCCGCCGCGTACCTGGCGCGCTTGGCCTCCTTGCGGGTCTCGTGGCGCGCGGTCTCCGGGTCGGCGGACGTCCGGATCGACGCGTACTCCTTGGCCATCCGGTCCCAGGCCCGCGTGACGAGGCCGGGCAGCTCCTTGCGCGCCTTGCGGGCCGCCGCCGCGCCGAGCGGCGGGTCGGCGACCAGGCGGTCCAGGTCGTCGAGCAGCGCGAAGTACCTCGGCTCCTTCAGCACGGTGTTCATCCGCCGGTACGCCGAGCGCTCCCGCCGCTCCAGGTCGTCCAGCAGGAAGTCGGGCGCGCCCTCGAAGCGCATGCGCAGCACCTCCAGGTCGCGGACCTCGCCGAGGACCTGGGCGAGCCAGCGCAGCTCAGGGCCGAGCGGCACCGTCCGCTCCGGGTCGAGGACGGGACGGTGGCTGCGCAGCGCGCTGCGCGTCCGGCGGACGGCGACCCGCATCTTGTGGACGGCGTCGTCCTCGCCCAGCCGCGCCTTCGGGTCGACGGTCACGATCGTCTCGACCTGCTCGGCGAGGTAGGCCAGCACGACCTCGCCGGTCGTGATCGCCGGCGCCTTGCCGTTGCAGGTGGCCGCCGCGATCCGCGACCGGGCCGCGGACCGCGCCGCCGCCGGCTCCGACGGGACGACGGCGGCGCCGAGCAGCCGACCGAGTTTGGACGACGACTTGGCCCGCTTCGCACCGCCCTTGCGGAGCCGCTTCCCGGCGGCCTTCAGCAGGTCGGGGCCGCCGGTGCCGAGCTCGACCTCGATCTCGCGCCACCGCTCGGGCTCGGCGTCCGCGCCGCCCCGGCCGGTCACGAGGTCGTCGGCGACCTCCGCCAGCTCGGCCCCGTCCGCGCCGAGCAGCCGGACGACCGTCCGCCGCGTCTCCAGCGTCGCGACCGGGCGCAGCTCCGCGCCGCGCGTGTGCACCGCGACCAGCCCGGCGAGCCGCGCCGGGACGGCCAGCGGGCGGCCGAGCGGCGCGCGCAGCTCCTGCTTGCTGTCCGGCCCGGCGGGCATCTTCAGATGCCAGCCCGCGTCCGGGCCGCCGCGCCGCCGCCGCAGCGTGATCTTGTTGGCGGCGAGCCGCAGGTCGGCGGTGTCGAAGTAGGTGGCGTGCAGCTCGTGGACCTCCGGCTCCCCGAGCGCCGCCACCCCCGGCAGCCCGGACAGGTCCGGCAGGACGAAGTCGGCGGCGGCATCGTACTTCTGCTCGATTTCGAGATGCCTGTCGGCCACGGGCTGCTCCCTCAACGATGCTCGGCAAATCGGCACGCACACCCAGATGACCAGCATTCCACGCCCAGGTGAACAGCAGGGGAAAGCTTTGCCCGGCCTGGACGTCCGTCTCTCCGTGTCCGGTTGCGGACTGGCCGTCCGTGGTGGTTTCCGTACTCGGCACGGATGCCGCCCGTACCGCCGTCCGGCGATGCTCGTAACCACGGCGACCGGCCCGGTTCGGGACGGTCGCGAACCACGGACAACGGGAGTGATCATGGCCGCGAACGGCACGTACGAGGGGTTCACCGCCGAGGAGCGGGCCGCGATGAAGGACCACGCGGAGGAGCAGAAGAAGGCGGCGCGGCGCGCCTCGCGCGCGGACAAGGCCGCGGAGGCCGAGCGGGACGTCCTCGCGAAGATCGCCGAGATGGGGGACGCGGACCGGGCCATGGCCGAGCGCGTCCACGCCGTCATCACGTCCACCGCGCCCTCCCTCGCACCGAAGCTCTGGTACGGGATGCCCGCCTACGCGCAGGACGGGAAGAACGTCTGCTTCTTCCAGCCCGCGGCGAAGTTCAAGACGCGCTACGCCACGCTCGGCTTCAACGACCCGGCGAAGCTGGACGACGGCCCGATGTGGGCGACCGCGTTCGCGCTGACCGAGGTGACGCCCGAAGTGGAGGAGCGCATCGCCGCCCTCGTGAAGCAGGCGATGGGCTGAACGCGTCCGCCCCTACCGGACGGCCGCCGGGGCGAGCCCGAGTCCGGCGAGCGCGGCCTCTCCGGCGGCGGTGTGGTCGCCGCCGGCGAGGACCAGCGTGCGCGCCGCCTGGTACGGGCACCCGGCCGCCTCGAACGCCTCCGCCGCGGCGAGCTGGCGCGGGAGGTCGCCGTCGAGCAGCGCCTCCGCCCGGTCCACCTGGGCGGAGGCGACCGGGTTGCCGGTGACGACCGTCCGGGCGGCGGCGATCCGGTCGCGGGCCTCGGGATGCCCGGCGAGCACCGCCGCCTCCACCCGCAGCGCCGTGTACCAGTGCAGCCAGACCCAGCACACCCACTTCCACACCCGGTCGGGCTCAGGGGCGACCCGTTCCAGCGCCGCGTCCGCGTCGCCGTTGTGGAGCAGGACCATGGTGTCGAAGACCGCGCCGTAGCCCAGACGGTTGTCCCCCTCGGGCCCGGCGTCCGCGGCGATCGCGAGCCAGGACGCGCGGGCGTCCCGGTCACCGCGCAGGCCGTGGACCATCGCGACCGACGCGGCGGCGGGCGCGAGCGACCGCGACCGCAGGCCGTTCCGCTCCCACGAGTCGAGGAACCGGGCGCTGACCGGGAGCAGCTCGCCCGCCAGGCCGCTGAACGCGTCCGCGACGAGCAGCCAGGACGTGGCGTGGTGCCCCGCCTCCGCCAGCAGCGGGTGGTCGGCGAGCCGCCCGCCCCAGCGGCGGGCCTCCGGCAGCCGCCCCACGCCGACGGCGGTCCCGGCGGCCATGGCGAGGGCGTCCATCAGCTCGTGGGTGCCCGCGGGGCCGTCCGGCTCGGCGGACAGCAGGGCGATCCGGCGGCCTGCGGCGGCCGCCGCCGCGAACGGGTCGCCGGCCCAGCTCTGCGCGCCGGAGAGCGCGTCCAGCGCGGCGGACTCGGCCACCGGGTCGCCCGCGCGCCGCGCCAGCTCCACCGCCCGCCCGGCCCGCCGGACCGTCTCCGCCGCCGGGTTCTCCGGGTCGCCCTGGACGGCCCCGAACGCGTCCGCCTCCACCGCCGCCTCCGCGAGCGCGACCGCCGCCTCGGCGGCCGGTGAGTCACCGGCCAGCGTCCGCGCCTCCGCGAGGATCGCCGCCACCTCCGCGGCGGGCGGGATGCGCTCGAACGAGCTGGAGAAGCGGTACGCGACGGTCGCGGCGGCGGCCAGGTCGCGCCCGGCGGCGGCGGTGTCGCCCGCGCGGCGGGCGGCCTCGGCGGCGGCGCGGTGCAGCCGGTACATCTCGCCGTCGAGGCTGCGGCACCCGGCCACGGCGGCGGCGTGCCGCAGCGCCGCAGCGGCCTCGGCACCGTCGGCGGCGAGCCCCGCCGCCTGCTCGAACCGCTGCTGCGCCTCGCCGAGCAGGTTGCGGGCGAAGGCCAGCTCGGCCATGGGCAGGGCGAGCCGGTAGGCGTCCGGGCGCCGCTCCGGCAGGTCGGCGGCCCAGGTGAGCGCGGCCCGCATGTCCTCGGCCGCGTCGTCGAACCGGGCGCGCCAGTCCGCGCCGCCGGTCTCCCGCAGGGCGGACGCGTTGGCCAGGCACCAGCGCAGATGCCGGGCCCGGACGTCCGCGAGCTCGCCCGCTTCGGCGAGCCGTTCCGTCCCGTACTGGCGGATCGTCTCCAGCGCGTGGTACCGGGTGCCGGACGGGGACGGCGCCACCGAGAGCAGGCTCTGCTCGGCGAGCGCTCCGAGCCCGTCCACGACCGCCGCCGGGTCCAGTGGGGCGAACCCGGCGACCTCGGCGGCGTCACCTGCGGTGAACGGCGCGACGAACACGGAGATGCGGCGGAGCAGCGCCTGCTCCCCCGGCTCCAGCAGGTCGTGGCTCCAGTCGAGCACCGCCCGCACCGACCGGTGCCGGTCGTCGGCGCGGGACCCGCCGGTGAGGATGCGCAGCTGATCGGAGAGGCCCGTCATGAGGCCGTCCAGCCCGAGCGTGGACCAGCGCGCCGCCGCCAGCTCGATCGCCAGCGCCATGCCGCCGAGCCCCTCGCAGACGGCCACGGCCTGCTCGCGCGCCGCCGGGTCGGGCGGCAGGCCCGCGACCGCCGCCCGGTCCAGGAACAGCGCCACCGCCTCGGACTCGTCGCCGCCGTCCCGCGACAGCGGCGGGACGGCCACGACGTGCTCGAACGGGACCATCAGCCGGGCCCGGCTCGTCACCAGCACGCGCAGCTCCGGGCAGGCGGCGAGCAGCCGCTCCACGAACGGCGCCACCCCGTCCCGCACGTGCTCGCAGTTGTCGAGCACCAGCAGCGCGCGGCGGTCGGCCAGCGCCGCCGCGACCGCGTCGTCGATGCCGCGTCCGGGCTGCTCCCCGACGCCCGCCGCCGCCGCGACCGCCGCGCCCACCCGTCCCGGCTCGGTGACGGGCACCAGGTCCGCGAACCACACGCCGTCGGGGAAGTCGCCCGCCAGGTCCTCCGCCGCCGCGAGCGCGAGCCGCGTCTTGCCGACCCCGCCGGGCCCGGCCACGGTCACCAGCCGGCTGCCCCGCACCGCCGCCGCCAGCTCCCGGCGCTCGCGGACCCGTCCGATGAAGGCCGTCAGCGGCGCGGGCAGCGCGGGCGCCGACCGCGACCGCTCGGCGCGGTCGACCTCGGCGGCGTGCCGGGCGAGGGCCCGCCGGTCCGGCAGCGCCAGCTTGCGCAGCAGCGAGGACACGTGCGACTCGACGGTGCGGACCGACAGCACCAGCCGCGCGGCGATCTCGGCATTGCTCAGATGCGCCCCGACCAGGGCGAGCACCTCGGCCTCCCGGGCGGAGATCGTCGTCACCGGCCCATTATCCGTGGCGGGTTCCGTGCTCGGCACGGAGGCGTCCCGCCCGCCGGGCGGGAGAGCCTGGGACCACGCCGGTCCGCCGGCCGGCCACCACCCGCGATCCGAGGAGCGACCATGACCCTCCCCGCCCCGCGCTCGCGCGCCGAGCGCCGCCGCGACACCGAGCACCGGCTCTCCCACGACGTGGACGTCTGGGTGGCGACGGCCTCGCCGGACGGCGTCCCCCACCTGGTGCCGCTGTCCTTCGACTGGGACGGCGAGGCGCTGCTCGCGGCCACCCCGGCGGACAGCCCCACCGGCCGCAACCTCGCCGTCGGCCGGACCGTCCGGCTCGCCCTCGGCGGCACCCGCGACGTGTCCGTGATCGACGGCACGGTGGAGGTGCTCGACCTGGACGCGCTGCCGGCGGAGCGGGCCGACCGGTTCGCCGCGCAGGCCGGCTTCGACCCGCGCGAGGCGGCCGGCGCCTACCGCTGGTTCCGGATCACGCCGCGCCGCGTCCAGGCGTGGCGCGAGGTGAACGAACTCCCCGGCCGCGACCTCATGCGCGACGGCCGCTGGCTGCCCTGACCTCCCCGCTCGGCCGGTCGGGGTGGCCGGTTTCAGCCTTCGGCCGGGGGAACCTGACGGCCGGAACGCGCATCAATACCTCCGATATCGCCTGACATGGGGGTTTATGTGAAGCGCGCAGTTCCGGTCCTCGCCGCTCTCGCGGCCGGGGGCGTCCTGGTGCTCGGCGGATGCCAGTCCAACTCGCACAGCTGCGTCAACGGCAAGTGCCACGTGACCGTGACCGGCGCCGGGCAGACCGTGGAGGTCAACGACGTCGACGTCACCGTCTCGCAGATCTCCGGCCGGGGCGTCACGGTCTCGGCGGACGGCTCCGCGCCCGCCACCATCGCCACCGGGCAGCGCGCCCAGGTGGGCCCGGTGACGATCACGGTGACCTCGATCGAGGGCGAGAAGGTCAAGTTCGACCTGCAGTGACGCGGGCGGCACCGACGCCCGGAACCGGCCGCCGCGCCTCCGTCAGGACGACAGGACGGCGCGGCAGGCCGTGAC
>NZ_VCKZ01000463.1 GCF_005889745.1 Actinomadura geliboluensis
GGGTTCCAGGGGGTCGCCCCTGGGCTAACGCAACCTCTCGATGATGGTCACGTTCGCCTGGCCGCCGCCCTCGCACATCGTCTGGAGGCCGTAGCGGCCGCCGGTTCGGTCCAGTTCGTGGAGGAGGGTGGTCATGAGGCGGGCGCCGGTGGCGCCGAGGGGGTGGCCGAGGGCGATGGCGCCGCCGTTGGGGTTGACCTTCGCCGGGTCGGCGCCGGTCTCCTTCAGCCAGGCGAGGACGACGGACGCGAACGCCTCGTTGATCTCGACGGCGTCGATGTCGTCCATCGTCATGCCGGTCTTCTTGAAGGCGTAGGCGGTGGCGGGGATCGGCGCGGACAGCATCCGGACGGGGTCCTCGCCGCGCGCGGAGATGTGGTGGATGCGGGCGCGCGGGGTGAGGCCGTGGTCCTTGACGGCCTGCTCGGAGGCGATGAGCAGGGCGGCGGAGCCGTCGGAGATCTGGGACGACACGGCGGCGGTGAGGCGCCCGCCGTCCACGAGGGTCTTCAGGCCGGCCATCTTCTCCAGCGTGGTGTCGCGGCGGGGGCCCTCGTCGGTGGCGACGCCCTCGTAGGGGGCGATCTCGCGTTCGAAGCGGCCCTCGTCGATGGCGCGGATGGCGCGCTGGTGCGACTCGTAGGCGAAGCGCTCCATGTCCTCGCGGGACAGGTCCCAGTCGCGGGCGATCATCTCGGCGCCGTGGAACTGGGAGACCTCCTGGTCGCCGTAGCGGCGCGTCCAGCCCTTGGAGCCGGCGAAGGGGCCCTCGGTGAAGCCGAGCGGCGCGGCGGCGGTCATCGCGGACGCGATCGGGATCTGCGACATGTTCTGCACGCCGCCCGCCACGACCAGGTCGGACGTCCCGGACAGGACGGCCTGCGCGGCGAAGTGCACGGCCTGCTGGGACGAGCCGCACTGCCGGTCGACGGTGACGCCGGGGACCTCTTCGGGGAGCCCGGCGGCGAGCCAGCAGGTGCGGGCGATGTCGCCGGCCTGCGGGCCGATGGTGTCGACGCAGCCGAACACGACGTCCTCGACGGCGGCCGGGTCGATCTTCGTCCGGTCCATGAGCGCGGTGAGGACGTGCGCGCCGAGGTCGGCGGGGTGCGCGCCGGCGAGCCCGCCGTTGCGCCGGCCCACCGGGGCCCGGACTGCGTCGACGATGTACGCCTCGGCCATGGTCTTCTCCTTCGTACGGGGGCTAGCTCGCCTGGATGCCTTCGAGGAACATGGCGAGGTACTGCTTGGCGATGTCGTCGGCGGACAGCCGGCCGCCGTGCTGGTACCAGTTCGCCGCGACCCACACGGTGTCGCGGATGAACCGGTAGACGAGGGTGCGGTCGAGGTCGGCGCGGAACGCGCCCTCCTTGACGCCCCGGTCGAGCAGGGACAGCCACATCTCCTCGAACCGGCGCTGCGAGTCGAGCAGGTAGTGGAACCGCTCGCTGGTGGCGAGGTGCTTGGACTCGTTCTGGTAGAGGACGACGGCGGGCCGGTGCCGGTCTATCGAGCGGAACGACTGCGCGACGATGGCCTCGAGGGTGTCGCGGGCGTTGAGGTCCGCCGCGAGGACCTGCTCGTACCCGGCCCACATCTCGTCCAGGAAGGTGCGGAGGATCTCGTCGGCCATCGACTCCTTGGAGTCGAAGTGGTAGTAGAGGCTGCCGCCGAGAATGCCGGCGGCGTCGGCGACCTTCCGGACGGTGGTGGCGGAGTAGCCCTGGGAGGCGAACACCTCCGCGGCCGTGGCGAGCAGTTCCGCCCGCCGTTCCGCGCGGGCGGCGGCGGTGCCCTCGGCGTCGCGCCGTCGTGGACTCATCTTTTTCCTATGCGTGCTGGGAGGAGACGGAGACGACCTCGCCCGTCATGTAGGACGAGTAGTCGCTGGCCAGAAAGACGATAACGTTGGCCACCTCCCACGGCTCCGCGTAGCGTCCGAACGCCTCGCGCCGTGTCAGCTCGTCCAGCAGTTCCTCCGACGTGACCTTCACCAGGTGCGGGTGCATGGCGAGGGACGGCGACACGGCGTTGATCCGGACGCCGTGGTCGGCGGCCTCCAGCGCGGCGCAGCGGGTGAGGGCCATGACGCCGGCCTTGGCGGCGGCGTAGTGGGACTGGCCCTTCTGCGCCCGCCAGCCGATCACGGAGGCGTTGTTGACGATGACGCCGGAGCCCTGGTCGCGCATGGTGCGCAGGGCGGCGCGGGTGCAGCGCATGGTGCCGTTGAGGGTGATGTCGATGACGCGGTCCCACTGCTCGTCGGCCATGTCGACGAGGTCGGCCGTCCCGCCGAGCCCGGCGTTGTTGACGGCGACGTCGACGCGGCCGTAGCGCTCGACGGCGAGCCCGTACAGTGCCTGGACCTGCTCCTCGGAGGTGACGTCGCAGGGCAGCGCGGCGACGCGGTCGGCGCCGAACTCCTTCTCCAGTTCCTGCGCGGAGGCGGTGAGCCGCCGCTCGTGCGTGTCGGAGATCAGGACGCGGGCGCCCTCCTCCAGGCAGCGGCGGGCGGTGGCGCCGCCGATCCCGGCGCCGGCGGCGGCGGTGATCACGACGGCGCGGTCCTTCAGCAGGCCGTGGCCGGGGACGTAGGGCGGGGGCGTCATCCGCGTGCCTCTCTAGGGAGCCCGAGCACGCGCTCGGCGATGATGTTGCGCTGGATCTCGTTCGACCCGGCGTAGATCGTGTCGGAGCGGGAGAACAGGAACAGCCGCTGCCAGTCGTTGAGGTCGTAGGGCTCACCATCGGCGACGAGCCCGGCGGCGCCGAGGACGTCCATGGCCAGCTCGCCGAGCTCGCGGTGCCAGGTGCCCCAGACGAGCTTGGAGATGGACGACTCGGGGCCGGGGGCGCCGGCGGCGACGCCCGCCATGGTCCGCACCGCGTTCAGCCGCATGATCTCCAGGCCCATGTAGGACCGGGTGAGCCGGTCGCGCAGCAGCGGGTCGTCGATGGCGCCGGTGCGGCGGGCGAGGTCGGCGACGCCCTCGAACTCGCGGGCGAACCCGACCTGCTGGCCGAGGGTCGCGACGCCGCGCTCGAACCCGAGCGTGGCCATCGCGATCTTCCAGCCCTCGCCGGGCGCGCCGACGATGTTGCCGGCGTCGGTGCGGGCGCCGTCGAAGAAGACCTCGTTGAACTCGGAGGTGCCGGTGAGCTGGATGATCGGCCGGATGTCGACGCCGTCCTGCCGCATCGGGACGAGCAGGTACGACAGGCCCTTGTGGCGGGACGAGCCCGGCTCGGTGCGGCAGACGACGAAGCACCAGTCGGCTTCGAGGGCGAGCGACGTCCACACCTTCTGGCCGTTGACCGTCCAGTGGTCGCCGGACAGTTCGGCGCGGGTCTGCACGTTGGCGAGGTCGGAGCCGGCGTCGGGCTCGGAGTAGCCCTGGCACCACAGCTCCTCGACCGCCACGATCGGGGGGAGGAACCGGGCGCGCTGCTCGTCGGTGCCGAACGCGATGATCGTGGGGCCGAGCAGGTTCTCGCCGATGTGGTTGACGCGGGCGGGGCCGTCGGCGAGCGCGTACTCCTCGTGGAAGATCACCTGCTGCTCGACGGTGGCGCCGCGGCCGCCGTACTCGCGCGGCCAGCCGACGCACGTCCAGCCGGCCGCGGCCATGTGCCGTTCCCAGGCCAGCCGCTCCTCGAACGCCTCGTGCTCGCGGCCGGGTCCGCCGAGTCCGCGGGCGTGCGCGAACTCGCCCGAGAGGTTCGTCTGGAGCCAGTCGCGGACCTCGGCGCGGAACGCGCGGTCCGCCGGCGACTCGTTCTGCTTCACGCCAGGGACTCTACCAAACAGTTGTTAGAAAGAATCTCTCCCCAGGGCGGGTTCCGCCGCGGCCGCGGCCTCGCGGGCGGGCGCGGGCGCGCGCTCGGGCACGGGCGGCGGCTCCCGGTGCAGCAGGTCGAACAGCCGGTCCCAGCGGGCGAGGACGGCGTCGGGGTGGAAGCGCAGCACCGACGCCCGGGCCGCGGCACCGAGGGCGCGGCGCTCCTCCGGGTCCCCCATGAGGCGGTCCAGCGCGGCGGCGAACGCGGCCGTGTCGCCCGGCTCGACCAGGACGCCGCTCTCCTCCCCGGCCCCGAGCAGCGCGCGGACGCCCGGCGCGCAGTCGAACGCCACCGTCGGCAGCCCGTACGCCATGGCCTCCAGCACCGACATCGGGAAGCCCTCCGCCCGCGACGGCAGCGCGAGCACCGACGCCTCGACCAGCGCCTGCTCGACGTCGGTGACCACCCCCCGGAACTCCACGGAACCCGCCAGCCCGGCGGCGTCCGCCCGCGCCCGCAGCTCCGTCTCCTTGGGGCCGCCGCCGTAGATGTGGAGGCGCCAGTCCGGATGGCGCGCGCGGACCGCCTCCCACGCCTCCAGCATCAGGTCGACGCCCTTCTCGTGGGACAGGCGCCCGACGCAGGCGACCACCGGGAGGTCCAGCGTCGGGTGGACGGCCGGCGTCACATGCAGCGGATTCGGGATGTGGTCGACGTTCGTCATGCCGTCCCTGGCCCAGGCGTCGGCGTCCTCGGCCGTCAGCACCAGCATCCGGTCCGCGCCGGCGTAGTGCTCCCTGACCCTCCGGTACCGGGTCGACTTGCGGGTGGCCTCGTACGACTCGTGGCTCATCGCCACGACCCGCAGCCCGGACGTGTCGGCCAGCCGCACCCACTCCATCGCCCACACCTGCGCCACGATCACCACCGCCCCGGGCCCGGCGGCGGCGAACAGCTCCGACAGGCGCCCGGCGCCGCGCCGCTGGGCCGCCGTCCTCCGCAGATCCCGCGCGCGCGCCGCCGGGTTCAGCTTCTGCAGCGTGCTCTTCGGCCGCCACGCCAGCACCGGCGCCCGCCATTCCCGGTGCAGCACCTCGACGGCGTAGGAGCCGTCGCGGTCGTGGTGGTACGGCTCCGCGCCGCGGGTGATCCCCACGAGGGTGACGCGGTCCCCGCGCCCGGCCAGCAGGCGCGCCATGTGGTGCGCCCAGCGCTGCAGCCCGCCCATGTCGTCGGCGTTGTTGCACACGATGAAGACGTCACGCGGTGCGGCCATGGCTGCTCCCCCTGCGGCTCGTGCGTTCACTCCTGCGGCCCGGCCGTGCGGCCGGGAAGTAGCGGTCCGCCACCGTCCGGGCGGCGGTGCCCCGGTCGTGCTCGCCGAAGCGCGCGGCGAACGCGCGGCGCCGGGGGCCGTGGACGGCCTCGGCCGCGTCCAGCCCGGCCAGTGCGGCGACGAGTTCCCGCTCGGTGCGGGTGATCGGCCCGGGCCCTTCCCGGTTCAGGTCGAGGTATCCGGGGGCGAGGTCGCGGCCGTCCGGGAGGTGCAGGACGATCGGCCGGTCCAGCAGCGCGAAGTCGAACATGATCGAGGAGTGGTCGGTGACGAGGGCGTCCGCGAGCAGCAGCAGGAGCGTGGCGTCGGGCACCGCGCCGACGTCCCGCATGACCGCGCGGGCACCGGGCGGGACGTTGGCCCGGCACAGGTAGTGGGGCCGGACGAGCAGCACGTACTGCTCCCCCAGCTCCCGCGCGAACACCTCGGGGTCGATGGGCGGCTCCAGCAGTCCGCCGGGGCGCCCGTCCGGCCCGGTGGAGAAGGTCGGCGCGTACAGGACGGCGCGGCGCCCGTCGTCCAGGCCGAGGGACGTGCGGAGCGCCGCGACCTCGGAGGCCAGCTCCGGATCGCCGTCCACCCCGTTGACCAGGGGGTCATTGCGGGGATAGCCGGCCGGGAGCAGCTCGGAGCGCACCCCGAGGCCGGCGCACAGCGTCTCGACGTCGTGCCCGGAGCGCACCAGAAAGCAGTCGTAGCGCTCCACCATCCGCCGCAGCCGGGCCCTCTCGCCGGCGGAGGCCCTCTTCAGGCGGGGCTGGTCGAGGCCCATGGGCTTGACGGCCGAGCCGTGCCAGGTCTGGATATAGGTGGTCTCACGGCGTTTGCGTAGGCCCTCGGGGAAGCCCTGGTTGTCCACCCAGAACTGGGCGCGCGCCAGCGCCAGGAAGTACCGCCACGAACCCCGGCGGACGAGCACGGCGTCCGTGGGGAACCCCTTCGGGGACGACGCGTACGCCCACACCGCCGTGATCGGCCGCCCCGTCCCGCGCAGCTCCCGGTAGAGGTACTTCGGGTTGTCGGAGTAGTGGCGTCCGAGATGGCTCTCGAAGACCGCCAGGCCGGTCCGGACGGGCAGCCGGCTGAGCACCCGGTTGAACACGGCGATCTTGGTCCGGCGCGCGGTGAGCCGCCGGGCCGCCGCCCGCCGCACCGCCCGGACGCGGCGCCAGGCGCGCCGCCCCGGCGCCGAGGTGGCGGCGCGGCGCGCGGCGGCCCTCGCCAGCCGCGCCCACGGGCTCGCCGCCTCCAGCGTGAACGCCAGGTCGCCGCGGCCGGTGAGGCGGGAGCGGAGGCTGTCTCCGGCCAGCCGTGTCAGCCGGGGCCGGACGGGCAGCGCGACGCCCTCCAGCGGCGGCGATCCGCGGCCCTCGCCGAGACGGCAGACCATGTCCTCGCCGTCCGCCCGGACGCGCAGCCACGCGTCCCAGACGGGGTCGACGAACCCGAGCGGCCTGATCTCGGCGGCCGGGTCGAACTCCGCCCGCCAGGCCAGGCGGTCGCCCTCGTGCCGGACGGCGGCGCGGACCCGCGCCCGGCGGGCCCTCCGGCGCCGGTCGCGGAACTCCAGCGTCCCGGCCAGCTCGGCGTCCAGCGGGATCCGGCGCAGCGGGTTCGGCACATGCCCGGCGAGCAGGGCGCGGCCGCCGCGCGTCTCCAGCCGCGTCACGGTCCCGGCCGGGCACAGCTCCTTCAGGGGCCGGACATGGAAGCCGAGGCCGGTGACGTCCAGGATCCGGCGGCCGAGCCCCCCACGGGGCCCGCCCTCGCCCC